>DATLYG010000068.1:0-4715 GCA_035574985.1 Thermoanaerobaculia bacterium | reverse complement strand
TTGAAGGTCGTGGCCGAGTACTTTCCGCCGTGCGCCAGCGCCGAAAGATCCTGCTTCATCGCCGCGGCCGACGGGTAGCGGGCGGCCGGATCGAGCGCCAGTGACTTCGCGATGACGCTGCGGATGTCGTCCGGCACCGGCGTCCCTCCCATCGTCTTCGCGGCGCGGAGCGTCTGCGCAAAAGCACTCGCATTCGTGGCGTCGGGCGGCTCGTTGCCGGTGACGAGCAGATAGAGAATCGCGCCCAACGAGTAGACGTCGGTGGTCTTCGACGGTTCCGTCGATGCGTGATACTCGGGAGGGAAATAGCGCCCGATGTCCTGGGCCACGTTCGGGTCGGAGAGCGATGCCACCACGCCGCGTCCGAGCTGCTGTCCCGCGACACGGATCTCGCCGTCGTCGGCGATCCAGACGAACTGCGGAATCAGCGCCCCGTGTGCGAGGCGCCGTCCCTGGTACTTCATCTCCGCGATCGTCGCCAGCGACAGGGAGATCCGCTCGGCGATGGCGATCGCCTGGTCGATCGGCAGAGGGTTCGGGTTGGATCCGGTGCCGCCGCGGGCGCGGTCGACGATGTGCCGCAGCGAGCGGCCTCCCGAATAGTCGTGCACGACGGTGGCGATCCCGTCGACGATCTCGACGGTCTGGTTCTTCGCGAACGACGTGCCGGTCAGAAGAGGGGCGATCGCGCGGGCCTCCGAGGCGGCCGCGGCGAGAGCGGCGCGATGCCCTCCCGTCAGGCGGCGGAGCGCGACCGTGGCGCCGAGAGCGTCCCCCTCGATGCGGCCCGCGCGCCACAACTCGCCGAGGCTGTCGGCCTCGAGGCGCTTGAAGAGGATGTAGGACCCGAACTGCTCATACGGTTTGTTCCGCGTGGACATAGGAAGCGACTCACCTGGTGATTCTGCGAAGCGGAGGGAATAAGAATACAACGAAAACGCGCCGGGAAGAGCCGTTCGCCAGCGGGATCAGCGCGAGTTCTTCCGCTGCGCTTCACGCTGCCGCCGGTAGAACTCGCGCTGGTAGATCTCCACGTTGCGGTTGTGATCGGCAATCGTCGTGGAGAAGGCGTGCGAGCCGTCCTGCCGGGCGACGAAATAGAGGTACCGGGTCGAGGCCGGCGCCGCGGCGGCGCGGAGTGACGCCAGGCCGGGATTGGCGATCGGCCCGGGGGGCAGCCCCGGTCTGCGGTAGGTGTTGTAGGGGGAGTCGATCTGCAGGTCGGCCTTGCGGATGTTGCCGTCCCACCGTCCGGCCAGTTTGAGCGCATAGATGACGGTCGGGTCGGCGCCGAGGAGCATCCGTCGCCGGATGCGATTGATGTAGACCGATGCGACCACGGGGCGCTCCTGTGCGAGGCGCGCCTCGGTCTCGACGATCGAGGCGAGCGTCACCGTCTCGTGGAGCGAGAGCCCGGTGGTGATGAAGGCCATCTCGCCGCCGAAGTTCTTCCGGAAGTTGTCGACCATTGCCTTCACGATCGTCGCCGCGCTCGTTCCGGGACTGAACTTGTAGGTGTCGGGGAAGAGATATCCCTCGAGCGAGGTGGCGTCGGGAGCGAGGTCGCGGATCCGTTCGGCGTCGCCGGTGAGCCTCTCCCACTCCCCGGGGGAACCGAACCCTTCGGCGGTGAAGAGTCGCGCCACGGCGAAGCGATCGAGTCCTTCGCGCACGGTGACGGTCTTGAGCACGACGTCGCCGCGCACCAGTTTCTCGATCACCTCGGCGGCCGCCATCGGCCGGTCGAATGCGTACACCCCGGCCTTCAGAGAGTCGCCGCGGCGGATCAGTTTCATGTAGAGAAGCGGGACGTACTCGTCGCGGAGGACTCCCGCGCGCCGGAGTTGCCTGAGGATCGCGGCGGTGGTCTCGCCGCGGCGGATCTCGATGCGTGTTCCCGGCCGGCTGAAACCCTGGAAGGGGGTGGTGAGCGCGCGCCAGAAGAAGTAGCCGCCGGCGATCAGCAGGAGCACGCCGAAGAAGACGATGGTTCCGGCGGACTGCAGGTACTTGCGGCAACCGCCTCCGGCTCGTGACGACCTGGCTATGCGGACCTCCTTCCGGCGTCGATCCACGACTGAAGCATGACCGCGGCGGCGTGCATGTCGATCTCGCGCTGCGCGTCGCGGCGGCTTCTTCCGGCCGAGCGCAACCGCTCCGCCGCCTCCACCGTGGTGAGGGTCTCGTCCCAGAGGACGACCTCTTTGCACGTCCTCTGCCGCAGCCGGACGGCGAAGTCGCGATAGCGCCGCTCGCCGTCGCGGCTGAGGGTGCGCCGCGGAACGCCGACGACGAACGTCTCCGCTCCGAGCTGCTCGCCGAGGGCGGCGATCGCTTCCACCACGTCCCCTTCGTTGCGGAGCGTCGAATGCGGCTCCGCCAGCTCGCCCGAGCGGCTCGAGGCGATTCCGATCCGGCGCGATCCGTAGTCGATGCCGATGATCATGGAATGATTAAAAACCAGAAACGACGATCCGGAAACCGGAAAAACGGGAGGGCTTTCGCCGGTCCTCGTCCGGTTTCCCGTTCCCCCTCATCCGTCCCTCTCTCCGTTCTGCCTTACAATCGGTTGCACAGGCGGTCCAGATGAAGAACTTCAATCTCGATGCAATCCTCGAGGCGATGCTGAAGATGTCCGACCGGGTGTCGGATCTCAATTTCTCCGTCGGCCGCGCGCCCCAGGTGGAGATCGACGGGCAGCTCGTGCCGGTCAACTTTCCGGGGCTTCCCCGCCTCACGCCGTTCCAGACCGAGACGATCGCCATGCAGATGCTGCGCGGAGACCGGGAGCTGACGCGCACGCTCCTCGTCAACGGGTCGGTCGACCTCTCGTACTCGATTCCGGGCAAGACCCGATTTCGCGTGAACATTTTCTCGCAACGGGGGACCTACGCGATCGTTCTCCGCGTGATCCCGGAGGGCATTCCGACGCTCGACCAGCTCAAGATGCCGAAGGAGCTCTACAACGTCGGGAAGCTCAAGAACGGCATCGTCCTGGTCACCGGCCCGACCGGATCCGGCAAGTCGACGACCCTCGCCGCGATCATCAATCAGATCAACCACGAGTCGGCTTACCACATTCTGACGATCGAAGACCCGGTCGAGTACATGCACAAGCACGTGAAGTCGACGGTGAACCAGCGCGAGGTGGGGAGCGACACGAAAACGTTCGCCCTCGCGCTTCGGGCCGCTCTCCGTCAGGCGCCGAAGGTCATCCTCATCGGCGAGATGCGCGACGTCGAGACGATCGAGATCGCGATGGAGGCCGCCGAGACGGGTCACCTCGTGCTCTCGACGCTGCACACCATCGACGCCTCGAAGACCGTCGACCGCATCATCGGAGTCTTTCCGAAGGACCAGGAGCCGCAGATCCGCACGCGCTTCTCGCAGTCGTTCCGCTACGTCATCTCGCAGCGCCTGCTGCCGAAGATCGGCGGCGGCCGCGTGGCCGTGCTGGAAATCCTCAAGTCGACCATGCGCACGCGCGACTACATCGTGAAAGGAGAGTCGGAGGGACGCTCCCTGACCGACGCCATGCACGACGGCTCGGTCGATGGCATGCAGACGTTCGATGACGAGCTGGAAAAGCTCTGGAACCAGGGCGTCATCACGAAGGAGATCGCCCTCGCCTACGCGACGAACCCGACCAACCTCGCGCTCCGCATGACCGACGAGCCGGAAGCGGCGCAGAAGAAGGAAGACGAAGGCTCGATGTTGTCGATGCTGGAGTAAACCGCCCATGATCAAGATCGTCTGTACCTCCTGCCAGAAGCCCCTCTCGCTCGACGAGACCAAGCTTCCGATGAAGGAGGTCTCCTTTCCCTGCCCGGTCTGCAAGACGAAGCTGACGGTCGACCGCCGCAACCTCGGCGGCGAGGCGGCCGCTCCCGAACCCCCTGCCGCTGCACCGCCTCCCCAGCCGGCCTCCGATGCGGGAGGGAACGGCGCGGAGGAGGAAGAGGGATTCGGCTCGAAGGCGCTGGTCGTCGGCAACGACCATCCGGCCGTGCGTCAGGCGGTGAAGCTCATCGGTTTCCTGCCGGTCCATATCCCGACGCCGGAAAAAGCGCGGGAGTTCTACAATCAGGAAGTCCCGCAGGTGGTGGTCATCAACCCGCCACAGATCACCCCTCCGCCGCTCGAAGGTTACGCCCCGATCATCTCGCTCACGCCGACCGACCGGCGGAAATCGTTCTTCATCCTCATCGCGGACAATCTCCGGACCCTCGACGGAAACGCCGCGTTCCTCTACGGCGTGAATCTCGTCGTGGCGACGAAGGACCTTCCGCAGTTTCCGCAGATCTACCGCGAGGCGTTCGGCTTTCACGAGCGTTTCTACGGCGCCATGAACGCGGTCTTCAAATCGCTCAGCGCCTGATTCCCTGTGTCGGCCGATCGTCCGCAGAGGTCCCGCCGTCTTGCGGCGGCGGCGCTGATCGTCGTCGCGCTCGCCGTGACGGGCGAGCGCCTCGATCTCGCCCGTTCCGGCGGGCACCTCCACCTCTTTCCGAAATACTTGAAGCTCGCTGACGCCGCGGCGGCTGGCGAGTTTCCCCGCCAGCGCCTCAACGACGTCAGCCCGGGCTATCTCTGGTTTTTCTACGCCGTCAGAACGACGGGCGCCGGCCTCGATGCCATCCGCTCGCTGCAGATCGTGATGGCGGGACTGGCGGCGCTGATTGCAGCGGCCGCGGTGTGGAGGCTCGCCGGCGCGG
>DATLYG010000067.1:0-5842 GCA_035574985.1 Thermoanaerobaculia bacterium | reverse complement strand
CGGTCGACGACGAGGAGGACTACGCGCTCCCCGTCTGGGCCGGCGTTCTTCCTCTCCGCCTCGTTCCCGGCGACCCGGTGGGGGATGGCAGCCTGCTCCCCGGGATCACCGTCCCCGAATCGGTCGCGCGCTACCGGAGATGATAGTGGAGCGCTAGTGTCGTGCTTCATCAATATCTTGCCTTTTGCCGTGGGAGCTGCGGGCGAGGTCAAGGAACGAGGAGGAGGCGATGCGGTGGCATCGTTGACGACGAGTGACGCAGAGATCGCCCGCAGATCCCACGGCCCTTCGGGTTGCGGCGGCGGGCGGCCATCTGCTTCGTTGCCGCTCCTCGACGATGTCGCGCATCGCCTGCGTCGCGGCGTCTCGCATCTGGCCGCTCGGCGCCGCAACAAAAGGCAAGATATTGATGAAGCACTACACTAGTTGCTCCACGGCGGGGCGATGCCGTTCATCCGCGCGTAGGCGATCGACTGCCCGAGGTGTTCGTGAAGGTGGTTGAGCGCGGTGACCAGCACCCCGCGCTGGGTGGTCGGGTTGCCGAACAGCGTCACCGCCTTCTCGAGGTCGGCGTCCGAGATGTTCTTCACGATGGAGCGGAGGTGGTCGAACGATTTCTGCAACTCGGCCAGCACCTGAGCCTTGTCGGTGATCTTCTCGAGGTCCTTCGGCATGCCGGCGGGAGGCTGGACGCCGAGGAACGTGCCGAGGAAGTAGTTTCCGCCGGCGATGTGCATGAAGACCTCGCTGATCGAGCGGACGCCGTCGGCGGGACGCCAGGTGTACTTTTCCGCGGGAATGGCGCGGGCGAGATCGAGGATCTTGGTCTGGACAGCGTCGAGGTCGCGGACGAACTCGGCGCGGAATCCGTTCTTCGACGCGGGAGCGGGCGGCTTTGCCTCGGTCTGCGCCGCGGCAAGCGGCGTGACGGCAAGGAACACGAGCAGGGGGGCGACGGCAATCTTCATCGACGGACCTCTGCGCGAAATTGTAGCGATTCGGCTAGAATCGCGCTCGCCTGACCTGATCGACCGCCGGGCCCCCGCCTGAGCAGACAATGCCGATCCGAGGAGTGAACCCACGATGGATTTCCGTCTGACCGACGAGCAGAAACAGATCCAGCAGATGGTGAGGGAGTTCGCCGAGAGCGAGATCAAGCCCCACATCCTGGAGTGGGACGAGGCGCAGCACTTCCCCGTCGAGACGTTCCGGAAGGCGGGGGAGCTGGGGATGCTCGGCGCGATCTTCCCCGAGGAGTACGGAGGCGCCGGTCTTTCGTACGTCGACTACGTCAACATCATCGAGGAACTCGGTGCGGTGGAGAGCGGCTTCGCCCTCAGCGTCGCCGCGCACAATTCGCTCTGCACCGGCCACATCTACCTCGCCGGCAGCGAGGAGCAGAAGAAGAAGTGGCTCCCGAAACTCACCAGCGGCGAGTGGATCGGGGCGTGGGGACTGACCGAGCCGGGATCGGGGAGCGACGCCTCCGGGATGCGGACGACGGCCGTGAAGGACGGAAACGAGTGGGTCCTCAACGGCACGAAGAACTTCATCACCAACGCGACGTACGCCGACATGTCGGTCGTGATCGCGGTGACGGACCGCAACGATCGCAAGCGCGGCATCACCGCGTTCGCGGTGGAGATGGACCGCAGGGGCATCCGGGCCGGCAAGAAGGAAAACAAGCTCGGGATGCGGATCTCCGATACCGCGGAGCTGGTCCTCGAGGACTGCCGCGTGCCGGCGGAGAACGTGCTGGGGGAGATCGGCTGCGGCTTCATCGACGCGATGAAGGTGCTCGACGGCGGCCGCATCTCCATCGCCGCGCTGGCCCTCGGCGTGGCGCGGGGGGCGTACGAGGCGGCGCGCGAGTACGCGAAGCAGCGGACGGCGTTCGGGAAGCCGATCGCCGACTTTCAGGCGATCCAGTTCATGCTCGCCGACATGGCGACGGAGATCGATGCGGCGCGCCTTCTGACCTGGCGCGCGGCGACGATCAAGGACGCGGGAGAGAAGGTCACGAAGTTCTCGGCGATGGCGAAGCTGTTCGCCTCCGAGGTGGCCGTCCGCGCCACCGAGAAGGGCGTGCAGATCTTCGGCGGCTACGGCTTCATCAAGGAGTTCCCCGCCGAGAAGTACTACCGCGACGTGAAGCTCTGCACCATCGGCGAGGGGACCAGCGAGATCCAGCGGATGGTGATCGCGCGCAACATCCTGTCGGGAACGGAGTGAGCGCCTGAGTCTCGAGACGCTCTCGTCCGACATCCTCGCCGGACGCTATCGCGCGCTGGCGCAGGCGATCTCGCTGGTCGAACGCGACGACCCGCAGACCCACCGCCTTCTCGCCGAAATCTACCCGTCGACCGGACGCGCGCGCGTGGTCGGGGTGACCGGCTCGCCCGGAGCGGGGAAATCGACGCTCGTCGCGGCGATGGCCAGACACTACCGCGCGCAGGGAAAGAGCGTCGGCATCATCGCCGTCGATCCGACGTCTCCGTTCACCGGCGGCGCGATTCTCGGCGACCGCATCCGGATGGCGGAGCTGTATACCGACCGCGGCGTGTTCATCCGCTCGATGGCGACGCGCGGCTTCCTCGGCGGCCTGGCGAGAGCGACCAACGACGTGGTCGACATCCTCGACGCCGCCGGCTTCGACGTGATTCTCGTGGAGACCGTCGGCGTCGGACAGGACGAGGTCGAAGTCGTCCGCACCGTGCAGACCAACCTGGTCCTCCTCGTGCCGGGAATGGGCGACGACATTCAGGCCATCAAGGCCGGAATCATGGAGATCGGCGACATCTTCGTGGTCAACAAGGCCGACCGTCCCGGCGCCGACAGGACCGTGACCGAGGTCACGATGATGATGTCGCTCGTGGAGGAACACGGCGAGTGGGTGCCGCCGATCGTGAAGACGGTCGCCTCCCGCGGCGAGGGGATCGCGGAACTCGACGAGGCGATCGCCCGCCACTACGAGTACCTGCGCACGTCGGGGGAACTCGACCGCCGCAACCGCGAGCGGATCCGCATTCGCGTGGAGACGCACCTGAAGGAAAAATTCATGGAGCGCCTCATCGGCGGAACGGTCGGGAAGGCCGATTACGAGACGCTCCTCGAGGAGGTCTCGAAAAAGGTCACCAATCCGCACGATGCCGCCGAACGGCTGCTGGAGAAAGTGAGGTTCGAAGAATTGAAACCTGAGCATTGAAAATCGAAAATGGTGCGCCCTCCGGGCGTTCGATTCTCAATTCGCAGCGTTCCATTCTCACGTTTCATGAAACTCTCCCGCGACTGGATTTCCGACTTCATCGACCTCTCCGGTCTCACCGACGAGGACCTCGGCCGGCGCCTGACCGAGATCGGTCACGCGATCGAATCGGTCGAAAGGCACGATGGCGATACCGTCTTCGACCTGGAGATCACGACGAACCGCGTCGACGCGATGTCGCACTTCGGCATGGCGCGGGAACTCTCCGCCGCGCTCGGGCGCGAGCTGAAGCAGCGCCCCGAAGTGGCGCGAAGACGCGAAGGAGCGCCGCCTTCGGAGGTGAGCATCCGGATCGAAGCACCCGAGATGTGCGCGCGCTACAGCGGTCTGGTGATTCGCGGCGTGACCATCGGCCCCTCGCCGGAAAAGGTGCGGCGGCGGCTCGAGGCGGTCGGACTCCGCCCCATCAACAACGTCGTCGACGTGACCAACTACGTCATGCTCGAACTGGGGCATCCGCTGCACGCGTTCGATCTCGACAGGATCGCGGGGAAGACGATCGTCGTCCGTGCCGGAAGAGCAGGGGAGCAGATGCGGAGCCTCGACGGGGAGATGCGGAAGCTCGACCCGGAGACCGTGGTGATCGCCGACGCCTCCCGCGCCGTCGCCCTGGGGGGGATCATCGGCGGCGCGGAGAGCGAGATCGGCGAGAAGACGAAGAACGTGCTCCTCGAGTGCGCGTGGTTTCATCCGTCCGTCATCCGCCGGACGGCGAAGCGCCTCGGCATCCGGACCGATGCGTCGTACCGGTTCGAGCGCCGCGTCGACCCGAACGGAACGATCCGCTCGATCGAGCGTGCGGCGGCGATGATCGTCGAACTGGCCGGTGGCATCGCCGAGCCGGTGATCGACGTCGTGGCGCGGGAGGAAGCGCCGAAGAAGCTGCGCCTCCGGTCGTCGAAACTGCGGGAGGCGAGCGGCGGAGCGGTCGGCGACGGTTACGCGATGGAGCTGTTCGCCCGCGCCGGCTTCGAGCCGGAACGGGTCGGTGACGGCATCGAGGTGACCGTCCCCACGTTCCGCGGCGACATTCACGAGGAGATGGATCTCGTCGAGGAAGTCCTCCGCTTCTTCGGACTCGACAACGTCCCCGCCTCGCTGCCGCGTCTGACCACGGGCGATGTCCGCATCAATGCGATCGCGGACGCCGAGGAGCGGGTGCGCCGGATCCTGGCGGGAAGCGGACTCGCGGAGGCGGTCCACTACTCGTTCATCCGGGCCGGGGCGAACGAAATGATCGCCCCCGGCGAGCCGCAGCTCCTGATCACCAACTCGCTGTCGGAAAACATCGCCGCGATGCGGCTCTCGCTCGTTCCGGGCCTGCTCGAAGGCGTCGCCTTCAACCGCTCGTACGGCACGCGCGACGGCGGTCTGTTCGAAGTGGGGCGGACCTATCACCGCGGTCCGGACGGTGTCGTGGAGCGGCGCCGTGCCGGGATCGTGATGTTCGGCTCGATCGGATCGCACTGGGGCGACGTGAAGCGACCCGTCGACTTCTTCGACATCAAGGGGGTGGTTGCGGAGGTCGGGCGGAAGTTCCACGTCGACCTCGAATTCGAGGGCTGCGACCGGCCGTGGCTCGCGAAGGGCAAACGGGCGATCGCGCGGCACGGCGAGCGGGCGATCGCCGTCCTCGGTTTCCTGGCCTCCGGCGTCCTGCAGGCATTCGGCATCAAGGGAGACGTCGCTGCGGCGGAGATCGATCTGGAGGCGCTGCTGGCTTCGACCGGCGAGTGGAAGATGGCGCCGGTGGCGCGCTTCCCCGGCGTGCCGATGATTCTCGCCATGACGCACGGGCGGGAGCTCGAGTACCAGCGGATCATCGACACGATCCGGTCGTTGGAGGTGCCGTACCTCCACGAGGTCGGCCTGCGCGACCGCTTCGTCCCCGAGGGCGAAGAGAATGTCGTGAAGACGACGCTCGGGATGTGGTATCAGGCATTCGACCGGTCGCTGACACAGGAAGAGGTCGCCCGGGCGCACCAGCGTCTCGCGCAGCACCTCGCGGAACGGTTGCCGGTGAAACTGCTTTGAGCGTTGGGGAAAGAGAGAGACGAGTGAAGAAAAACCGGGAAACGGAGCAGATGGTCCTGGCCGGTACCGAGGAAGGGGAAATTCTGGCGCGGCTCAGCGAGCGCGTCGAAAGGGCGATCGCGACGATCCAGGAATTGCGGCGCGAACGCGACGCGCTGAAGGAAAAGCTGGCCCGGGCCGAGGAACAGTTGCGCGCCCTCGACGCCGCCGGCGAGGAACAGGAGCGGCTCCGCCGCGAGCGGAGCGAGATCCGGAACCGGATCGAGTCGATCCTGGCGAACCTGGAGGGGTTGGAAGAAAGCGGCGATTCGTGAGGAGCGGAGGAGACCGGAGGCGGTTTCAGATCTCCGCCATCAACCGCTCGCGGCATCGGTCGAGGTGGTTGCGGGCGACACCTTCGTTGGCGGTTTCGTCGACGACGAGCACGAGGTAATAGCCGTCCTTCAGATCGCAACTGAGGACCTTCGTCCGCGCGAACTCGAGCTTGAAGCGGTGGGGGCGGCCGATCTCGGTGTGGTCGCACATCTTCCGGAGCTGTGTGAG
>DATLYG010000066.1:0-2073 GCA_035574985.1 Thermoanaerobaculia bacterium | reverse complement strand
GAACCGCCGGATCTCCTCGGCCCGCTGTGCGTCCGACACCTCGTGCTGGACGACGCGGAAAAACTGATGACGGAACTCTTCTTCGCCCGAAAAGGGGAGAGGTGCGTACTGAAACCCTGTTCGTTCCATGGCGATGACGCCCGCTCCGCGCCACGCGTAGATCGTTTCCGCTCCGATCGACGAGAGCTTCGGCAGTCCCGCGCGGACCGTGTTGCGAACGATCCAGGCTGCGGGCAGGAGCATCCCGGCAACCGCGAACAGGGCGGTCGCCCGCAGCCGCCTTCCGGGGGAAAACGCGAACACCCAGAAGGCCATCGGCAGGAGCAGATAGGTCGCGGCCGGACGGATGAGCGCGGCGCCGCCGATGAGCAGTCCTGCGGCGAGGAGACACCACCACCGCCGTCTCCCGCCGCTGCGCACGGCGGCGAGAGCGAGGGGGAGGATCGCGAAGAATGCGACCGAGGCGAGCGTCTCGGTCATGACGAAGTCCGCCATCACCACCTGGCCGGTGTCGGTGGCCACGATCAGCGCGGCGGCGAAAGCGGCGGGATCGTTCCCGAGGATTCTCCGCGCAGCGAGGAAGACTGCGACCGAGAGCGCGATGGCGAGCAGATGTTGTGCGCCGGCGACCGCCGCATGAGAAAAGTCCAGCGGCGCGAAGATCGTCAGAAAGAGGGGGTATCCGGGGGTCCTTCTGACGTCGGGCTGGCCGGAGTCGTCGAGAAACTCCCGCCGTTCGGCCAGACTGCGGGCGTTGGTCAGGTATTGCGGACTGTCGTAGAGAAGATGATCGCTCTCGTTCCAGAATCGCAGGTGGGCGACCGTGGCGACGGCGGCGATGACGGCTGCGAGCAGAACGGCCCGCCGGCGGTTCATCCCTGCTTCCGTTCGCCCGGCCGCTCCCATGGCCGTTCCCACCGCTCCTCCTCCTCGTCGAGCGGCGGAAGGGGGACCGGCCTGCCGAGGCGTTTGAGCTGCGTCAGTTCCCACAGCTTCGAGTACTTCCAGAACGTGTAGTAGACGTGCATTCCGACGGAGATGAGCCCGCGCGTGCCGTCGAGGAAGCCGAGGTTGACGACGTAGTCGCGGACGAACCTGCCGAGCGCGTGACCGAGGATGCCCCACCCGCTCGTCGTTTTGCCGTCGATGTACATCTGCGCCGCGCCCCAGTTTCCGTAGCGGGTCATCTTGGCGATCATGTGGTCGAACGAGCGGATGTAGTAGTGGATCATCTTCTGCCGGAGCCGGCCGGCAGGACCGTCGGTCACGAGGTCGGCGTGAACGCGCCGGTTCGGGTAGCGTGCGTGCGCGCGATGGAAGAGTCGGGTGACGCGGTCGCGCTGCAGTCCGCTGTACCGGACCTCCTGGCCGAGGACGAAGTTGCGGCGTCCGACCGAATAGGCCCACTGCTTCGGGCCGGAGGCGAGAAGGCGTTCGATCTCGTCGCGCAGCTCGGGTGTCACGCGCTCGTCGGCGTCGATCACGAAGATCCATTCGTGCGCGGCGCGGTCGATGGCGTAGTTTTTCTGTGACGCGGCGCCGAGATACTCGCGCTGCTCGATCCGGACGCGGGGGAACTTTTCGCGCACCCGCTCGACGGTGCCGTCGGTCGAGAAGGAGTCGACCAGATAGATCTCCTCGGCCCACTCGACCGAGCGGATGCAGTCCTCGATGTATTCGAGTTCGTTCAGCGTGTGGATGATCGCGGTGACGGCAGGGCGCATCGTCCGGAACGCGGCGCGCCGGGCGCCGCCGAGAGCTACAGAGTGTAGTTCTTTTCCAGCAGCACGCGTGCCCTTCGGTCGCGCAGGTTCCGGATCTGCGACTCGATGTCGCGCTCGAACGGAATCTTCCGGTGGCTGGCGTAGACGGGCGCGTCGGCGACGATCTTCTTCAACTCCTCGCCGAAGGTGTTCGGGCAGAGGTGCGCGGTCTCGTCGGCGAGCGAGCGCTGGTCGTTCGGGAACGACGCCTCGGTGATCACGGCCACGACCTTTTCGGTCTTGTTGGTCCGTTTCCAGATCTCCTGCGTCGGGCCGGTGTCGCCGGTGAAGGTGATGGCCTGGCCGTTCA
>DATLYG010000065.1:0-4204 GCA_035574985.1 Thermoanaerobaculia bacterium | reverse complement strand
CGCGAAGCTGAAAGCCGGCGGTCTGCGGGTCGAGGTCGACCGGAGCAACGAGAAACTCGGGGCGAAGATCCGCGAGGCGCAGCTCCGGAAAGTCCCCTACATGCTCGTCGTCGGGGAGAAGGAGGCCGCCGCGGGGACGGTGGCGGTCCGGAAGCGGACGGGGGGCGATCAGGGGACCGTCGCCGTGACGCAATTCCTCGACGAGGCCCGGCGTTTGATCGAATCGCGTTCGTTGACTTTGTAGGGGCGAATCCCTACATTCTTCGAACCCAAGGTCAGGGACGACAGGAGGACTTCCGTATTTACCCGCCACGACGAGGATCGCGTTTCGACCGGAAACCCGCAGAACCCGAATCACGCATCAATGAAATGATCCGCGGCATCCCCGAGGTCAGGCTCATCGACCACGAGGGGAAGCAGGTCGGAATCGTGCCGCTCGCGCAGGCGCAGGAGATGGCGCGCGAGAAGGACCTCGATCTCGTGGAGATCTCGCCGACGGCCAACCCGCCCGTCTGCAAGATCATGGACTACGGGAAATACGTCTTCCAGCAGAAGAAGAAGCAGAGCGAGGCGAAGAAGAAGCAGAAGGTGATCGTCGTCAAGGAGGTGCAGTTCCGCCCCCGCATCGACGAGCACGACTTCGACTTCAAGAAAAACAACATCCTCCGATTCCTGCAGCACGGTGACAAGGTCAAGGCGACGGTCCGCTTCCGCGGCCGCGAGATGACGCACATGGAGCTGGGGCGGGCCGTCATCGACCGGCTGCTGGACGAGGTCAAGGAGTTCGGGGCGTCCGAGAGCCCGCACCCCGATGTCCAGGGCAACCGGATGACCATCGTCATCGCGCCGACCAAGAAGTGAGCGAGGCCGGGCCCGGGTCTGGAATCTCCAGGCCTTCGAAGTGGTTACCAGCCGAGCTTAAGGGGATTTCTGCATGCCGAAACTGAAAACGCACCGCGGTGCCGCCAAGCGCTTCAAGAAGACCGGAAGCGGAAAGCTGATGCGGAGCCACGCGTTCCACTCGCACATCCTGACGAAGAAGTCGCCCGGCCGGAAGGCGGTCCTCGCGGGAGAGTCCGAGGTCTCGAAGGCGAACGCGAAGACCGTCCGGAAGATGCTTCCCTACTGATCGGGAGCGCCCAACCCGAGCGAGGCGTGGTGACCAGCACCACCTCCTGACCCGCCCGCTCATGAACGAACGAAACGAGGAGAGATCATGCCGAGAGTCAAACGAGGTCCCAAAAGAAAGAACCGCCGCGCGAAGATCCTGAAGCTCGCCAAGGGCTACTACGGGATGAAGTCGCGCGGTCACCGGATCGCGCGGGAGCAGGTGCTCCGGTCGCTGAACTTCGCCTTCACCGGCCGGAAGGACCGCAAGGGTGATTTCCGGAAGCTGTGGATCGCCCGCATCAACGCCGCCGCCCGCCTGAACGGCCTGTCGTACTCGAAGTTCATCGCCGGGCTGAAGGCGGCCGGCAACACGCTCGACCGGAAGGTGCTCGCCGATCTCGCCGTGCGCGACGCCGCCGCCTTTTCGGCGCTCGCCGACACCGCGAAGCGGGCCCTGACGAAGTAACGATTTCGCACGCGAACCCCGGGAAACGCGGGCTACAATGCCCGCGTTTTTTATGCTCGACGAAATCACGAAAGCCGGTGAAGAGTTCGACGCCGCCCTCGCCGCCGCCAACGATGCCCGCTCGCTCGACGACCTGCGCGTCCGCTACTTCGGCCGCAAAGGCGGTCTCATCCCCGCCCTCTTCGCAAAGCTCAAAGACGTCCCGAAGGAGCAGAAGAAGGAAGCGGGCGACGCGCTGAACAAGCTCCGCGACCGCATCGAAGCGGCGCTGAAGGAGAAGCAGGAGCGCGTCGCGGCGGAGGAAGCGAAGCGGAAGGAAGCACGCGAGATCATCGACGTCACCCTCCCGGCCCGCATGCCGCGCTCGGGCCACCTTCATCCGGTCACGCTGGTGCGGCAGGAGATCGAAGGGATCTTCCGCGAGATGGGGTACTCGATCGATCCCGGCCCGGAAATCGAGACCGACTGGTACAACTTCGGCGCGCTGAACTTCACCCCCGACCACCCCGCGCGCGACACGCAGGACACGTTCTTCCTCGACGCGAAGCAGTCGGGCGAACCGCTCCTCCTCCGCACGCACACCTCGAACGTGCAGATCCGGACGATGGAGCGATTCAAGCCGCCGGTGAAGGTCCTCTCCTGCGGCCGCGTCTTCCGGCGCGACGAGATCACCATGCGCCGCTCGCCGATGTTCCATCAGGCGGAGGGCCTCCTCGTCGACCACGGCATCCACATCGGGCACCTCCGCGCGACGCTCGAGCACATGATCCGCCGGCTCTTCGGCGAACAGTCGCAGATGCGGATGCGCCCGAGCTACTTCCCCTTCACCGAGCCGAGCGCCGAGGTCGACATGTCGTGCGTCTTCTGCAAGGGCGCCGGCTGCGGCACCTGTTCGCAGACCGGCTGGATGGAGATCCTCGGCTGCGGCATGGTCCATCCGCAGGTACTGCGCAACTGCGGAATCGATCCCGAGGAGTGGAGCGGGTTCGCCTTCGGCCTCGGCATCGACCGCGTGGCGATGCTCAAGTACGACATCCCGAACATCCGCACCCTCTTCGAGAACGATCTCCGCGTGCTGTCGCAGTTCTAGTTCTAGTGTAGTGCCTCATCGCGACGCTGCCGTCCGCCGGGCGGCCGCACGGCTCCCCGCGTTCGGACCGTTCACGATCGCCTCCTCTGCTCGCGCACGAGCTTCTGGAACGCTTTTTCGAGTTCCTCGATCGCGTCATCGGGAGCGGCGCCCAGCGCGATGGCCGTTCCGGCGTATCGAATCGCCGCCTCGCGCAGCTTCTTGTTTCTCTCGGAGCGTTTCGGCTGCGGCGGCTCGTCCGCCACGAACGTCCCCTCCCCGCGGCGGACGACGAAGACCCCCCGGTCGGCGAGCCGCTGGTACGCCCGGGCCACGGTGTTCGGGTTCACGCGAAGGTTCTTCGCCATGTCGCGGGCCGACGGCACCGGGTCGCCGGGACGGAGCCTGCCGAGCGCGATCATGCGCAGCATTCCTTCCTCGATCTGCCGCCAGATCGGCGAGGCGTCAGCAGGCTTGATGTCGAACATCGGCCCTTTCGCCGGGTCCCGGCAGCGGGGGGGAAGGCGCTCCTCCCGCGTCACGACCGCACCGTCGTCGCAAGACTCGCTTTTCCCGGAAGTCGGCCGGGTCGCGCCGCCAATCGCGCGCCCCGTTGCGGCGTTCGGCCCGAGCGCGATCCTCCGGCTTCCCCCGTCGCCGTGCGTGCATCGCGCGGACGCCGCGGGCAGCGGCGCGGCGCTCGGCGGCCTGAAGGCCGGGTGAAGCGAGGGGCGTCAAAAGGGCCATGCGCGCGGACCGACTCGGTGTATTAGGTGCCTAATACGATACGTCACGACGATGCGTCCGGCAACTCCGGGTCTTGTCACCCATCGTTGAATGGGCTAAGTTGCCTGCAAAGAGTCATCACGGAGTTTCTTCTTCATGCGCGTCGATCCAGCGCGTCGCGGACGCCTCGTGGCCGAGCGGATGCTTCACCTGATCGCAGCCCTCGCCCTTCTCGCCCCACCCGCCGCCCTCGCCGAGGTCCGTCAGATCTCGGAAGTCGAGCGGGCGGCCGTCGAGATGGCCGCCGATTACCTTTCGCGCGGCACCCCGGCGATCGTCGAGCGCCTCGCCTCGAACTCGCCGCTCCGGAAGTCGTCCGATCCGGCGGCCGAAGTCGAAGTGCGGCTCGGCCCTCCCGACGGCGCCACCTGGGAGCTGCAGACGGTCGTTCCCGCGCTCGCGGACAGGCTGGCGGTCTTCGCGATCGAGTACCCGTCGGGCATCGACGACACGGCGATGTTCGAGCTGGTGCGGGAGGACGGCCGCTACGCGATCCGCGACATCCGCATCACCGCGCAGCGCGCGATGACGTCTCCGAAGCGGGTGGTCACCGCCGCCGCCGTTCCTGCATCCGGGGAATCGAGCGCGCCGAAGAGGCGCGCCCTGATCCTCGGTCTTTTCGCCGCGGCCGTGGCGGTCGGCGCCTCGTTCGCGATGGCGCGCAATGCGCTCGCCGGCCGCGCCGCGTTCGCCGCCGCCGCCGGCGTCGCCGCCCTGGGGCTCTTCCTCGGCTGGAAGGCGGCGCCTCTCGGCGGTTCGAGCGAACCGAAGAG
>DATLYG010000064.1:0-3310 GCA_035574985.1 Thermoanaerobaculia bacterium | reverse complement strand
ATCACAGGAGCGACCGCCATTCTGCGATTGTAGAGTCAGACGGCGCCGGGCAGAAGCACCCCGCCGGGTGTGACGCCGCGACTTTGCGACCACTCGGCTTTCCCACTATGCTCCCGCGCATGTGGCAATACACCCCGAGAGTAGCCGTCATCCGTGGACTCCGCACCCCCTTCGCGAAGTCGGGCACCCATTACGCCCACATGACCGCCCTCGATCTGGGCAAGATCGTCGTCTCCGAACTCGTCGCCCGTTCCGGCATCGATCCCGAAGAGATCCAGGAAGTCGTCTTCGGCAACGTCATCCCCTCCGTCAAGGCCCCGAACATCGCCCGCGAAATCGTCCTCGGCACCGGCCTGCCGCGTCGCATTCCCGGATTCACCGTCGGAAAGGCGTGCGCATCGGCCAATCAGGCCATCACCGCCGCGGCCGACATGATCTTCCGCGGCTACGCCGACACGGTGATTGCCGGCGGCGCCGAGTCACTCTCCGATGTGCCGATCCTCTTCTCGCGCAAGTTCGCCGACGCTCTCGTCGGCGCCAGCAGGCAGAAGAGTGCCGTCGGCAAGCTGCGCGCCTTTTCCGCGATCCGGCCGAAGGACCTCGCCCCCGAGACTCCCGCCATTGCCGAGTCGACCACCGGCCTGACCATGGGCGAGTCGGCCGAGAAGATGGCGAAAGAGAACGGCATCTCCCGCGAGGCTCAGGACCGCTTCGCGCTCCAGAGCCACACGCGCGCCGCCGCGGCGACGGCGAGCGGACGGTTCAAGGACGAAGTGATGACGGTGATCGTTCCGCCGCGCTTCGACACGGTGGTCGAGAACGACAACCTCATCCGCGGCGATTCGACTCTCGAGGCCCTGGCTAAACTCCGTCCCGTGTTCGACCGGAAGTTCGGAACCATCACGGCCGGGAACTCCTCCCCCCTGACTGACGGCGCGGCGGCCGTACTGCTCATGTCGGAAGACAAGGCGAAAGCGGCGGGCATCAAGCCGATCGGCTTCATCCGCAGTTACGCCTACGCGGCCCTCGACCCGTTCGACCAGCTCCTGCAGGGTCCCGTATTCGCACTCCCCATCGCCCTCGACCGCGCGAAAGTGTCGCTCAGGGAGATCGGCGTCATCGAAATGCACGAGGCGTTTGCCGCGCAGGTACTCTCGAACATCCAATGGATGGGATCGAAGAAGATCGCGCAGGAGAAACTCGGCCGCAGCGAGCCGGTCGGCGAGATCGACCCGGAGTCGATCAACCGCACCGGCGGCTCGATTGCGTTGGGCCATCCCTTCGGCGCGACCGGCGCCCGCATCGTCACCACCGTCTGCAACGAACTGCAGCGCACCGGCGAACAGTACGGCCTCGTCACCGTCTGCGCCGCGGGCGGCATGGGGGTGGCGATGGTGCTCGAACGCGAATGAGCCCGATCGCCGCGCGCGTGCGGAAGGTCCTTCCGGAGGGCGTCCGGCAGGTCATCGCCCCGATCCGGCGATGAATGCCCGGCAGCGGCCTCCGGCTCACGTTCCGAGGGCCGCCGCCGCTCTTGCACACATCGCCACCGCGATGGAGAGGACGAGGACCGCCAGACGGTTTCGCATCTTGTTTCATCCATAGGCCCGTACCGGAGAATCGGCAAGTAGAATCTTCCCACCATGCCTGAAGTCATCCGGGCCGTCTGCCCGCACGATTGTCCCGACACCTGCTCGATGCTCGTCACGGTCGGGAACGGGCGCGCCATCCGGATGGCCGGCGATCCCGACCATCCCTTCACCCGCGGCTTTCTCTGCACGAAGGTCTCGAAGTACCTCGAACGGACCTACCACCCCGACCGCCTCCTCTACCCGCAGATCCGCAGCGGGGCGAAGGGAAAAGGAACATTCCGCCGCGCCACGTGGTACGAAGCGCTTTCGCTCGTGGCCGAGCGTCTGCAGGCGATCATCCGCTCTCCCGACGGACCGCAGGCGATCCTCCCCTACTCCTATGCCGGGACGATGGGACTGATCAACGGCGAGGGAATGGCGGCCCGCTTTTTTCATCTCATCGGGGCCTCGCACCTCGCGCGAACGATCTGCTCGAGCGCCGGGTCCGAGGCCCTCAACGCGACATACGGCACGCGGAGGGGGACCGATCCGGAGAGCGTGCCGCAGGCGAAACTGATTCTTCTGTGGGGCACGAACACGCTGACGGCGAACCCGCATCTCTGGCCGTTCATCCGCCGGGCGAAGGCGAACGGCGCGCGGATCGTCTGCATCGATCCGCTGCGCACGCGCACCGCCGACGCCTCCGACGAGCACATCGCGATCCGTCCCGGCACGGACGCGGCCCTGGCGCTGGCGATGATGCACGTGCTCTTCCGCGAGGGACTGCATGATCGTCAATATCTTGACCAGATGACGGTCGGGTGGGAGGCGCTCCGGGAGCGGGTCCTCGCCGAATACGCTCCGGAGCGCGCCGCCTCCATCTGCCGGATTCCGGCGCCGGTGATCGAGCGGCTGGCCATGCTCTACGGCACGACCCGCCCGTCGTTCATCCGTCTCAACTACGGCCTGCAGCGCCACGGCGGAGGCGGCGCGGCCGTTCGCGCCATCTCGATCCTCCCGGCCGTCACCGGCGCCTGGAACGATGCCGGAGGAGGATGCCAGCTCTCGTCCTCCGGCACCTTCCCCCTCGACCTGGCCGGACTCGAGCGCCGCGACCTGGCCCGCCCCGGCACCCGCACGCTCAACATGTCGCGGTTAGGCCACGCTCTCACCGAGACCGGCGATCCTCCCGTCCGGGCGCTGATCGTCTACAACTCCAATCCGGCGGCGGTGGCTCCCGACCGCGAGGCCGTCCTCCGCGGCCTCCGGCGCGACGACCTCTTCACCGTCGTCCTCGAACACTTCCAGACCGACACCGCCGACCATGCCGATGTCCTCCTCCCCGCCACGACGCAGCTCGAACACGAAGATCTCCATCGCGCCTACGGACACCTCTATCTGATGTACAGCCGCCGCGCGATCGAACCCCTCGGCGAGGCGCTCCCCAACGCCGAGATCTTTCGCCGCCTCGCCGCTGCGATGGGTCTCGATCATCCCGCGCTCCGCGAGTCGGACGAGACTCTGATGCGCACCGCCCTCGCCCCCACGGGCATCACGCTCGAGGAACTCCGCGAGCGCTCCTACGTGCGCCTTCCCCTGCCGTCACCTCACCTGCCGTTCCGGAGCGGCACCACCCTTCCGACGCCGAGCGGAAAGATCGAAATCGCTTCGTCGCTGCTCGCCGCCCGCGGACTCGATCCGCTTCCCTCCTGGGTTCCGCCGCATGAATCGGAGGAACG
>DATLYG010000063.1:0-3502 GCA_035574985.1 Thermoanaerobaculia bacterium | reverse complement strand
GATTGCGCACGTAGCGCTCGTGGAACGGCGCCTTCGGATCGTAGGCCATGATGTGCACGCGCGTGCGGCCGACGACGTAGCAGCGGTAGTAGGAGTCGAACTCGATCGCCTCCTGCGCCATCATGGTCAGGTCGCGCGTCTGGTCGTAAGCGGCGAAGAACTCGGCGGGATCGTGGACCTTGTAGACGTCCTTCCAGCCTCCGCCGTACGCCGGCTTCATGAAGATCGGGAAGCCGAGGTACCGGAAAACCTCGTCCCAGTCGACGAAGCGCATGTTGCGGAACGACTTCGCCTCGGTGTTCGGAGGGTGCTCCTTGTGCGGGAGCAGGACGGTCTTCGGAACGGCGACGCCGGCGGCCCTTGCCACGAGGTTGTCGAAAAACTTGTCGTCGGCCGACCACCAGATGGGATTGTTGATGACGCGCACGCCCGAGGCGGCCGCGCACTTCAGATAAGTGCGGTAGAACGGCACTTCGTGACTGATGCGGTCGAGGATCAGATCGTACGGAAACGCGCCGTCGTCGCGGAGATACGAGATCTCGACCGGTGCCGCCTCCACGCGGTCCGCCGCGCGCGACTGGATGGCGTCGAGCAGCGCCCAGGGAAACGTGTCTTCCATCCCGAACAGAAGTCCGATCCGTTTCTTTCGCATCCGTCGCGCTCCGGGCGCGCATTATAGAATCGCCGCCGCGCATGTACCGTGAATACGTCAGGTGGTGGAGTCCGTCTCTGGGGCGCGACATGGAAGCGCTCTGGTTCGGGCAGTTCGGCCGGCCGGTGATGCTCTTTCCGACGTCCGCGGGCCGCTTTTACGAGAACGAGGACTTCAAGCTGACCGACTCGCTGGCGGACAAGGTCGACCGGGGCGAGATCCAGCTCGTCCTCGTCGACACGGTCAACGACGAGAGCTGGTACAACCGTTCGGTTCCTCCCGCCGTTCGCGCCGCGCGACACGTGCAGTACGACGCCTACCTCCGGAACGAGATGGTTCCCTACATCTTCAACCGCGCGCAGCGCGGCGATCTGGCCGTCTACGGGGCGAGCTTCGGCGCGTATCACGCCGCGAATTTCGCCGCCCGCTATCCCGACGTCGTCAGCCGCGCGATCTGCTTTTCCGGCATCTACGACATCCATTCGTTCCTCGACGGCTGGTGGGACGACAACTGCTACTTCCACTGCCCGACGGCCTACATCCCGAACATGAACGGAGAGTGGGTCGCCAAACTCTCCCGTGTCGACTGGATCATCGCCACCGGCGAGTACGACACCCTCCTCGACAAGAACCAGTCATTCGCCGGGATGCTCTCGTCGAAGGGAATTCCGAACCACTTCGAGGTCTGGCGGTGGGCCTTCGGCCATGACTGGCCGTGGTGGCGGGAGAACCTGCGCCGCTTCGTGTAGCGCGGGAAAGGGTGTCATCCCGGGCCGGGCGAAGCCGATCCGCGGGACGACACCGGCCCGTTCACTTCCCGGCGTGCTTCTTCGCCGCGAGGTTCCGGAGGATCCCGGCAGGGATCGATCCGGTCAGCGTCACGGAGTCGTCGCTGCGGGTCACGAGGAACTTCCTGAGAACCGGCACCAGTTCCGGCGAACTCTCGGAGGCGGCCAGGCGCATCGCCGCAAGCGCGCCGCGGACGGCGTCCTCGACGAGCTGCAGCGTCTCCTCGTCTCGCGCGAGGCCGAACGCGCCGAGTTGAAGCGAATCGCCTCCGTCAGTGGCCCAGAGAGCCACGGTCGAGACCTTGTTCAACGCGGCGTGGACCGTTTGCGCCGAAGGTTGCTTCGAGTCGATTCCCGGCTGCCTGGAGAGTCGCGTCACGCGGGCGACGTCGATCAGCGCCCAGGCGCTGGCGCGCGCGTCGATCCGCGAGGCCTCGCGCCCGAGGCCGCTCGCCGTCAGAAACGCAGTTCCACCGGCGGCGAGGTTCTTCAGCCCCTGGATGACGCCGTTCTCCGTCCCCACCAGCGCCAGTGAGGAGCTGGGGAACGCGATGACCGGACGGTCGCCGTCGTCTTCCGACTCCTCGGGAAGCACGAAATAGCCGTTCTTTCTGACGGCCCCGCGGCTCGTCAGCGCCGCCGCCAGGCGGGCGACGTTGAACCTCCCCTCGGCGGCGACGAGAAGGTCCGCCTCCTTGCCGAAGGCCGCGCGCGGCGTCATCGACAGGACGAGGACGTCGATGTCCTTCGCCGGTTGAAGTCCCGCCTCGGCCAGAAACTTCTCCGCGTCGCCGTCGCAGCTCATCCTGTCCGTCTCGCTCAGGAGGGTCATGGCGAGAGGACTGCTGCGAAGATCGGCCAGCCGGATGTAGCCCACCGACGCGGCATCATTCGGCACCAGCGCAAGAGCATCGACCTTTCCCGGAGCGGCGAGAACCGCCCCGGCGAACGAAAACACCAGAATCAGCGCGAGGGACAGAATGGTGCGGCGCATGCGGTCAGAACTCCTTTCTGTGGAACAGCCACGATGCCAGCGAGAGACTGGCGATCGCGAACGCAGCGGTGGTGAGAAAAGGAGCGGGAGTCGTCGCCGAGGCGAGCTGGCGAGGGAGTTCCTTCTCCGAGACGAACGAAACGACGGCGCCGAACATCTCGGCGCTTTTCGGGACGATCCAGTAGAGGGAGTGAATCACCTTCGCCTGCCATTCCTTCGAGACGGCGGCGGCGAACTGGTCGTGCCCGATGAGCATGAAACCGAAGAAGAAGAGCGCATAACTGGTCATGATCGACACGGCCGTCGATGAGGTGACGACCCCGACGAGAAAGGCAAACGCCAGCAGCGTCGCCACGACGAACAGGATGATCACGCCCGCCATCAGGAACCGCGGATGAACCACGTGCGTCTTCCAGACGACCAGCAGCCACATCGAGACGATCAGGTAAAACGTGTTCGCCCCGGCGAGGAGCAGACCGGCCACATACCGCGACAACAGGAGTCTGACGCGCGGGACGGGACGCGACAGGTAGAGGTCGATCGTTCCCTTCTCCTGCATTCGCGGCACCAGATGCGCGGTGGCGAAGATCGCCAGAAACGTGCAGAGAAAGTAGAGAAAGCCGGAGAATCCCGATTCGAAGCCGACGACGAGGCTCTCGATCGAGACCCGCCCGCCGACGTCGACCTCCGCGCCGAAGAGCTTCGCGCCGGCGAGAGCGCCGTCGACGACATCGAGGTTGATCGCGAACGCGAAGATGAGGATGAAGAGCGTCGACAGACAGAAGTAGGCGACGAGCGTCCACCGCGCGGCGGCCTCGCGCATCACGTCTTCGATGTTGGCAAAGAGCACGTTCATTGCGGGGCTCCGTCGGTCGTTTTCACCAGATCGACGAAGACGTCCTCGAGCGTCGAGCGGAGCGGCGCCAGCTCGGCGATCATTCCCCCGCGCGCCCGCAGGGTGTCGACCAGAGCGTTGAGGTGCTGCAGGTTCTCGACCGTCAGTTCGAGGTGCGAGTTGACTGCCTCGACGCCGGCCCCCGATTCGCGGAAGGCGGCCAGGAGGGCCTC
>DATLYG010000062.1:0-4045 GCA_035574985.1 Thermoanaerobaculia bacterium | reverse complement strand
TCTGGAGTGCGGCGCTTTAGCGCCGCTCTGGAAGGCGGGGCTTCAGCCCCGCCGCGCTGAAGCGCGGCGCACAAAGCGGCGCTGAAGCGCCGCACTCCAGAGTTACCCGTATGCCGCCGAGGAGAGGTGGTTGGATCGCGTTGCCGAATCGCGATGAATGGTGCATTCCCAGGGTGGCTCGAGAAGCGGGGAGGCAGCGGCGCGGCTTCGAGCAGTCGTCCGGGGCGTCTTCGTGGGAGGCGGCTCCTCTCTGGAGTGCGGCGCTTTAGCGCCGCTCTGGAAGGCGGGGCTTCAGCCCCGCCGCGCTGAAGCGCGGCGCACAAAGCGGCGCTGAAGCGCCGCACTCCAGAGTTACCCGCATGCCGCCGAGGAGAGGTGGTTGGATCGCGTCGCCGAATCGCGATGAATGGTGCATTTTGAGGGTGGCTCGCGGAGGGGGGCGGCAGCGGCGCGGTAGTCGCCCTAGGGCGTGCGCGGAAGGCGAGGCTTCTCTCTGGAGTGCGGCGCTGAAGCGCCGCTCTGGTAGGCGGGGCTTCAGCCCCGCCGCGCTGAAGCGCGGCGCACAAAGCGGCGCTGAAGCGCCGCACTCCAGAGTTACCCGTATGCCGCCGAGGGGAGGTGGTTGATCGCGTTGCCGAATTGGCTCGCGGAGGGGGGCGGCAGCGGCGCGGTAGTCGCCCTAGGGCGTGCGCGGAAGGCGAGGCTTCTCTCTGGAGTGCGGCGCTTTAGCGCCGCTCTGGAAGGCGGGGCTTCAGCCCCGCCGCGCTGAAGCGCGGCACTCCAGAATGGTATACATCTCGGTCCATGAAACATGCACTCGCACTCCTCGCCCTCTGCCTTTTCACCGCTCCGCTTCTCGCACAGAACAAGGCGATGCTCGTCATCCACGGCGGCGCGGGGACGATCACGCGACAGAACATGACGCCCGAGGCGGAGACAAAGCATCGGGAGGGACTGGAGGCGGCGCTGCGCGCGGGACATGCGGTGCTCGCGCGCGGAGGCTCGAGTCTCGACGCGGTCGAAGCGGCGATTCGCACGCTCGAGGACAACCCGCTGTTCAACGCCGGCAAGGGAGCGGTCTTCACGCACGAGGGGCGCAACGAGCTCGACGCGGCGATCATGGACGGGAAAACGAAGAAGGCGGGATCGGTCGCCGGCGTGACGATCATCAAGAACCCGATCACCGCCGCCCGCGCGGTCATGGAGAAGTCGCCGCACGTGATGATGGCCGGCCGCGGCGCGGAGCTGTTCGCGACGAAGATGGGGCTGGAGATCGTCGACCCGTCGTACTTCTGGACCGAGGCGAGGTGGAAGTCGCTGCAGAACGCTCTGATGAAGGAAGAGGAGCAGAAAAAGAAGGAGCAGCCGGATGCCTCGCTCGAGCGGAACGACGCGAAGTTCGGGACCGTCGGCGCGGTGGCGCTCGACGCCGGCGGCAATCTCGCGGCCGGGACGTCGACCGGCGGGATGACGAACAAGCAGTTCGGCCGCATCGGCGACGCCCCGATCATCGGCGCCGGAACGTATGCGTCGAACGACTCCTGTGCGGTATCGGCGACGGGACACGGCGAGTTCTTCATCCGCTGGACCGTCGCCTACGACATCGCCGCGTTGATGAAGTACCGCGGCCTGACGGTGAAGCAGGCCGCCGAAGAAGTCGTGATGAAGAAGCTCGTCGAGGCGAAGGGCGAAGGGGGGGTGATCGCGCTCGACCGCAACGGCAACTTCGCCATGACCTTCAACAGCGAAGGGATGTACCGCGGCTGGATCGGGGCGGACGGCGTGCCCCACGTCGCGATCTACCGAGATTGATCGGCGCAAAGCACCGGCGTACTCTGGTCATGCAGGGACGCATCGGTCGTCTCCAAAGAAAGGCCTGACCATGACGCGGGAGCCGCAGTGGCTCCATCTGACTCCGCACAGCGCGGAAGAGCTCGCTCGCCTCCTGATCGAGCGTTCCCCCGGGGCGGTGGCGATGTTCGACCGGGAGATGCGATACCTCGCATGGAGCCGGAGATACCTCGCCGACTACGGCCTGGGCGAGCGGGACCTGACCGGCCGCTCGCACTACGAGGTGTTTCCCGCGATTTCCGAACGCTTGAAAGAAATCCATCGCCGCTGTCTGGCCGGAGCCGTCGAGAGCTGTGACGAGCATCCCTTTCTGCGCCCCGACGGCCGCCTCGATCTGATCCGCTGGGAGATCCACCCCTGGTACGAAACGGCCGATCGCGTCGGCGGGATCGTCCTCTTCTCCGAGGTGCTCACCGAAAAGAAATACGCATTGCAGGCGCTGCAGGAATCGGACGCTCGCTTCGGGGCTTTGTTGAGGCTCAGCCCGATCGCGACCTTCATCTCATCATCGGAGACGGGGAAGCTCGTCTACGTCAACGACGCCGCGTGCGAGCTGTTCGGCTACTCGTCCCGCGAACTGCTGGGACGCACGGCCGTCGAACTCGGCATCGTCGATCCGCTCATCCGGCGGGCGAACATCGAGCGTTCCCGCCGGGGGGAGGGGCGCAACCTCGAAACGCCGATCTTCACGCGCTCAGGGGAACGGAGGGACACACTGGTTTCCCTCCAGGAGACCGGCTTCGGAACGGACCGCGTGATTCTCGGCTTCATCGTCGACGTGACGCCGCTGAAGCGGGCCGAGACATCGCTTCGCGAGAGCGAGGAGCGCCTCCGCCTCGCGCTCGACGCCGCGCACATGGGAACGTTCGACTGGGACGTCTCCACGAATCGCATCATCTGGACGGGGCGTCATGCGGAGCTGTGGGGCCTCGCGGAGGAAGAGTTCGATGGAACGTACGAGGCCGCCGCGAGAGCCGTTCATCCTGACGACCTTCCCGCAGTCGAGGCGGAGATCAAACAGTCGATCGCCCGGCGCACGCCATTCATGCGCGAGTTCCGCGTCGTCCGGCCCGACGGAAGCATCCGCTGGATCACCTCCCACGGCAGCTTCACCTTCGACGAATCGGGCGTGCCGCCCCGGATGCGCGGAGTGGTCGTCGATACGACGGAACGGAAACACGCCGAACTGAAACTGGAGGAGACCGAACGACGCCTTCGTCTCGTCCTCGACGGGCTCGGGCCGCAGATGCTCGCCGGGCTTCTCGACCCGAACGGCGTCGTGCTCTTCGCGAACCGCCCCGCACTCGAGGCACTGGGCCAGGATGCTTCCGCGATCGTCGGCAGGCACGCCTGGGACATCTTCGCGTTCGACCTCCCGGGCGCGCGCGAGCGGGTACGGAGTGCGATCGAACGCGCCGCCCGCGGCGAGAGCATCCGATACGACGAGCAACTCGCCATCCCCGGCCGCGAGCCGTTTTGGATCGACATGTCCATCCAGCCGCTGCGCGACGAAGAGGGGAAAGTCGCGTTCCTCGTCCCGTCGGGGCTGGTCATCGACGAGCGCAAGAGGGCCGAGCGGAAGCTGGAAGAGACGAGCGCCCGGCTCCGCGCGCTCTTCGCTCGTGTCGAGCAGGTGCGCGAAGAAGAACGGATCGCGGTGTCGCGCCAGATCCACGACGATCTGGGCCAGTTGCTGACGAGCCTGAAAATGGACGTGCACTGGATCGAGCGAAAACTCTCCGATCCCGCGCTTCCCGCGGCGGTCAATCCGCTCATCGACCGTGTGGTGGCCGCTTCGGAAGTGGTGGACGCGACGATCCGCTCGGTACAGCAGATCGCTTCGAGTCTCCGGCCGGTCGTGCTCGACCGCCTCGGGATCGAGGCCGCCCTCGCCGAAGAGGCGCGACGCTTCGAGGAACGGACCGGCATCCGCTGCCAGCTCGTGGTGACCGGGCGGGACGAACCGCTCGCGCGCGAGACCGCCGGCGAGCTGTTTCACATCTGCCGGGAAGGATTGACGAACGTTGCGCGCCACGCAAAGGCCGGACACGTCGAGATCCGCCTCGCCCGCGAGCGCGGCGTCCTCACGCTGGAGATCGTCGACGACGGCGTCGGCATCGCCGAAACCGACATCGCCGCTTCCGGCTCGCTGGGGCTCCTCGGGATGCACGAGCGGGCAGCGCTCTGTGGCGGG
>DATLYG010000061.1:0-2244 GCA_035574985.1 Thermoanaerobaculia bacterium | reverse complement strand
AATCGGCCCGCCGAGCGTCAAACCGCCCGATCCGAACGAGAGCGATCCCGACGTCGCGGCGAAGACCGACCCCGACAGCAACTGCCGTTGTTTCGTCAGCATCGAGATCTCGCCGCCCGAGCCGCGGGTGAAGTCGTCGGCCGCGGCGAGCCCCGTCGCAGAGAGGAAGGCGGTGAGAACGAGCGCGGCGCGGGTCTTCATCGACCATCCATTCTATGCCCTGGACCGCTCTCTGTCAGTCAGGGCTGGCGGGCAAAGCGAGTACGCAGCCTCCGCTCCGGAGCGAGTCAAGGCGCTGGGAAGCGCACCTCCTCCGCTTCGCTACGGCCCTTCGGGTGACACGCTCCTCCGCTCCGGCTGGGAGCGCAGCCGTGGCCGAAAGCGGAGCTTTCGGTCGTGGAACGTCCGAAGCCCTGGTGGAGTTTCTCCCGCCGGTCGCGGCCGGCAAACCGAGATCAGACATCCGCTCTTCCGCCTTTTCCGGGGACGTGTCAGGTCTCCCCTTGACCCTTCAGGGAGGGTCAAGGGGAGACCTGACACCCTCTACCTCGCGAAGAGCGCGAGGCGATGGGGAACCTCATCGCGATCCGCCGCAGTGCATCGGGGCCTCGACAACGCTGTTGACGGGGGCGTTCCGCGATGCGCGACGGCCGAAGGAGCGGCGCGTGATCGCCGGCGCCGGTCCGAACGAGCTGCTGCGCCAGTACGACTACGACGACGAAACCGGCCTTGGCCGCCTCACAGAGATGAAGGTCTTCTCGGGCGGACAGCTCATCGCTGGCTCGCGGGTCACGTGGAATGGTCTTCTCCGTGCGAGCGAGCAGCACTTGGCATTGTCGGTGGCGAGCGGTTCACGTCATGGGCGTATGATGATCGCCAGACAGAGGCCCGTTAACTCCAACACCAAGATTGCACAGACTCGCAGCTGCCGGCCACTTCAGACCCGAGCGCAAATGGGAATCGCAGGCTGGGAATTTCGTGCGGTTTTGGAACATCAGCCAAGCACGGTGATCGCGAGGTTTGACTTGCCAGCGCGTCGAGGGAAGCGATGAGGCTACTCGTAGGCTTTGCTTCGGTGACGCACGTACATGACGCGCACGAGTCGCGCCTCATCATCGATCTCGTAGATCACGCGCCAGTCGCCGATGCGGATCCGCCAGAGAGCGCGTTCGCCTTTGATGCGTTTGACCCCGGGTGGGCGAGGATCTTTTTCGAGAGCGCGGATCTTCGGGACGATCCGCGCGGCGACGCTCAGATCGAGACGAGCGATGTCGCGGCGCGCGGACTCCTTGTAGACGATCTGGTAATCAGCCACGACGGCGGCGCCGGCGCAGGCGGCGGGCGAGGTCCCTCTCGACGAGATCGGCGGGAACGTCTGGTTCGTCCGCGCGTTCGGCGGCGACGATCTGATCGTGGATGTCTTCCCAGAGCTCGCTGTCGAGATCGATCATGGCGGCAACTCTCCGCCCCTTTTCATCAACCACGTATCGAATGCCTTCCATGTGGATAGGATAACCACCCCGCGCGAAGAGTTGTTCTCTTTTTCGCTGCCGTGCTCCTTCTTGCCGCCTCGACGGCCGGAGCGAACCGGCGCTTCGACCCCAAGGCCGGCCGCAGACGACGCGGCAAATCCGCTACCGCGCGGACGGGACGACGATCGACGTCTACACGCAGAAGCACACCTACAACGGGACGGGGGAGCGGACGTCGTGGACGATGCCGTCGCCGGCATCAACCTCGCCCGCCTGGACGACGACGGTTTACGAAGAGCGTGACGCGATGGGGAACCTCATCGCGATCCGCCGCAGTGCAGCGGGCGCTTCGGCGACGCTGATGACGGCCGGCTTCCGCGATGCGGGACGGCCGAAGGAGCGGCGCGTGATCGTCGGCGCCGGTCCGAACGAGCTGCTGCGCCAGTACAACTACGACGACGAAACCGGCGTTGGCCGCCTAACGGAGATGCAGGTCTTCTCCGGCGGGCAGATCATCGCCGGCTCGCGCGTCACGTGGAATGGCCTGCTCCGTGCGAGCGAGCAGCAGCTTGGCATTGCCGGTGGTGAGCGATACACGTCATGGGCGTATGATGATCGCGGCCGCCTGACGGGGATGATCGCGGGCACCGCGGGTCCGGCGGCCGTTCCGCTGCCGGGCGTTGCGGGATCGGTCATGCAGGGACTCACCGACGCCGACTTCATGACGGAGATCGCGCGGACGCCCGCGTCTGCGACGGGCGCTCTTCCTTCG
>DATLYG010000060.1:0-7584 GCA_035574985.1 Thermoanaerobaculia bacterium | reverse complement strand
CCCTGCCACTCTGCCGAAGGAGACCGTCGAGGAGTTCCGCCGTCACGCCATCACCGCCTTCCGCGCCGTCGGCGCCGCCGGCTTCGCGCGCGTCGACTTCTTCCTCGAGCGGGGAACCGGCCGCATCTACGTCAACGAGATCAACACCATTCCCGGCTTCACGAACATCTCGATGTATCCGAAGCTGTGGGAGGCGACGGAGATCAAGTACAGCCGCCTCATCGAGCGCCTCATCGAACTCGGCCTCGAGCGCGCGCGGGCACGCGAGGCCCGCCGGGCGAGCATGATGAGCTGGTTCGAGCGTGTCCGGCCGCTCACCTGATCCGGAACCGGCCATGTGGTCTCTGCGGATCGCCCTCTCGCGCCTTCGCCCGCTCGACGCCTCCGGCATCGCGCGGCTGCTGATCGTCGCGGCGCTCCTCGCCGCGTTTCTCTACGGCGATTTCGCACTCTTCCGCAGGCTCTTCCGCGCGGCGGCGCAGATCGAGGCCACCACGCCGTTCTTCGCTCTCGGACTGCTCCGGAACCTCCTGGCGATGGTGTTCCTCGTCGCCATCGTCGTTCTCTTCTCCTCGGCCCTGACGGCGGCGATCGGAGCGTTCTTCAGCGACCTCGATCTCGACATCCTTCACTCCGCGCCGAGGAGCCTCTGGCGCATCGCCGTCTCGCGATGGGCGAAGACGCTGTTCCAGAGTGCGACGGTGGTCTTCGCGTTTCTCGCACCGCTGTTCGTCGCCTTCTCGAAGCAGTACGCCACGCCCCCTTCGTTCTTCCCCGTCGCCGGCCTCAACCTCGCTCTCCTGCTGACCATCCCCGTCACGCTCGCATCGACGGCCATCCTTCTGCTCGTCCGCTTTTTTCCGGTGCGCCGCGTCCACCAGATCGTCGCCCTGCTCGCGACGCTCGTCCTCACCCTCGCCGTCATCGCCTTCCGCATGAGCAGGCCGGAGCGCTTTTTCCGGGACCTCGACACCGACGACGTGGTGCGGGTCCTCCGCGCCATCGAGCTTCCGGCGATGGATGTCTACCCGAGCACATGGCTGGCGAAGCTGATCGTCGAACACGCCGGAGGCGGGGCGCCCCCGCTCGAGCCGCGCATCGCCGTGCCGGCCGTCGTCCTCTTCGCTCTCTTTCTCGTCATCGCACGGGCGACATACTTTCCCGCGTTCGTGCGGGCGCGGGAAAGCATGGCGCCGGTGGCTCTCGGCTCGGCGTTCGCGACGCGCCTGATCGATCGCCTTCTGCGCCCCTTCTCGCTCGAGGCGCAGGCGATGATCGGGAAAGAAGTCCGCACCGTCGCGCGCGACGTCGCCCAGTGGTCGCAGGTCTTCCTGATGGGGGCCCTCCTCTTCATTTATCTCTACAACATCCGCATGCTGCCGCTGGCGGGCGACGCGCGCGCCACGATCATCGCCTACGCGAACCTCGGCATGGCGGGGTTCGTCGTCGCGGCGGTCTGTCTGCGATTCGCCTACCCTTCGGTGTCGGCGGAGGGAAAGGCGTTCTGGCTCCTTCGGGCCGCCCCGGTGTCCTATCGTCGTTTTCTTCTGGTGAAAGTGGTGATCTACGGAGTTCCGCTCACCGCAATGGCGGTGCTCCTGACCGCCGTGGCCAACGCGATCCTCGACGCCGGCGCCGTCGTCTGGACGTTCACCCTGACGGGCTCGGTGATCATCTCCGTCACGCTCGTCTGCCTCGGCGTCGGGATGGGCGGAATCGCGCCCCGGTTCGACGCCGAAAACCCGCTGCAGGTCGGCCTCTCGCTCGGCGGATTCGCCTACATGGCCGTGTCGATGCTCTACGTCGCCTGGGTGATGTTCCTGATGGCGCGGCCGGTGATGCGCTACCTGTTCTGGCGGGTCTTCGGCGCCGACAACGCCGTCGCGACGGCGGCTCCGATCGCGATCGCCCTCGCCACCTCTGCGCTCCTCGCGGCCGTTCCGCTGCTCGTCGCCGAGAGGCGGCTGTGCGACGTGTCATAGGCCGTCCGGCCCTTCGGCTGTTAGAATCGCGGCGATTCCAAAACCGAAGGAGATGGTATGAGCGAGATGCCGCCGCCCAACGTTCCGCCGTCGACACCGCCGCCTCCGGGGGGTTCCTACACGCCGCCGCCTGCGGGAGGGGGGCCCGCCCCCGGTTCGGACCGCACGCTCATGGTCGTGCTGTCGTACCTCTGGATCCTAGCCCTGATCCCGCTCCTGACGAAGAAAGAGGACCCGGACGTTCAGTGGCACGCGAAGAACGGTCTGGCGCTCTTCGGCGTCGAGATCGCCTTCTGGATCGTGACGATCATCGCCGGACAGTTCGTTCCCGGGATGCTGGGCTGCGGGCTGGCAACGATCGAATGCGCAATCTGGATCGGGTTCCTCGTCCTGCGCGTCATCCTCATCGTGAAGGGAGTTGGCGGGCAGCGCATGCGGATTCCGGTCGTGACCGATCTGGCAGAGAAGATGTAAGGGGGACTGACGATGGACACACCAGGAGGCTCCTACACACCGCCACCGCCGCCGGCAGGATCGCCCGCCCCGGGAGGAGGGGGAAGCGACATCGTCCACCCGACCCAGCCGCCGAAAGACCCGGTGCTGGTGCTGGTGCTGAATCTGCTCGTGGCGGGCTGCGTCGGCTACTTCATCATCGGGCAGAAGACGAAGGGGATCGTGGCGCTGATCGCCTGGATCGTCCTTCTGCCGCTGACCTGCGGCGCCGGCTCCGGTCTGCTCGCGATCGTCGCCGCCATCGACGGCTACCTGCAGGCGCAGTTGCTCCAGAAGGGAACGCCGGTCGGGCAGTGGACGTTCTTCAACGACCACCGCTGATGTCGTTTGTACTAGATCACTCCGACGAATGATCTAGTACAAAATCCCGGCGTTCCGGGGCGGGGGTGGCAGGTTGAAGTCCGGCCTGCCGGCGGTCTACACTGCGGGTCCCGGTCGTGACTGCTGCAGCACGCCGCTGAGGAAACGAGGACACGAGGGAGCGGGCCTCCGGTCCGCTCGCGATGTAGTGCGCGCCCTTATGCGACGGACGACCCGAAGCGGACGAGCCGTAGCCCCTTCTCTGACGGCGGCGCTTCTGCTGGCCTTCTCCTCCGCCTTCGCCCAGGAGGAGAACCGCCTCGAGTCGCTGAGCCTCGAGGAGCTGATGAACGTCCCGGTCGTCACCGCGTCGAACATCAGCGAACGCCTGTCGGAGGCGCCGGCTACCGTCATCGTCATCACCCGCCAGGAGATCCGCGAACGCGGGTACACCGACATCTCGGAGATCCTCGACGATCTCCCCGGGATGGACGTCGTCCGCCCCTGGGGAGCCACGTACCTGAAAAACTACTGGCGCGGGTATCGAAACACCATCGGCGATCCGTTCCTGATCATGGTCGACGGCGTCGTCTTCAACCACCTCTACTTCAACACCGCCGACGTCATGGTCGCCCTCCCGCTGTCGAACGTCGAGCGGGTGGAGATCGTCTACGGGCCTGCGTCTTCGGTCTACGGCGCGAGCGCGTCGATGGGCGTCATCAACGTGATCACCCGCCGTCGCGCGATCGATCGGGAGAACGGCGAGCGCGTGACCCTCGGCGCCTCGACCGACCGGGGGCGGCTCTTCGACAGCGGGCTGCTCTACGGCAACGATCTCGTTCGCGTCTCGCTGGCGACGCGTTTCGACGACGGAACCCTCGACGACCAGGCCATCGAGCGCTACGAGTACACGCGCGGCCGCTACTACTCCGACCGGCGGCTGTGGGGCGGTTTTCTCGACAATCCCTCCCTCGGAGGGTCGTTCTCCTCGCCGCGGCGGCACCGCGCCCTCGATCTGCGGGCGTACGCCGGCGAGCGGCTCGAGTTCGCGCTGCAGTATTTCCGCGTCAACGCCGGCTACGGCGTCGAATACGCGGCGGACCGCTCGCAGAATCACGCCGTGTGGTCGCGCCCCGATCTGAGCGCCCATGTCCGGCTGACGAGACCGTTCGGCGAGCGGACCCGGGGGGCCACGCTGCTGCGGTATCGAACGAGCGACGTTTCCTCCGACTCGTACTTCGTCGAGAGTCTCCCCGGATCGCCCGCCTCGCCCGAGCAACGAGCGCAGATGTCGTTCTGGCGCGTCTCCAACCACAGCATTTCGCTGCTGCAGGACTTCGATGTCAGCGTTCGCGAGAACTTCGCTCTCCGGGCCGGACTGCGCTACGAACAGAAAGATCTTCAGAAGGCCTACGACACGACCTACGGTCCGCCGCTGCCGGTCGCCTCGATCGGCAGTTCGTATCCCTTCCCGCGGCCTCCGGCCGGAGCGAACGAAGCGCAGAACCGCATCACCACCGAGGACACCGGCGTCTATTTCCAGACGTGGTACCGGCAGTCGGAGCGGCATCGTTACAACTTCGGCCTCCGCGCCGATCACAATTCGAAGTACGGCGGGGCGACGACGCTGCGGATGGGCTACGTCGGCACGTACGGACCGTGGGGCGTGAAGGCGCTCTTCGGCCAGGCGTTCCAGGAACCAAACAACCGTCTGTTGTACGGCGGATGGAACGGATCGGGCAGCGATCCGCGCCTGCGCCCCGAGCGATCGAAGACCGTCGAGGTGAGCGCTTCCCGGACGACGCGCGCCGTGCGAACGTTCCTCAGCCTCTACCGAACCGACAACGAGAACACGTTCATCAACACCGTTTCCGGAGCGCAGAACCTGGGCGAACGGGAAGTGATCGGCTTCGACCTCCATGTGCAGGGACTTCTCAACGCGCGCTGGCAGTGGAAGCCGTGGATTTCCTACTCGCGCATCCTGCGCGCCGACGAGAAGAAGATCGACGATCTGGGAAACGAAGCGGGCATGGGAAGGGTCGGCGACCTGGCGAACCACAAGATGATGTTCGGCGTCACGGCCATCGCCGATCGCCACCTGACGGCCACCCTTCGAGGACGATTCATCGGCGCGCGGACCACCGTCGAGTCGAATCCCGTGAGGCGAGCAGGGGCGTACACGACCTTCGACGCCGCAGTCCGATACGACGATCTGTTCGGAAGCGGCATCGGCCTGTCGCTGAAGGTGACGAATCTGACGAACCGGATCTACTTCCATCCGGGAGTGCGCGACGCGAATGCCGGAACCGAGCCGGGACGGTTCGACGAGCACGGTGTGTGGCGCGGATCGGGTGGGTACTTCAACTCACTCCTCCCCCAGCCGGGACGCGTGGTCACGTTCGCGCTGCACTGGGGAGAGTGAGGCTCGAGCCTCTACTGCCCCGCCGGGCTTCCGATCGGGGCCGGGCAGGACGAAGGCGATGTTCTTCGCGAAGCGACCGTGCCGCTCCCGAATGACGCTCCCCTGTCCTGCTCTCGCCTGATGTGCCCGACGTGCTACGGGCGGCGCTCGAAGTAGTCGCGAAGACCCTCCCGCCACGATTCCGGCCTGACGCCGGTGAGCCGTTCGTAGCGCTCGGTCGAGAGCACCGAGTACGCCGGGCGCCTTGCGGGGCGGGGAAACTCTTCGGTGCTCACCGGAACGACGCGCGTCGCACGGCCCGTCTGCTCGACGATCGCGACGGCGAAGTCGTACCAGGTGCACTCCGGTTCGTCGGCATAGTGAACGATCCCGCGCGCCTGTTCGGACCCCGCCGCGAGGCGCGCGAGGCGGATGATCGCGGCGGCAAGGTGAGGCGTGTAGGTCGGCCGTCCGCGCTGGTCGTCGACCACCCGCAGCGGATCGGTTCCCTTCTGCACCTGCTTCCGGATCGCCTCGACGAAGTTCGGGCCATGGACCCCGAAGAGCCACGATGTCCGGACGATGAGATGTTTCGCGGCATGCTTCGCCGCGAACTCGCCGAGGAGTTTCGAGCGCCCGTAGGCGGAAAGGGGGTTCGTCGCATCGTTGACGTCGTAGGGGCGCGTCGACGATCCGTCGAAAACGAAGTCGGTCGAGATCTGCACGAGCAGCGCGCCGCATGCGTTGGCCGCCTGTGCGAGCATCTCCACGGCCGACCCGTTGATCGCGTTCGCCAGGCGCTCCTCCTCCTCGGCGGCATCGACGCGCGTGAAGGCGGCGCAGTTCACGATCACGTCCGGCTGCGCATCGCGGACCGCGGTCATGACGGCCCGCTGGTCGGTGATGTCGAGATCGGAGCGGGTGAGAGGCAACGATTCCTCGCCGCGCGCCGAAAGTTCGTCGCGAAGGTCGGCCGCCACCATCCCCCCGGCGCCGGTGATCAGCCAGCGGAGGGTGCCAGTGGACGTTCTCATGCGGACGACGCGCCGGTGCGAATCTGCACCTTCACCCCTTTCGGCTCCTTCGGCGCGATCATCTTCAGGGCGTAGAGCCCGTAGAGGATGCGGACGTTGTCGGCCGCCTTGAGCGGCGGCGTGGAGACGAGATCGTAGAAACTGCGCCGGCCGTCGATCTGGTCGAGCAGGTGACGTTCGTCGCTGCCGAGCGTCAGCGCCTCCGGCTGCTCGCCGGTCTTTGCGAAGATCGTCGTCTTCGGCCCGAGGCGGCTGACGAGAGCCTTCACGTCCGGCATGTTGCGAACGCCGCCCATGATCGCGTCGGCGACGGAGACTTCCACTTTCACGAATTCCACGCTCTTGTCGCGGCCCGGCGAGAAGCTCACCTGGCCGGTCGTCCATCCGAAGATCGACCAGACGATCTCGAGGATCTGCTCGCGCACCGCGTTGGCGAGGACCTGCGGGTCGATCAGGCGCATCTCGACGAGCGTCACGCCATGACGTTTCCCCGTCTTCTTCTTCATGGCGATGCTCGCCGCGTACTGCTCGCGCGTGATGTGCCCCTCCCGCAGGAGCTTGTCGCCGAGCGATTCCCGGAGCTGATTGGTGCTGGCGAAGATGATGCGGCCGCGGTCGAGATGAATCTTCTTGATCTCCTCGTCGCGGCGGCATTCGACGAGGCCCGGGACCTTGTAGCGATGGATGGTGACCAGAATCTCGGGAAGCGGCGTCTGTTCCAGGCTGGTCTGGTAGAGCGGACCCCGGAAGGCGGGCTGTTCGGACGTCATCGAGGTCGCCGCCGCGCGGCTATGGCTTCTTCTCTTCGAGCGCCGGCGGCTCTTCCTTCCCCTTCTTCAGTCCTTCCCGGAAGTTCGAGATCCCCTCGCCGAGACCTTTTCCGAGCTGGGGCAGCCGGCTGGCGCCGAAGATGATGATGACGATGAAGAGGATCAACAACAATTCCGCGATGCCGAATGAGCCGAACATCTGGCCTCCGATCTGGCGCTGCCAGGAGAGTGTAGTACAGCCGCGTCAACAGCGACGGCCGCCGGGAAGTTCCCGGGCACGCGCGAGGTGGTGGAGCAGGCGACGAGGCACTCCAGAAACCGGAGAAGGCGCCCCGGTTGCTCGAGTTTCGGGACGCCGGCCTGCCGAGGGCTGATTCACCTCGAAGCTCGATGGAATCCGGGAAACGTCGCGAGCGACACGACCGTTGCCGGATGCAGCGTCAATCTGATAGGGGTAGGGAGAGGCCGTCAGGCCTCCCCCTCCCTCCGAACCGGACGTGCGGATCTCCCGCATCCGGCTCTTCGGTTGATGGCGTGTGACTGGAACGCCAGCTCATGCGCTGCATCGAGGCTGATCAGGCCAA
>DATLYG010000059.1:0-2404 GCA_035574985.1 Thermoanaerobaculia bacterium | reverse complement strand
GCCAGACCTCCGAGAGCGGCCGCCAGGAACGACCAGGCGAGGGTGAGAACGACGGGAAAGGTCCGGCGGCTGATCTCGCCCTGTTCGCGGATGTCCGCCGCAGCACTTCCCGCGAGGGGAGTCTTCGGGGCTACCTGGTATGGCGTGATTTCTTCCGGCATCCGAATGTACTGGGGTACGTTCGGACGCTAAATATCCGGCATTTGAAAAAGGGTGTCAACGAAAAAGGTGACTGACGTCACTCGGCAGGTGTGATCCGGCGCACACGTTCGTGTGCAGTCAGCGAAGCGTCGCCAGTGCCTCGCGCGCGGCCTCCTGCACCCGGAGGCTGGAATCGCGCGCCAGTTTCTCGAGGTCCGGACGCGCCTCGTCGCCGGCGAGCCGGGCGTAGGGAGCGATGGCGACGATGATCGCCTCCTCCTTCTGATCGGGGCGCATTCCGGCGATGCCGTCGAGCCGCGAGCGATCGAGCATCTCGCGGAGGACGCCGAGGGCGCGGCGGTCACCGAAACCGGAGAGCGCCACCGCGGCGTTGAAACGGACGTCGGCGGCCGGGTCGCCCAGCGCCGCAGCGAGCGCCGGCACCGCGTGCGCGTCGCCGATCACACCGAGCGCCCACGCCGCGGTCTTCCTCACGTCCTTCTCCTCGTCCGACACGAGCTGCACCACGCGCGGAACGGCCGCCGGGTCGCGGAGCTGCGCGAGCCCCATCAGCGCGTAGACCCGCGTGTCGACGCTCGGGTCGGAGGTCGCTTCGAGCAGCAGCGGCGTGGCACGGCGGTCGCCCAGGGTCCCGAAGACGAGGCTCAGATACTGGCGGATGCGCGGGTCCTCGTCCTTCGCTCCGGCGTAGATCGACGCGATCTGCTCGAGCAGGTTCGGATACCGCGACGCCTCTCCTCTCTTGATCGACTTCGAGAGCTGATACGCCGCCTGCCATCGCTGGTGCGAGCTGCCGGAACGGATCGCATCGAGATGATCGGGAATCGACCGCTCGTCACCGGCGAGCTTGCCGAAGAGGAGAAAGATCCCCACTCCGATCACGACCACACCCAGCGGGAACACGACGAACTGGAACAGGATGTTGCGCGCAGATTCGCGCGGCACGTCCTGCGCGCCGCGGGATTGAGGATCGAGGATCGAGAATCGAGAATCGTGCTGCGGGTCGTCTGCCGGGCTCATCGACGTCTGGTGCGCATCCCCTTCCTCAGCGCCCCGTGCCGGCAACGACGAAGTCCGGCAGGTACGCCTTCAACTGCGTCGGGGCATCGGGGACGACGATGGCGTCCTTGTCGCACACCGACTCGCAGAGCCGGCAGGCGACGCACTTGTTCCTCTCGACGTGGGCGATCTTGTAGTGGTTCGCGACCGTCTCGTCCTGCGGCTCCACCATCTGGATGCACTCGAAAGGACAGATGTCGACGCAGAACTCGCAACCGGTGCAGAGCTCGCGGATGACTTCCGCCTTCGGGATCTCCTTCGGCTTGACGCGCGGGATGAACTCGCCGTGCTGGTTCTGGATCGCGTCGACCGGGCAGTAAATGCCGCAGACCGAGCAGTCGATGCAACGGTCGGGGTGGATGTAGTACTGCCCGCGCTGTGCCCCCCAGATCGTGTTGGTGGGACACTTGATCTCGCAGACGCCGCACCCGATGCATTTGTCGGTGATGAAATGGGGCATGTGTGTGCCGGCTCAGTGTAGCGTAGCCTTCGCTCGCACGCGAGCGACGACGACGTGCGGGTTGGCGATCAGCACCTGCGTGGGGCGCCGCCTGCGCACCGCGTGCCACTCCGGAGCCATCGCCTCCCCCACGAAGAAGAACTCCCCCGGCGGAAGGTTCGATTCCGCGAGATGCATCGCCTCCTCCGCCGTCACATGCTCACGCCAGCCGGGATGGCGTCCCTGCCCCGGCGCGAAGGGAACGACTCGGCGCCGCGCGTTCATGAGCGTTTCGAGATAGCAGTAGCCGCTCGCGACGACGGTCGCGTCCGGCGGAGCGGCCCTGCGCACCAGCAGCGCCGCCTCGCGATACGGATCGAGCGGACGGCGGAGATGATCGATCACCCCGACGAGGATCGACGCCACACCGATCCCCATCAGCGCCGCGGCGACGGCCCCGCGGACCGCCGGCGTCCACCGCCCGAGGGCGTGCCCGCCCCAGAGAGCGAGAGGGACCGCCACGACCGACTCGAATCGCATCGGAAAGTAGACCGCCCGTCCGGCGAGCCCGAAGGCGATCGCCAGCGCGATCGGCAGCAGCACCGCCGCCGAGAAGCGAGCCGAGCGGGAGACCGCGACGACGAGAAGAACGAGCGCGACGGCAACCAGCAGGGCCGGCATCGGCGGAAAGAGGGACGCCGGATAGCGGCCCGCGAAGGAGAGATTCGCGAGCGCGGCGAGATG
>DATLYG010000058.1:0-10485 GCA_035574985.1 Thermoanaerobaculia bacterium | reverse complement strand
TGCTGCTCTTTCTCGCCATCTACCAGCAGCTCTGCTTCGGCTCGTTCGCCTCGACGAGCATCGACCGGCTCGACCCGCGGTTCGTCAGCGAAGGGGCGGCGATGGGCGTGTTGGGACCGCCGTCGTTCGATGCGCTGATCGGCATCACGGTTTCGCCGTACCGCGGACATTTCTTCTTCGCGCCGGTACTGCTCATGGGGCTGTTCGGGTTCGCGCCATGGCTTCGCCGCGAAAGCGGCGCCGAGCGGCGGGAGGCTCCGGCAGCGATGGGATTGGCAGGCGTCTTCTTCGCGGTGAACGTCTGCTTCAACGGCTGGGAAGGTGGATTCGGAATCGGGGCGCGGTACCTGGTGCCGCTCATCCCGATCTTCGGCGTGGCGATGCTGCACCTGCGCGGCTGGCAACGCTCCATCGCGGTTGTTCTCGGAATCGTTTCGTTCGCGATCAACTTCACCGCGGCGGCCGTCGATCCGCAGCCGTCGGGGACGATTCCCCGTCCGCTCACGCAGTACCTGATTCCGCTCCTCCTGCGGGGTGAGTTTTCCCCTTCGGTTCCGATCACTCCGCCATGGAGCGCCGCCACCTTCACCGGCCACACCTCCGTCAATCGGATGGCTCACGACGAGGCGGTGGTCTTCACGCGCCATCCGCCCGGCTCTCCGGAGTCGGAGTGGTCGAGTTTCAACCTCGGCGAGGCGTTCTTCGGCGCCGGCGACCCGCGATCGCTGATCCCCCTGCTGCTCGTCCTCATGTCCGGCGCAGGCGCGATCCTTCGAGCGGCGCTGCGAGAGCGGTCAGGGTGAGTGTGTCGCGGCGCCGTTGCGCATTCGGTCGCCGAGGGCATCGCGTCGCAGCCCGGGCAGCAGTGCTGCGTCTCGCTCGGATGAGTCAGTTCTCTTCGAGCCGTGCCCAGACGGTGCGGGCGCGCTCGAAGATCGGATCGGGATCGTCTTCCAGCATGCGACGGACGAGGTCGGCCACGGCATTCGCCCCCTTCTCGATGTTTTCGCGGTTCGCGGAGATCACCGGGCGCCACACCGCGGCATCGCTTCCCGCCAGCCGCAGGAAAGTCCGGAGACCGCTTCCGGCGAAGCGGAGATCGTCGTCGCCGATCGACGCAGCAAGCGCGGTCGACAGGATCTGCGGCAGGTGGCTCGTCAGCGCGACCGCGCGGTCGTGCTCCTCGGGGGAGACGAGGTCGGCGAAAGCCCCGCAGTCGGCGATCATCGTCTCGACGAGCGGATCGCTCCGGTCGATGAACCAGCGCCTGCCGCGAAAGAGATCGGCGCGGGCCGCGGAGAGCGTCCGCTCGTGGGATCCGGCGAGGGGATGGCCGGCAACGAACGGTCGCTCGCCGGCCGCCTCGCGGAGAGGTTTCATGACGCTGCAGACCGAGGTGGCGCGCGTTGCCGGCGGAATGGTCCGAAGAAGATCGAGGGCCGCGTCGACCGGGGTCGCGAGAACGACCAGGTCGCAGTCTTCGATTCCCCGGGCGCGTTCGTCCGCTGCCCCGCAGCGGATCGCCTCGTCGCGTTCGACGGCGGGATCGAGATAGGTGACGTTCCAGCCGCGCGCACGGAGCGCGAGACCGATCGATCCGCCAATCAGTCCGAGTCCGGCGATGAGAGCGCGCGGTGGCATGCACTATCGCGCCATCAGGATCAGCGTGCGGTCGACGACCTCTGAGGTGGTGACGTCGAAGTAGGGACGCTGGATGGTCACTCGCGGACGGTTCGGCTTCGGCGCGACTTCCACCGCCCGGTAGCTGCCGGACGCCTTCGACACGTCGGTGGCCAGGTTCATCTTCTGCAGCAGCGGCTCGATGCCCTTCACGTCGACGGCCAGATCGCCGCTGCGCCGGTAGGCAGGTGGTTTCACCACGCTGAAGTCGTTCGAGACCTCGGGCGCGATTCCCCTGTAGCCGTACTCCTTCACGTAGAAGCCGGCCACGTCATCGACCGGAGCGTCGGTGTCGTAGATGGCGACGGGGGGCGCCTCCTCGTTCGGCTTGAGGATCGTGTGGGCCTTCTTCGTCGCCTCGGTCAGTTGCGGGAGGTACCGCGCTCCCGGATACGGCACAAAAGCGAACGAGTCGGTGCCGCCCGGCCCCGCGCTCTCGCGGCCGCAGCCGGCCGCGACGAGTGCGAGTGCGGCGAGCAGAACGATCCATCGGGACACAGAGGGCATGCGGTGCGTACTCCCGGCACGTTTTGCGCGGCGCGCGAACATATCATACGGAGCGAGACGCGAAGCCGTCGCTCAGAGGCCGAGGTATTTGCGGATCGGCATTCCCACCACTTCCTCGAAACGCTCGCCATAGGACTTGATCGCCCCGGCCGGTTCGTCGAGAAAGATGCGTTCGACGCGGAAGAGGGGGAAGAACATCGTGATCAGCGTCAGGTTCGCCTCGTCTCCGTGTGCAATCTGCCGGATCCAGTCCTCGAACGAATCGAGGTTGATCGCCCGCATCGTCACTCCGGCCGCCGAGAGGGAGGAGAGGACGCCGAAGAATTTCTCCTTCGGATTGACGAGATTGACGATCACCAGCGACGACGCTTCGAAACCCTCGATCATCGCTTCTCGCTCAGCTCGATGAGGACGCCGTTGCCGGCCGATGGATGAAGGAATGCGACGCGGCAGCCGTGCGCTCCCTCGACCGGCTGCGGATGGACGAGCCGGAAGCCTTCCGCCTGCAGATTCTCGAGGTGTGCCTCGATGTTTTCGACGCGGAAGCAGATGTGATGGATCCCTTCACCGCGCTTGTCGAGGAACTTCGCGACGGGCGACTCGGGCGAGAGCGGCTCGAGCAGTTCGAGGTTTGCGTCGCCGACGGGGAGGAACGCCGTCTTCACGCCCTGTGAGGCGACGTCCTCGACGTGATCGACCTCCAGCCCCAGCGCGGCGTAGATCTTTGCCGCGTCGAGCGAGCGGACGGCAATGCCGATGTGATCGAGAACCGGCTTCTTCATCGCGAGGGAGTGTATCGCGCCGGGCGGGTCCGCTTCAGACGCCGCGAACGTCGGCCCCCCAGATGTGCTTGTGAAGCTGGGTCTGGAGGCGGGCCGGCACGCGGTCGGCCAGCATCCATTCGGCGAGCGGTTTGAGGTCGAGTTCACCCCAGACGGGCGAGAAGAGGACCGTCCAGCGATCGAGCCCTCTCTCTTCGACCACGCCCCTGGCCCACTCGTAGTCCTCTCTGCCGGCGATCACGAACTTGATCTCGTCGTGCGGACGGAGATGGTCGAGGTTCGACCAGCGGTTCTTCCCGGCCTCGCCCGATCCGGGACACTTGATGTCGAGGATGATCCTGGCGCGACGGTCGACAGGGGTGATGTCGATCGATCCCGAGGTCTCGATCAGGACTTCGAAGCCTTCGTCGCAGAGGCGCCGGATCAGAGCGAACGCCTCCTCCTGCGCGAGCGGCTCGCCGCCGGTGATCTCGACGAGATTGCATCCGTAGGACCTGACCCGCGCGACGACGTCCTCGAGAGCGAACTTCTCGCCGCCCGTGAACGTGTATTCCGAGTCGCACCATCGGCAGCGGAGATTGCAGCCGGTCAGGCGCACGAAGACGCAGGGGCGGCCGGCGTGTGTCGACTCGCCTTGAATCGAATGGAAGATTTCCGTGATGCGCAGCATCGATTCGAATCCCGTCTCAGCGGGCGTTCATGGCTTCGTATACAACGTCGGATCGGCGACCCCCGCTTCCTCGAAGCCACGCCTGCGGAGGATGCACGAGTCGCAGTGGCCGCAGGCGCGACCTTCGGCATCGGGGTCGTAGCAGGAATGTGTGATCGAGTAATCGACGCCGAGGGCGATGCCGCGGCGGATGATCTCCCCTTTCGAGAGGGCGATCAGCGGGGCGACCAGGCGCGGCTCCTTCTTCTCGATCCCGCTGCGCGTGCCGCGGAAGATCACCTGCTGGAACGCCTCGAGGAACTCGGGACGGCAGTCGGGGTAGCCGCTGTAGTCGATGGCGTTGACTCCGATCCAGATCTCCCCTGCGCCCCGCGCTTCGGCATAGCCGAGGGCCAGCGCGAGAAAGATCGTGTTGCGGGCGGGGACATAGGTCACCGGGATGCCCGGCGCGCCGGCGGCGTCCTTCGGGACGTCGATGTCGTCGGTCAGCGCGCTGGCTCCGAACAGGCGGAGGTCGAGCCGGTAGATGACGTGTTCGGCGGCACCGAGCGCCGACGCCACCCGCCGGGCGGCATCGAGTTCGACTCCGTGCCGCTGCCCGTAGACGAACGAAAGCGTGTGACACTCCCGCCCCTCCGCCTTCGCCATGGCGAGCACGGTGGCGGAATCGAGACCGCCGGAAAGAAGAACGACCGCACGCATGTCTGGCAGTAGAGTGCTGCTCGGTCAGATTCCCGTTCTGCTACTCTGCCACGGTCTGATCGTATGCGCGAGATGAACGTTTACGACATTCTCAACCGGAAACGGCGCGCCGAGCCGCTGCGGCCCGAGGAGATCGAGACCCTGGTCGATCGGTTCACGCGGGGCGAGCTTCCCGATTATCAGATGTCGGCGCTGCTGATGGCGATCGCCATCCATGGCCTGATACCGCCGGAACTGTCGGCGCTGACGCAGTCGATGCTGCGCTCGGGCGAGCAGTGGAACCTTCGCGAGCATTACGACTTCATCGCCGACAAGCACTCCACCGGGGGCGTGGGAGACAAGGTGTCGCTCGTTCTCTCGCCGTGGGTTGCGGCGTGTGGCGTGAAGATCGGGATGCTCTCCGGGCGGGGGCTCGGTCACACCGGCGGCACGCTCGACAAGCTCGAGGCCATCCCCGGTTTCAACGCGCGCCTCACGCGCGCCGAGTTCGAGAGCTGCATCGACCGGGCGAACTGCGTGATCTCGACCTCCACCGAGGGGATCGCACCGGCCGACCGGAAGATCTACGCGCTGCGCGACGTGACGGGGACCGTCGAGTCGCTCCACCTGATCACCGCGTCGATCATGTCGAAGAAGCTGGCCATGGGAGCATCGGGCCTGGTTCTCGACGTCAAGACCGGCAGCGGCGCGTTCATGCGAAGGTACGACGACTCGAAGGCGCTGGCAAAGAGCCTCATCGCCGCCGCCGAAGGGTCGGGTACGCGGGTCGAGGCGCTGATCACCGACATGGACCGCCCGCTGGGCATTGCCGCCGGCAACGCCAACGAAGTCGCCGAGGCCATCAGCGTGCTGCGGGGAATGGGCCCGGCGGACGTCCTCGAAGTCACGCGGGCACAGGCGGAGCGGCTGCTCGTGATGTCGGGTCGGTACGACGAGGCGGCCGCACGCGCGGCCCTCGACGACGCACTCCGTTCGGGGCGGGCCGCCGAACAGGCCCGCAAGTGGATCGCCGCGCAGGGAGGCGACCCGGAGATCGTCGACGATCCGTCGCGTCTCCCGCAGCCGCGCACCGTCGTCGAGGTGAAGGCTCCGCGCAGCGGCTGGATCACGTTCATCGACACCTATCAGGCCGGCATCTTCACCGTCGATCTCGGCGCGGGACGGAGGAAGGCCGACGACCCGATCGACTACGCCGCCGGCGTTCTCTTCGACCGGAAGACGGGAGACGAGGTGAAGGCCGGCGAGACGATCGCCCGGATCCAGCTCGGCGCTGGCGAGCGCGACGCGGAGGAGCTGCGTGCCCGCTTCCTCTCGTTCGTGCAGTTCGGCGATGCTCCGCCGCCGCCGCGCCCGCTCGTCCACGAGCTGTTGAAGTGAGCCGGCCGCGTTGACCCGTCCGCCCGCGATCCTTCATCCTTCGCTCTGACATGAATCGCGCAATCGTCATCGTCTGCGACTCTCTCGGCGTCGGCGAGCTGCCGGACGCCGGGGACTTCGGCGACGCAGGATCGAACACCCTGGGTCACGTTCTGCAGGCCGAGCATCCGCACCTGCCCAACCTGGCGCGGCTCGGACTTCTGCATACCCTTCCCGAGCCGGCATCGACCGGAGTGCCCGCCGCGGCATTCGGGCGGATGGCGGAGGTGAGCGCCGGAAAGGACACCACCACGGGACACTGGGAGATGATGGGCCTGATCGTTCAGGAGCCGTTCCGCACCTATCCGAACGGCTTCCCTCCCGAGATCATCGCCGAATTCGAGCGCCGCATCGGCCGCAAGACTCTCGGCAACAAGCCCGCCTCGGGGACGGTGATCCTCGACGAACTCGGCGAAGAGCACATGAAGAGCGGTGCTCCGATCGTCTACACGTCGGCCGACTCGGTGTTTCAGGTTGCCGCGCACGAAGAGGTCATTCCCGTGGAGGAACTGTGGCGGATCTGCGCCGTCGCGCGCGACCTCATGCGGGGTGAGCACAACATCGGCCGCATCATCGCCCGCCCCTTCGTCGGCCCCGGAAAGGGAGCATTCAGAAGGACGGCGAACCGGAAGGACTTCTCGGTGCGCCCGACGGGAGAAACGGTCGTCGAGCGCGCCTTTCGCGCGGGGCGGCGCGTGGTCGGCGTCGGCAAGATCGCCGACATCTTCGACCGGGTCGGCATCACCGACGAGATCCGCACCGAGTCGAACTCCGACGGCATGCGCAGGACGATCGATCTGGTGCGCGAGTCGAACGCCGATCTGATCTTCACGAACCTCGTCGATTTCGACTCGAAGTACGGACATCGCAACGATGCCGCCGGCTATGCCCGAGCGCTCGAGACGTTCGACTCCGAGCTGGGCGCACTTCTCGATGCGCTCCGCGAGGACGACCTCCTCTTCATCACCGCCGACCACGGCTGCGATCCGACGGACGTGTCGACCGACCACACGCGCGAGTACGTCCCCTTCCTCGTCACCGGTCCGCGCGTGAGGGAGGGACGCAGTCTCGGCACCCGGGCGACCTTTGCCGATCTCGGAGCGACCGTCTGCGAGCATCTCGGCCTCGACCGCTCCGGACTGACCGGCACCAGCGCGCTCGGGGAGATCGGAGTCCGGCGGTGAGACTCGCATGGACCATGCTGCTGGCCGCCGCGACGGCTTCCGCACAGGTACCCGTCCCGGAGTTCGTCGCCGACGACGCAAGGACCCTCGCCCGCGTTGCCGAGATGTCGCGGGGCGACCTTCCGCGCGATCTGATGCGCCGCATCGTCGACGACGACATCGAGCGCCTGCGCATGCCGCGTCCGGACGGGACGTACCAGTACGCGGCCCACGAGCGGATGGAGGGGGGGAGAATCGCGGACGGGTATTCGATCCAGAGGCGGAAGGACGACCAGCTCGCGAAACTGGAGTTGAAAGGGGATCTCGTCTACCGGCTGATCATCTCGGTGCCGGCCCGCCGCCTTCTGGTGAGCCGGAACCGCCGCCTCTTCGTCGACCGCGCCGAGATCGAGTTCATCCCGCAGGGAAGCAGTGCCGCGAGAGTGCAGAACGTCCCGATCGGCGCGTGGCTCGAGCCGGGGACCTCGCGCTCGATCGACATCGAACAGATCGCCCGTCAGGCGACGGTCCGCGTCTTCGCCCGCGCCGATCGCGAGAGGGGATCCGGCAATCTTTCTCTGACGCTCCTGCGCGCCAGGATCTTCGACCTCCCCGAAAGTCCGTGGGCGGCTGCGGTGACGTCGGCAAAGGGAATCTTGCGGGCGCTCGACGGTGGTGGCGATCCGAAGAGCATTCGCAGTCTGGCGCTCCGCATGGAGAGCGAACTGCGACCGGTGCAGGCGTTGACCCCGCCGCCGTCGAACCCGCCTCCCGCGGCGGGCCTTCCGCCGGAGGACGTCGAGTCGGAACTGCAAATGATCGAAGATCTGCTGACCGGGTCGGAGAGCGAGCGGCGTGAAGGTCTGGATCGCCTGCATCAGCTCATCCGTCGCATCCGGTCGCGGTAGGAGTTCTACTTCCGCAGGATCGCGACGTGCAGATGACCCGTACCGGCCGTTTCTGCGGGTTTGACGATGCAGCGTCCATTTCGTACAATGCGTGTCCCTTCTGTTGTTCCGGCGAAACTTTTTTTGCCACAGCTTTCCGAAAGGAGCCTCACTTGTCGTCAGTAAGAATGACCTTCAAGGTAGGGGAAAAGCTCGTTTATCCGAATCATGGAGTCACGGTGGTCGAGCAGATCGGTGAATCGGCGATCATGGGCCCCGGCGACACGTACTACCACCTCAGGTTGCTTGCAAATAACTCCCGACTGATGGTTCCGATTCGCAACACCGAGCGGGTCGGTCTTCGCCGTCTCTACCAGCAGAAAGAGATCAAAGGGATCATGAGTCTGCTCGAGCAGAAGCCGGCGAAGAGCCAGACCGATTGGAAGGGACGCTATCGCGAGAACCTCGAGAAGATGAAAACGGGCCGGCTCGAGGATGTCGCGGAGGTGTTCAAGAACCTGAGCGAAGTCGCCAAGAAGAAGAGTCTGTCGTTTCGTGAAAAGAAGATGTACGACCGGGCCAAGTACCTGATCGTTTCCGAAGTGGCGATCGTCAAGGGCATTCCGGAGCAGGAAGCGGAGAAGCTGATCCACAAGGCAATCGACAAGTCTCTCGGGCACTGAAAACGAGCGTTTCGACGGTCGAAAGCGCCGCCGCGAGGCGGCGTTTTCATTTGCCGGCGTGCTAACGTTGGTTCCGATGACACGGCACCTTCCCGACTGGATCCGCGAAAAGCGCATCAACCTTCAGGAGCTGCATGACATCAAAGTGCTGCTCCGCGAGAAGTCGCTCCACTCGGTTTGCGAGTCGCTCGCCTGCCCCAACCGTACCGAATGTTTTTCGCGCGGCACGGCGACGTTCATGATCCTCGGCGACGTCTGCACCCGGACGTGCGGCTTCTGCAACGTGACGACCGGAAGGCCCTACGCGCGCCCGTCGCCCGACGAACCGCGGGCCGTGGCCGAGGCTGCGAAGCGGATGGGCCTGCGGCACGTGGTGATCACGTCGGTGACGCGCGACGACCTGGCCGACGGCGGTGCGCAGCAGTTCGCGTGGACGATCGCGGAGGTCCGCGCGGCGCTGCCGTCGGCGGCGGTCGAAGTGCTGACCCCCGACTTCCGCGGGAACTTCGATGCCGTGGCCGTGGTCGCCGCGGCGCGTCCCGACTATTTCAACCACAACGTCGAGACCGTCCCGCGCCTCTACGACCACGTCCGTCCCGGCGCACGGTTCGAACGGTCTCTGGCGGTTCTTCGGGAAGCGAAACGCCTCGAGCCGGCCATCGTCACAAAATCGGGGCTGATGCTCGGGCTCGGCGAGAGGCGGGACGAGGTCCTCGACGTGATGAAGCGGCTTCGCGACTGCGGATGCGAGATTCTGACGATCGGCCAGTATCTGCAGCCGAAGCGCGAGAAGCTCGACGTCGTCGACTACGTCCATCCGGCGGTGTTCGAGGAGTACCGTCTGTTCGGCGAAGCACTCGGCTTCCGCGCCGTCTTCTCCGCTCCGTTCGTCCGCAGCTCCTACATGGCCGATGCGGTCGCCGCCGCCGGCGCCGCGGGGCGTTGATGCGCCGGCCGGCTCCTCGCTCGATCGACCCGGCGAAGAAGGAGAGCGGGCCCTTCTTCGTGACCTACCTGCCGATGTTTCTCGACTATCTCGCGGTGGAGAAGGGTCTGGCGAAGAACTCGCTCGCCGCCTATCGGAGCGATCTCCGGCATTTCGGACACTGGCTCAGCGGCAAGGACCTCGAACTCGGTCAGGTGACACGCCTTCACATCGTCCGCTATTTCCAGGCGCTGCGCACGGCGGGGATCTCGGCTCGTTCCGTGGCGCGCACCCTCGCCGCCATCCGCGGGCTGTTCCGTTTTCTCGTCGCCGAGCGCCACCTCGGGAGCGATCCGACGGAGAACGTCGAGAACCCGAAGATCTGGACGACGCTTCCGAAGAGCCTGGCGCCGTCGGAAGTGGAGGCGCTTCTTCGTGCGCCCGATCGGGAGACTCCCGAAGGCCTGCGCGACCGCGCCATGATCGAACTGCTCTATGCGACGGGGCTGCGCGTGAGCGAGCTGATTCGCGTCCGGGTCGACGACCTGGTGATGGATGCCGGTTTTCTCCGGACCATGGGAAAGGGATCGAAGGAGCGGATCGTGCCGTTCGGCGACAGCGCGCGCGACGCGATCGTCGAGTACATCGAGCGGGCGCGGCCGCACTTCGACCGCAGGAACGATCCCCACCTCTTCCTGACGGTTCGCGGACGGCCGATGACCCGTCAGTCGTTCTGGATGAAGATCGAACAGTACGCGCGTGCCGCCGGGATCCGCTCGCACGTCTCCCCGCACGTGCTGCGCCACTCGTTCGCGACGCATCTTCTCGAGAATGGCGCAGACCTCCGCTCGGTGCAGATGATGCTGGGGCACTCCGACATCTCGACGACGCAGATCTACACACACGTGACGCGGGCGCGGCTGCAGCAGCTCTACGAGCGGTATCATCCCCGGGCGTGAGGAGGAAGAGGATCGCGGCGCCGGCGGTTCTGACGGGGCACGTGAAACGGGCACTCGCGGTGGCGCTGACCGTCGCGTTCGCCGTCCCGGCGGGCGCGGGCATCGCCGTCT
>DATLYG010000057.1:0-8091 GCA_035574985.1 Thermoanaerobaculia bacterium | reverse complement strand
GCCTCGGCGGGGGGATCGGGCGAGGAGAGATCACGCGCATCGACGACGAGTCGATGGAGATGGAGGTGGCGATCGACCGCGATCCGCCTCCGGCGCTTCCCGTCACTCTCGTGCTCGCGCTGCCGCGTCCGAAGGTGCTCAACCGCGTGATTGCCGCCGCGACGTCGATGGGGGTGAAGCGGATCTTCCTGATCAACTCGTGGCGGGTGGAGAAGAGCTACTGGTCGACCCCGCGGCTGTCGAGGGAGAACCTTTTCGAGCAGGTCGTGGCGGGGCTGGAACAGGCGCGCGACACGATTCCGCCCGTCATCGAGACGAAGCGGCTCTTTCGCCCCTTCGTCGAGAACGAGCTGGCCGGGATCAGCGAGGGATCGCTCCGACTCGTGGCACATCCGTATGCCGTGGATGCCTTTCCTCCGAGCCTCACCGGTCGGGCGACGCTGGCCATCGGCCCGGACGGAGGGTTCATCGACCGGGAGATCGCCTCGTTTGAGCGCATCGGATTCGTGCCGGTGACGTTCGGCGCCCGGATCCTGCGTGTCGAGACGGCGGTCGCGGTGGCGCTGGGACGGCTGTGCTGAGTCGCAACTTCGCACCACCCGATCCGTAACAACGGGGCATGAAACGGATCGCTCTGGTGATGGCGCTCGCCCCGCCTCTCGTTTTCCTCGGGGCGGCCTTCTTCCGTGCACAGCGGGCCGACTACGGCTGGCGGCCGCCTTTCGAAACACCTTCGTTTCCCGATCGTCATCCGCGGGTGTTGTTCGACGAAGGACATTGCAACGCGTCGTCGGTCGGATTTGCAGGACGGTACTGGCCGTTCGGGCGCCTCCTTCGCGCCGACGGCTACGAGCTGATGCGAGGAACGGATCCGTTCACACCGGCCCTCCTCGAGAAGGTGCAGGTCCTCGTGATTGCAAACGCGTCGGGTGCTCCGAAGCGGCAGTTCTTCGGCATCAACATTCCGGGGAAGAGCGTCCGGAAGCGAAGCGATCCGGCCTTCACGGCGGCCGAGATCGAGGCCGTTCGGACATGGGTTGCCGGAGGCGGCTCCCTGCTGCTGATCGCGGACCATGCGCCGTTCGGCGAGTCGGCGTCTGCGCTCGCCGCAGCGTTCGGCGTCGCGATGCACAAGGGCTTTGCCGGCGTGCCGGGAGAGTCCGACCCGCTGCTGTTCTCCGCCGGCAACGGCCGGCTCGGTGTGCATCCGATCACGCGCGGGGTTCGTCGGGTGGTGACCTACACCGGTCAGTCGCTCGATGGTCCGGCCGGTGCCTCGGTGCTCCTCCGCCTGCCACCCACGGCGAAAGAGTCGGTCGAACGCGAGGGGACCTTCGTCGAACTTCCGGCGGGGACGGCGCAGGGGCTGGCGTTTCCATTCGGGAAAGGACGCGTCGTGGTATTGGGCGAAGCCGCCATGATGACTGCGCAGGTCGACGCCCTCAGACCGTTCGGCATGAACGTCCCGGGCAACGACAACGTTCAGTTCGCGCGGAACGCGCTGCGCTGGCTCGCTCGCGCGCTATGACCGCCACTCGTCGATCAGATTCGCCACCAGCCCCGTCCATCCTGTCTGATGCGAAGCGCCGAGTCCTTCTCCCGTCTCGGCGTTGAAATACTCGTAAAAAAGGACGAGATCGCGCCAGTGCGGGTCGTGCGCGAAGAGTTCCGCGCGGCGGGTGCCGCGGGGTCCGTTGACGGGGCGGTAGCCGTCGGCGTCCGGGAGGAAGAGATGGATCATCCGGTCGGCGAGCCGCGCGGCGAGGCCGCTGAGCGAGATCGAGTTCGGCGTCTCGGGCTGGTCGTCGAAGTTCACGCGCACCGATCCGCCGAATCCCTTCTCGAGCTTTCGGAGCGACTCGATCATGAGAAAGCTCGTCGGGAACCACACCGGGCCGCGCCAGTTGCTGTTGCCTCCCTTCAGTTTCGCCACCGCCTCCGCCGGCTCGTAGGTCACCGACGCGTGGCCGAACGAGAAGGGATGCTGCTGATGGAACTTGCTGAGGCTTCGCATCCCGAAGGGTGAGAGGAACTCGGCCGGGTCGACGACCCGCTTCAGAAGGTTCTCGAGCTGGTCCTGGTCGACGACGGCGAGGACGTGTGTCCGCGTGTGATCGTGGCCGACCGTCGTCACGCAGCGCTCGACGATGTCGCGCCGGTGCTTGAGGAACCACGCCAGGTTCTCGCGGAAGACGGGAAACGGCTCGATCCACGTTTCCTCGAGCCGTTCGATCGCGTAGAGCGGGATCAGTCCGACGAGCGAGCGGACGCGGAAGGGGAAACAACTGCCATCGGGAAACCGCAGGAGGTCGTAGAAGAAGCGGTCGTCGCCGTCCCAGAGGGTGCGGCCGCCGCGGAGCTTCTTCATCGCCGCGCCGATGTAGACATAGTGTTCGAAGAACTTCGTGGCCAGCCCCTCGTAGACGGGATTGGACCTCGCCAGCTCGAGCGCCATCCGCATCATGACCAGGCAGAACATCCCCATCCATCCGGTCGCGTCGCTCTGTTCGAGGCGCGCGCCGCCGGGGAGCTGCTCGCTGCGGTCGAAGACGGTGATGTTGTCGAGACCGAGAAAACCGCCTTCGAAGACGTTGTGTCCCTCGCGATCGACCTTGTTGACCCACCAGGTGAAGTTCAGCAGAAGCTTGTGGAAGCACTTTTCGAGGAACGCCAGGTCGGCCCTGCCGCTGCGGATGCGGTCCATGTTGTAGACGCGCCAGACCGCCCAGGCATGGACCGGAGGATTGAGATCGGAGAACTCCCATTCATACGCCGGAATCTGGCCGTTCGGATGCTGAAACTGCTCGAAGAGCATCAGCCAGAGCTGTTCCTTCGCGAAGTCGGGGTCGATCAGCGCGAAGGTCACGGAGTGGAATGCGAGGTCCCACGCCGCGAACCATGGATACTCCCATTTGTCGGGCATGGTGAGGATGCGCATCGAATTCAGGTGCCGCCATCGGGCGTTGCGCCCGTGATGCCGCTCGGGAGGGGGTGGCCAGTCCGGATTGTCGCCGTCGAGCCAGACGTCGACGTCGAAGAGATAGCTCTGCTTGGTCCAGATCATTCCGGCGAACGCCTGGCGCTGTACGTTCCTCTCCGCGGCGGTGGCGCGTTTCGGATGGACCGATGCGTAGAACGCGTCGGCCTCGGCGCGGCGGAGGGCGATGGTCTCGTCGACGGGCGCCGGTGCCTCCGCGCCGAGGGGAGCGAGGCGCATGCGCATCGCATGCGAGGCCCCGCCCTCGATCGTCACGCGCATCCACGCGCAGGCCTTCGTGCCGAAGCGCTCCGGATTCACGGCGTCGCGCTCGCCGTCGACGATTCGTCGATGAAACGCGTCCTTCACGTAGCGGCTGCGCGAGCGGAAAGCCGGACCGAAGACGCGTTCCGAGTGGGTCTCGTTGTCGGTGAAGAGCAGCTCGCAGCCTTCCGGCACCTCGAGGACGTGCGGGCCGAGGCGGACGTCGGCGAGAAGTCCGCCTAACGGCGGCGCGCCGGAGTCGTCGGCGAGCAGCGCCGTGCCGCCGGCCGGTCGGATCACCGGCGTGGCCTGCTTCTCCGGGCCCCACGACCAGCGATTGCGGTACCAGAGGTGAGGGATGAGATGGATCTCCGCCGCCTCCGGCCCGCGGTTGTGGACGGTCACCCGGATTGCGAGCGCGTCCGGCGTCTCCTTTGCCACCTCGATCTCGACGTCGAAGTAGCGAGACTCGTCGAACACTCCGGTGTCGATCAGCTCGAACTCCGGCTGATCGGGACCGCGTCTTCGATTCTCCTCGACCAGGCGGGCGTACGGAAACCCGGCATGCGGGTACTTGTAGAGCATCCGCTGATAGGCGTGGCTCGGCAGCGCATCGACGTAGAAGTAGGCTTCCTTCACGTCCTCGCCGTGGTTTCCCTCCTCGGGGACGACGCCGAAGAAGCGCTCCTTGAGGAACGGATCGCGGCCGTTCCAGAAGGCCATCGCCCAGCAGAGGATCTGATAGCGGTCGCAGAAACCGGCGATGCCGTCCTCGCCCCAGCGATAGGCCTTCGAGCGGGCGAGATCGTGCGGGAGAAACCGCCACGCATCGCCATCGGCGCTGTAGTCCTCCCGCACGGTGCCCCATGCCCGGTCGGCGAGGTAGGGCCCCCATTTGCGCCATCGCGCAAGTTCCGCCGGCCCGCCCGAGAGGCGGGCGCGTTCCGCGTTGGATGTCACTTCTGCGTGTCAGTGTAGTACGGCCCTTGCCTCGACCGGCGTCAGGGGTTAAAACGTGAGTTCCGGAGCAGACGGAATGAGGCTGGTGACTCGAGGTGACCTCGACGGGCTGACGAGCGCCGTCATCATCACCATGAAAGAGCCGGTCGATGAGGTGCTGCTCGTCCATCCGCAGGACATCACCGACAAGCGGATCCCCATCCGCAGCGACGACATCCTCGCCAACCTCCCGTTCCATCCCGGCTGCGGGATGTGGTTCGACCATCACCTTCTGACGGAGAGCAACGAAAAGCCGCCGGAAGGCTTCCGCGGCCGGCACGTCGTCGCGCCGTCGGCCGCGCGCGTCGTCTACGACTACTACCTCGAACGACATCCCGGCGATCGCGGGCTGTTGCGCCTGGCGCGCCTGGTCGAAGAGACCGACCGCCTCGACGCGGCGCAATTGACTCCGGAGGATGTCGAGAATCCGCGCGACTACATCCTCCTCGGGTACACGATCGACAGCCGCACCGGACTCGGCGCATACCGCGACTACTTCATGAAGCTCGTGGAATGGCTGAAAACCATGCCGATCGAAGAGATCCTGGCGCAGCCGGAGGTGAAGGAGCGGATCGACCGGATTCGCAACGAGCAGCAGCACTTCAAGGAGCTGCTCCTCCGCAGCAGTTTTCAGGTGGGCAACGTCGTGGTGACCGATCTGCGCGAGGTCGACGGCGGCATGCCCGTCGGAAACCGCTTCCTGATCTACACCCTCTTTCCCCAGGCGAATGTGTCGCTTCGCGTCCATTGGGGTCCGAAGAAGGAGACGGTGATCGCCGCCGTCGGCCACAGCATCTTCAACCGGACGTGCAACACGTCGGTGGGGGATCTGATGTCGCGATTCGGCGGAGGGGGCCACCGCGGCGCCGGCACCTGCGTTCTCCCGCTCGACACCGCCGCCGAGGCGATCGACGAGATCCTGATGGAGCTGCAGGCCAACGGGTAGGAATCACTGCACCGGAATGCCGCAGCCGCGCGGGACGACCATCGCGCGCCGGCAGGTGTCAGCGCTCTGAGGCCGATCGATCCGGGAGGAAGGCGAAAAAGAAGCGCGGCGGCCGCCCCTTCGTCAGCGAGAACAGCCGCCGCGCTCCACGACTCATCGCGTGTTCCGGAGGATGAAGTCGAACATCAGTTGCCGCATGTGCTTCACGAGCTGAGGATCGACGACGCCGTGGCGCTGCTTCGGATAGAGCATCAGCTCGAACTGTCTGCCCGCCTTCTGCAGGTTGTATGCAAACTGAATCGTGTTCTGCATGTGGACGTTGTCGTCGATCATGCCGTGGATCAGGAGGAGATTCCCGTGCAGGTCGGCGGCCTTCTTCTGCGGCGCGGTCTTGTCGTAGCCCTCGGCGTTGTGCTCGGGCGTCAGCATGTACCGCTCGGTGTAGACCGAGTCGTAGAGGCGCCAGTCGGTGACGGAGCCTCCCGCGATCCCGGCGCTCCACATCGTGCTGTTCGTGAGGGCGTAGCTCGTCATGAAGCCGCCGTAGCTCCAGCCGCTGAGGACGACTTTCGAGCCGTCGATCCACGGCTGCTGCTTCAGCCACGTGAGCCCGTCCTCGAGATCGCGCAGCTCGGTCACGCCCAACTGCCTGTAGGCGGGCCACGCCGAGACCGCTCCCTTTCCGCTGGCGGTCCGGTTGTCGTTGATCCAGACCACGATGCCGTTCTGCGCGAGCATCTGATGAAAGAGATACGTCGGCCCGCCCCAGGCGTTGCGCACCGATGGCGCGTGCGGGCCGGAGTAGGTGTACTGGTAGACGGGGTACTTCTTCGACGGATCGAATCCGACCGGTTTGATCAGCATCGCCTCCATCGCGAAGCCGTCGCGCGTCTTCACCTGGAGAAACTCCGGAGTCGAGAGGGCGAACTCGTCGAGCACGCCGGCGCGATTCGGATCGATCACGCGCACGAGCTTCCCGGCGCTGCTATAGAGCGACACCGACGGCGGCGTCGTGACGTTGCTGTACGAATCGATCCAGAGCGTCAGCTTCGGATTGAACGATGCGGTGTGCGTCCCCGCCGCCTGCGAGAGCCGCTCGAGCTTCGTCCCGTCGAGGCGGATCCGGTAGACGTGCGACTCGATCGAGCTTTTCTCCGTCCCGGAGAAGTAGATCAGCCGCTGCTTTGTGTCGACTCCGTGAAACGTGCGGACTTCCCACGGTCCGCGGGTGATCTGCGTCTGCGTGGCCCCGTCGGCCGAGACGCGATAGATGTGCCTGTACCCGTCGCGTTCGCTGAGCCAGAGAAACGACCCGTCCCCGAGCCAGGCCGGCTCGGGTGACGGCTCGACCCAGGCCTCCGTTTTCTCGCGAAGGACCCGCTTCTGCGCGCCGGTGGCGGGATTGGCGCGGATCAGCTCGAGCCATGTCTGCTCGCGGTCCTGCACCTGGAAGAGGACCTCGCGGCTGTCGGGGCTCCACGAGACGGCGACGACGAGCGGATCGGCGGCGCGCCATTCGTCGAGCCGGATCTCCCTCCGCTCCCCTCCCGCCGCCGGGACGACGAAGAGCCTGACGATCGGATTCTCGTCGCCCGCCTTCGGATACTCCATCGTCTCGACTTCCTGCCGCCGCGGAATGTGATCGACGATGGTGAACTCCTTCACCGGTCTTTCGTCGAGCTGCAGGAAGGCGATCGACTTCGAGTCGGGACTCCACCACCAGGCCTTGAAGGTGCCGCGCCCGTAGATCTCCTCCTGATAGAGCCAGTCGAGTTTGCCGTTCAGGATCTGATCGCCGCCGTCGGTCGTGAGCCGGCGTTCGTTCGTTCCATCGACGCCGACGACGTAGAGATCGCTGGCGCGGACGAACGCCACGCTCGCGCCGTCAGGGCTGAAGCCCGCCTCTTCCTCCTCTCCCTCGGCGGATGTCAGGCGGGTCAGCGTCTTCGAGCGGATCGAGTAGAGGTAGAGGTCCTTCCGGATCGTCAGGAGGATCGAGTCCTTCCTCGGGTTGAACCGCGGCGCGCGGGGGCGGGCGATCCGTTTCGCGTCGTCCTCGCTGACGCCCTCGATCTTCATCACCTGCGCCTGCAGGTCGTCGGTGTCGAACATCGCCACCTCTCTGCCGGTGGCGGCTTCGACGAGCAGTTGGGCGGTGACCTCGCCGGAGGCGGTCGTGCGCGGCCAGAAGAAGTGGGCGTCGTCGATCCAGACGAAGCCGCTCTGCGGCGCGCCGCTGAAGGCGATCTTCTTCTTCGAGTCGTAGATGTCGTCGATGGTCAGACGGCGGTCGCCCGCGACGAGTACCGAGGCGGCGAGCAGAAGGGCGATCGTCAGAAGTCGTGTCCTCACTCTCATGTCCTCTCTTTACCAGCGGTGATAGGCGGGATGTCCTTCCCGGACGGCGACGAACGTCCCGCGGCAGGTGGCGGTGATCTTTCCATTCGCTTCGAGGGTGGCGTCGACGACGGCGCGGTCGTCCGACGATTCCACGACGCGCGCCCGCAGCTTGAGCGGCACGTCCATCGGCGTGGGCCTTCTGAGCGTGACGTGAAAGTCGGCCGTGACGGTACACGGCGGCGTCTTCGCTCCCTGCTTCTTCATCAGATGCATCGCCGCCGCCCAGTTGCTGTGACAGTCGAGCAGCGCTCCGCAGATCCCGCCGTTGAGGATGCCGTCGAAGGCGAGATGGTGCGGCTCCGGCTTCCACTCGCACACCAGCTCGTCCCCCTCGACGAAGCTGCGGATGCGCAGGCCCTTCTCATTGGCAGGACCGCAGCCGAAGCAGCGGTTCTGAGGCGCGTAGGTTTCCTGAACGCTCTTCATCGCCGCAATCGTAGCGAATACGCGATGGCGTCGGGGAAGAAGGCGTGAAAGTGATCTTCCAGCGACTGGCGGGAGGCCG
>DATLYG010000056.1:0-7334 GCA_035574985.1 Thermoanaerobaculia bacterium | reverse complement strand
ATCGTCGCGGAGCGTCAGGCGGACGAGCCGCTGCTCGCGCAACGCGCCGATGAAGAGGCTCCCGCGCCATTCGGGGAATGCGTTTCCCGTGTAGAACTGCGCGCCCGACGGTGCGATCACCGGATCCCAGTAGTAGACGGGATCGACATGGCCGGGACGCGTCGTCACCGCGCCGGCGATCGCGGCACCGGAGTACTCCTCACCGAACGACACGAGCGGCCAGCCGTAGTTCTTCCCCTTCTCGATCCGGTTCAGCTCGTCGCCGCCGCGCGGACCGTGCTCGACGATCCAGAGCCTTCCCTGCGCGTCGAACGCCGCCGCCTGCACGTTGCGGTGTCCGAGGGACCAGATCTCGGGACGCGCACCGGGGCGGCCGGCGAATGGATTGTCCGCAGGCGCGGAGCCGTCGGGACGAATGCGGAGAATCTTCCCCATGTGGCTTCCGAGCTGCTGCGCCTGAGGCCGGATCTTGCGGTCCGATCTCTCGCCCAACGTGACGTACAGCATTCCGTCGGAACCGAAGGCGAGGCGCGAGCCGAAGTGCATCGAGCCGTCGAACGCCGGCATGGCGCGAAAGATGACGCGCACCGACTCGAGCCGCCGCCGGTCCTGCGAGAGCACCCCGCGCGCGACGCTCGTCGCGTTCCCTTCCTCGCGCGGCTCGCTGAAGCTCCAGTAGATCGTCCGGTCGGTCTCGAAAGCGGGGCTGAGAGCGACGTCGAGCAGTCCCCCCTGACCGTCGTCGTCGACCGGGGGAACCCCCGCGATCGGAGGGCTCACCTCCCCCCTCGCCGTCACGATGCGCATCCTGCCCGGCTTCTCGGTGACGAGGAAATCGCCGTCAGGGAGCGGCTCGACCGCCCACGGCTCCTCGAGTCCGCGCGCGAGCACGGTCACCCGAAACGCGACGTTCGACCTCACGCCGCACGCACGCGTCTGTCCCGGGAACGCCGGCTTCTGTTCGGCGGCGTTCGGTGGACGCGTCTCGAGCGGGACACAGCCGCCGCTCCGGTTCTGCGCGACGGGCGCAGCAGCCGGTCCGGCGCAACCGGAGGCAAAGGCAAGAAGCGTCGCGACGAGCACTCGCATCATTCACCCTTTCGCTTTCAAATTGTCCACCAACACGCGAGGGCCCTCTCCGCTCAGCCGATCACCGACGAGCAGGCGCGGCACCGTCTGGCTCTCGCCGGCACCGTTTCGAGGCATTCCGGACATTCCTTCGTCGCAGGTGCCTCGGTCGCCGGTGCCGGCCGGATCAGCGCCTTCGTGATCAGGAAGAGCACGAACGAGATCAGGACGAAGTCGACGACCGTGCCGAGAAAGCGCCCGTAGAGAATGGCGTTTTCGGTCACCTTCCCGCTCGCATCGGTTCCGCTGCCGAGCACGATCTTCGCCTCGCGCCAGTCGCCCGACGGCAGCACGAGGCCGATGACCGGCATGAGGATGTCGGACGCGAGCCCGGAGACGACGTTACCGACCGCCGCCCCGATGATCACACCGACGGCGAGAGCGAGCGCGTTGGTTTTCGTCAGAAAGCTGCGGAATTCGGAGACCATCATTCTCTCCTCCTGTTCCCGACATGTTAGGCCCGATCGGCGCTCGGGGTCCGCCATGCTCCTGCGTGGCGCATAGAATTCCGCCCATGCGAACAGTCGTCCTCCTCTGCGCACTCGCCGCCGCCCCCCTCCTCGCGCAGGAGCGCGAGATGGAACGAATCAACTGGATGGAGTTCAAGGAACTGGTGCCGGCAAAGATCGACACGGTCCTTCTTCCGACCGGCACGCTCGAGCCGCACGGCGTGGTCAACAACGGCGCCGACATCACCGCGCCGCTGGCCATCGCCCGCGCGATCGCCCCGCGCGTGAACGCGATGATCGCTCCCGCGCTGCCGTACGGCATCACCGGATCGATGGAGGCCTATCCCGGCGCGTTCCAGATCAGCGAGTCGGCCTATCGCCCGTTCGTGAAGGAGCTGCTGGGCGGACTGGCGAAGAACGGCTTCCGCAACATCGTCATCCTCAACGGTCACGGCGGACCGCAGACGGCGGTGCTGCAGTCGGTCGCCGCCGAGGTGGCGACGGAGGCACGCGTGCGGACCCTCGTCGTCAACTGGTGGTCGTTCGCCGCCGACGTGACGAAGGAAGTCTTCGGCGAGGACGGCGGCCACGCCGGCTGGAACGAGACGGCGATGATCCAGGCCGTCGACCGGACGCTCGTCCACCCGGAGCGCTACAGCGACAAACTCGCCACCGCCTATCCGGCCCCCGGAACCTGGAGCGCCGTTCCCTTCCCTTCCTCGATCGGCCTCTACCAGCCGGGCCAGGGCTACCCGAAGTTCGATCCGAAGAAAGCCGACGACTACTTTCGCAGGGTGACGGCAAAGGTGGAGAGGCTCGTGCGCGAGACGATCGCGAAGTGGAGCGAGGCGCTCGACAGCAGGTAGGAGCCCGTCGCGAGCGGGTTGCCGCTCGCGACCACCTGTTCTGCAGGCCCAGCCCGCGGTGCGACCACTCGAGTCCGGCAGAGTGTTTGCATGCCTTGCGTTCGCCGACAGTGGTAGTGATACTACTCCCACACAACTGAAACGAAAGGCTGGACGTTACGCCATGTCGATCCGCCCTCCCCACGCCGTTCTCCTCCTCGCCCTCCTTCTTCTCCTCGTTCCGGCAACGTTTGCCGCCGATCCTCCCTCCGGAACCGTCTCCGACGGCAACGATGTCAACTGGACCGGTGGTCCGCTCCCCTCGACCGCCTCGGCCAACTGCGGCGGTCCGAACAGCCCGCGCTGCGACAACTTCAAACTCACTCTGGTCCCGCCGTCGTACAGCTTCGAGCTGGAAGTCATCCTGACGCCTCAGGGCGCGGACGACTGGGACCTGCAGATCTACGGCCCCGACAACAAGATGTGGAAGGGATCGGGAAACAGTCCCGGCCAGCAGGAGAGCGTGGTGCTGATCAATCCTCCGGCCGGCACGTACACGGTGACGGCCGCTCCGTTTCTCGTCGCTCTCCCCTACAACGCGTACGCCACGGTCCGCCCGCACACCGCGACACCGGGAGCGGCTCCCTCAGCCGAACGTCCGCCGACCTATGCCACGCACGCCGCGCCTCCCGGAATCGGACAGGGCGCGGGCGAGCCGACGCTCGGCGTCAACGAGTCGACCGGCAACATCATGTACATCTCCGGACTCGAGACGCTGCGCGTGAAGATGAACGCCGACGGCTGCGCGACCTCGCCCGGCAGAGCGACATGGGAGGACGTCAGTTTCCTCACCACGCAGCTCATCACGTTCGACCCGATTCTCTACGTGCAGCAGGACCGGGGCCGCACAATCGTCTCGCAGCTCCTCTTCCCGACGAAGCAGAGCGCGATGGCCATCAGCGACAACGACGGCACCGACTGGACGCCGAGTCAGGGCTCCGGCATCAGCACCGGCGTCGATCACCAGGGCGTCGGCGGAGGTCCGTGGCGGCCCGGAACGACCGCGACGTACGACCGCGCCATCTACTATTGCGCGCAGGACATCGCTCTCGCCGAATGCGCCGTCAGCGTCGACGGCGGACTGACGTTCGGGCCCGGCGTGCCGATCTACAACCTCACCGAGTGCGGCGGTCTGCACGGGCATCCGAAGGTCGCCCCCGACGGCACCGTCTACGTTCCGAACAAAGGCTGCACCGATCCGCTCACCGGCGCCACGCAGCCGGCCGTCGTCGTCTCGACGGAGAACGGTGCGCTCGGAAGCTGGAGAGTCAAACGGATTCCCGACGGCCGCAGCGGCGAGTGGGATCCTTCCGTCGCGATCGGCGCGAACGGTACCGTCTACTTCGCCTACGACGGCGTCGACGGTCACCCGAAAGTCGCCGTCTCGCGCGATCGCGGCGAGACGTGGAGTCCCTCGGTCGACGTCGGCAGCGCCTTCGACATCCGCAATACCGCCTTCCCGGTGATCATCGCCGGCGACGACGATCGCGCCGCGTTCGCGTTCCTCGGGACCAGCCAGGTCGGCGGCGGCAGCGGCGACGATCCGACGTGGCCCGGCACCTGGTACCTCTACGTCGCGCACACCTACGACGGCGGCAAGACCTGGGTCACGGTCAACGCCACGCCGAACGATCCGGTGCAGCGCGGCACGATCTGCTCGGGCGGCATCAGTTGCGGCTCGACGCGCAATCTCCTCGACTTCATGGACATCACGGTCGATCAGGAAGGACGCGCGCTCGTCGCCTTCGCCGACGGCTGCACCGGTGCCTGCGTCCGCAAGGCGCCGAACAGCTTCTCCGAGGTCGGAAGCATCGCCCGTCAGGTCAACGGCAAGCGGCTCTACGCGCGGTTCGACGTTCCGGGACTTCCCGAGGCGCCGACCACGAACGCGACGCTGAAGAACGGCGTCGTCTATCTCAACTGGCAGGCACCCGACGATCACGGATCGCTCCTGACCGCCTACAACATCTACGAGCGCAGCGAAGGATCGGCCTCGACCCTCATCGCCAGCGTCCATCCGAGCATCCGCAGCTACAGCGACGCCACTCCGGCGGGCTTCTACGAGGTCCGCGCGGTGAACGCCCATGGCGAGAGCCGCGGCTGCGAGGTCGTCCCGGTCCTCGTGGTCGTCTCCGACGCCGACACCTGCAATCTGCCGGGCGAGCGCGTCAACACCGACCCGCAGGGTGACTCGTCGTTCGGCGCGCTCGACGTCCTCTCGGTCGACGTCGCCGAACCGGCCCAGCCCGACGGCGTCCACCGCGTCACCTTCACCCTGAAGGTGCACGATCTGTCGAAGATGTCGATCGGCAACGCCTGGTACATCATCTGGAACCGCCCGATTCCGGACGATGAGTTCGACCGCAACTACGTCGTCATGCGGGCCACGGGAACCGATACGGCGGTGTTCAAGTACGGTCGCGTTTCGCCCCCGTCGGTCAATCAGTCGCACGACCTCGGCGACGCCGACTCCGGCAGTTTCTCGAAGGCCGGCAACACGATCACCATCACGATCTCGACCGACAAGATCGACAGCCCCGAACCGCTGGACGATCTCTCCGGCGTGCACGTGCGTGCCTTCCTCGCCAACGTCGACGGCCAGGTGGTCACGCAGGCGACGGCGCAGGACTTCACCGCGCCGGCGAACTACAACCTCCGCGGCACGGCACACTGCACCACCAACCGCGCGCCGGTTGCCGTCAACGACAGCGCCACGACGCGCGAGAACAAGCCGGTCGGCATTCGTCTCCTGGCCAACGACAGCGACGCCGACGGCGATCCGCTGACGGTGACCGAACTCTCGAAACCGTCCAACGGTACGGTCCTCACCAAGAAGGACGGCAATGCCAGCTACAAACCGAACGCCGGCTTCACCGGGACGGACTCGTTCATGTATACGATCAGCGACGGACAGGGAGGCACCGCCTCCGCGACCGTCACGATCACGGTGACTCCGAAGTAATCGTTTCGATCGCGTTCCAATGACGAGCGGCGGCGCCCAACGGCGTCGCCGCTTCTTTCTGGAGGGACATCCTTGCGACAGCTCGTCGTTCTCCTCGCTCTCTGCATGGCCTGCGCGCACGGCCGGCCCGCGGCCACGTCCGATCCGCTCACCCCGGCCGCACGGGCGCACCTTCGAGCGCTCGAGCAGATGTTGGCCGGAAATCCGCGTCTGGCGATGGACTTCTCCAGCGTCGGCGTGCAGGCGCTCGCTCCCGGTCACGACGTGATGGTCACCTACGCGATCGACCCGGCGGCGACGAAGGAAGACATCATCTTCTACATGCCCGCCAGGCCGCTCGTGTCGGCCGGACTCGATCCGAAGAAGCTCGATCCCGTTCCGCCGAAGGGCGAGATGGTCTCCGGCAAGTGGTACTTCTCGTCGGGACGCGTCCCCGAGCCGCGCTTCAACAACAACGAGATCGGTTCACCGGTGGTGATGATCGCCATCGACATCGATTCGTAGCTCACGTGGTGCTCACATGCGCCGCGCATATTGACATGCGGGCAGCATGTACGTAGGTTGATCGCATGGGACGCATGGTCCAGATCCGCAACATGCCCGAGGCAATGCACCGGAAGCTGAAGGCGCGGGCTGCCGCGGAAGGGCTCTCGCTCAGCGATTACCTCCTGCGCGAGTTGCGAAAGAGCGCCGAGGCGCCGACGCTCGAGGAACTCGTGGAACGCCTCCGCGAGCGCGAGGCGTTCCGCCCGCGCACCTCCCCCGCCCGCGCCGTCCGGCAGGAGCGCGAGCGCCGTTGATCGTCGTCGACGCCTCGGTCGTCGTGCAGTTTCTTTTCGATCCGGCGACGGCCGAACGGGTCGCCCGTCGCGCCGCACGCTCGGCCCTTCACGCCCCCGAACTGCTCGACCTCGAGGTCCTCCAGGTCCTCCGCCGCTACCGCCTCCGCGAGCGGCTCCCGGCCGGTCGCGCGATGCAGGCGGTCTCCGACTTCGCCGACCTCCGCATCGAGCGCCATCCGCACCGCCCCCTCCGGGAGCGCATCTGGGAGCTGCATCGGCATCTCACCGCGTACGACGCCGCGTACGTCGCGCTCTCGGAGGCTCTCGACGCGCCTCTGCTGACGCTCGACGAACGGCTCGCCCGATCGCGCGGCCACCGCGCCGTCGTCGAGCTGTTGAGATCCTGAGTCGAGACCGGCGTACAATCGCGGCACACGGCAATGCAGCTCACCCCCTCGGCCCGCCTCGGGCCGTTCGAAATCGTTTCGGCGATCGGCGCCGGCGGCATGGGCGAGGTCTATCGCGCGAAGGACACCCGGCTCGACCGCGAGGTCGCGATCAAGATCCTCAACCGCGACCTCGCCGCCAGCGCGCCGGTCCGCGAACGCTTTGAACGCGAGGCGCGCGCCGTCTCGCAGCTCACCCATCCGCACATCTGCACGCTCTTCGACATCGGCCAGCACGAGGGGATGGACTTCCTCGTCATGGAGTATCTCGAAGGGGAGTCGCTCGCCGAGCGGCTCAAGCGCGGGCCGCTTCCGCTCGACGAGGTCTTCGAGTACGCCATTCAGATCGCCGAGGCGCTGGAGAAGGCGCACCGGCAGGGAATCACCCATCGCGACCTGAAGCCGGGAAACATCATGCTCACGCGCGCCGGGGCGAAGCTCCTCGACTTCGGCCTCGCCAAGCTGTCGCTCCGGGGCTATCAGAGCGGCGCCAGCGGATTGACCGCTTTCCCGACCGAGCAGAAGAACCTGACGCAGGAAGGGACGATCCTCGGCACGTTCCAGTACATGGCGCCGGAGCAGCTCGAGGGAGAAGAGGCCGACGCGCGGACCGACATCTTCGCCTACGGCGTCGTCCTCTACGAGATGCTCACCGGACGGAA
>DATLYG010000055.1:0-3350 GCA_035574985.1 Thermoanaerobaculia bacterium | reverse complement strand
CCGCCGCGACGAGCCGGTTCGTGGCGCGGCTGAAATGCTCGTCGTACGCGTGCGGCCACGTCCCGTCGTCCTCCCGGGTGTGGAGGATGAACTCGGAGATCGAGTCGACGGCGATGCGCGAGGCGATCTCCCCCGCCGCGTGACCGCCCATTCCGTCGGCAACCAGAAAGAGCCGCGCGTCGTCCGACACGAGGAACGAGTCCTCGTTGTGCTGCCGCTGCCGCCCCACGTGCGTCGCCCCGTGCGCCTTGATGTGCATCTCCTCGTCAGCTCTTCCGGAAAAGAGTAAACCCCTTTCCGGCATCCTTCGACTCTTTCCCGGCTTGACGCAGTTCGGCGAGCGCGGCCTTCGCCTCGACGTTTTCGGGGTCCCAGCGGAGAGCCTGCTCGAGATAACGTTCGGCCTTCGCGTTGAGGCCGGCTTTCCTGCAGAGAACCCCGGCGTCCTTCAGATAGACGGGATTGACGGGATCGCGCTGCACGGCCGCCTCGGCAGCCTGCACCGCCTGCCGCATCATCGACGGCATCCGCGCCGCCGTCAGCGCCAGGTAATGGTGCGCCTTCGCGTCCTGAGGGTTGTGCTTGACCGCCATGTCGAAATTCTCGTAGGCGGCCTGCAGGTCGCCCTCCTTGAACGCCTTGACGCCCTTGGAAAGATAGACCTTCGCGACCTGCGTGAAGTCGGCCGTCCCCTTCGAGACCCCGCTGGCCAGCTCCGCATCGTGCTGCTTGCGCCGCTCCGGGTTCGTGAGGACGTTCATCGCCTCGGTCAACGCCTGGAACTTCCGCTCGGCATCGCTCTTGTCGGGACCCTGGTAGCGGTCGGGATGGTTCTCGCGCGCGAGCCTCCGGAACCGCTCGCGGATCTCAGCCTCCGATGCCGAACGGTCGACACCCAGAACCTCGTAGTAGTTGACCTTCATCCGGTTTGTTTTTGGGTCTTGGACTGGTAGAGCCGTTTCGCCGTCTCGCGGACCACCTGCGGGACGTTCTTGTCGTCCTTCAAGCCTTTCAAATCACGTAAGGTTAAACGATTGATCAACGGCAGGACAACCCCCACAGGCGCCTTCGGGTTCCGGCAGAGGGTCAGCATGATGTTGTACTTCCCCATCCAGTCGCGCCGTGCCCCGATCATCCGGAGGACCTCTTCCTCGACGTTCCGCATCCCGGCGATCGCCTCGACCTCGGTCTCGCTCATGCGGGGATTGCGGATGACGGCCGTACAGATCAGCTTGTTCCGCTCGCGCACGAGCAGCATCCGCAGCGTCCGGTTTCCCTTGAACGCGAGCTGGACTTTTTCCGACACGGACATGAACTGGAGCTGGCTCCAGATCGCCCGCGAATGGTCGTCGCGTTCGGTCTCCACCGGCGGCGGCGCGGGAGGCCGCGCCTCCCCCGGCTCCTGCTCGTCCGCTTTCTGCAGCAGATCGGCGATGGCGTCGAGAGGCTCGTCGGCCAGCGGCTCTTCATCCGGCGTCGCCGCGGCGGCGGCCTTCAGCACCGCCTCCATCCGCGCCTTCTTCTCGAAGAACTCCTCGCGCGTCTCGAGCGCACGCCGGCGGACGTCGGGCGAGACGTTCGGGTTCGCGAGCAGCGCGTCGAGGATCCCCGGCGAACGGAGAATGCGCGCCTGATTGATGACGATGACGTCCTGGACCGGCGGCTCCGCCCGGCGCGCGAGCTCGGCCACTGCGGCATCGGAGACAGCGCGGTTGCGGATGAGCATCTCGAGCACCGCGTGATCGGCGGTCGCGCGCAGGAGCGACTCGAGATGGGCAGGGGGGATTTCGGGATTCGACGCGAACGTCAGGAGGGTCCGCGGAGGGAGGTCGGCCAGCGACGCATGCGCAGCCGCGGCGATTTCCCCGTCGGGCGAGCCGCAGAGATACGCGAGCACGGCCACGAGATCGTCCTGCTCGAGAGGAAGAAACCCGCGCGCGACGTTGAGGACGACCTCGCGCGCGTAGCTCCCCGCTTCGATGAGCGGGATGATCGTCGCCGCGCTCAGATCGCTCGGCGCCGTGCTCACGGCCTGCTCCGCGACTCCGGCCCGAGCGTCTCGAGGAACCGCCGGTCGAATGTCCGGTCGCGCAGCACCTGCCCGCTGCGGCCCAGCGGCTGGAGCGTCGCATCGTTGAGCGTGATCACCACGCCGCCGGCATTGCCGATGGTACGGAAGCGAAACTCCTCGTTCGCCTCGAACGTGCGGCGGTCGCCGCGCCGGAGTTCCTCGTTGACCACCGTCCTGCCGTCCGCTTCGAGCGTGATCCACGAGTCGTCGGTCAGCTCGATGGTCAACCTCAGGACGTCTTCGGGAACCGCGGCCGCAGGCTCGGTCGTCGTCACCGGCCGCAGGGCCATCGTGGCGGCCTGCGGCACGACGGAATCGCTCTCCGCGCGCGGTTGCTGACGCATCCGGACCGCCCAGAGCGTCACGGCGGAAAGAGCGATGACGATCGCCGCCAGAACGTAGAAGTTCCTGTCGATGCGCGCGTAGGGCGGAGGGATTCCCTGTTTCTGCTGAGGCGTTCCGGTCTGAAGATGGACGAGCCGCTCGAGGTGCGGCGTCATCTCGATGCGCTCGTCGCCCGCCGCCGCCTGGTTGTAGCGGCTCACCATCTCGTCGGCGTTGAGACCGAGGTAGCGCGCATACTCGCGAATGAACCCGCGCGTGAAGACGGGAGCGGGAAGCGTGCGGTGATCGTTGCGTTCGATGGCTTCGAGAAAGCGCCTGCTGACCTTCGTCGCGTCGGCGATTTCCTTCAGCGAGATGCCGCGGATTTCACGCTCCCGGCGCAGTTCTTCGCCGAAGGAGGCGAGGTCTTCGTGCGTGGAGGGCTGCGGGATCTGATCGGGCATACGGACGGCTCTCCATTCTAGTCCCCTCGCCCGCCGCCGTGTCATCCCCCGCCGGCGCTCCTGATCACACTCTCCCGTGCTCCCTCGCTCCTGAACAACTCCTGCACTAAGGAACCTCTGAACAAATGCGACCGGTTGCTTGCGGGCGCCGCCGAGACGGATGCGAGTCGGCGCGACGCAGGCGATGTGGTGACATCGTCGAGGAGCGACGGCGAAGCAGCCGTCCGGCGCCGCCCGCAACCCGAAGGGCTGATGGCGGTTGCGGGCCGACCTCGGGGTCGCTCGTCGTCGACGATGTCCCAGCATCGGCGTCCAGAATCTTCACATCTCCTCCTCGCCGTCCATCGGCATTTCCTCGTCGTCGTCCGGCCCCACTGGAGTGGGTTGAAGTTCCACGGCGGGAGGTCGTAGAGCTTGAGCGGGGCGAGGAGTCCTGGCTCCTCCTCGCTCCTCGATCTCGGCCCGCAAGCACCATCAGCGCGACCGGTCGG
>DATLYG010000054.1:0-5244 GCA_035574985.1 Thermoanaerobaculia bacterium | reverse complement strand
GCCGGCTGTGCGTCGCAGTCTCCCGTGACGCTGCAGACGAGTCCCGCCCCGCCGGACGATGGCGTCGAGGCGATCTCCCTGCTCGGCAAGCCGCTGCGGCGTCCGGCGCTCGCCCCGGAAGTGGCGCGGCAACGCGAGGCGGAGCTGGCGAAGGCGCGTGCGCGGTGGGAGAGAAACCGCAATCACCCCGACGACATCATCTGGTTCGGCCGGCGGACGGCCTACCTCGGCCGCTATCGCGAGGCGATCGACATCTTCACCGACGGCATCCGCCACCATCCGCACGATGCGCGCATGTACCGGCACCGTGGTCACCGCTACATCACCATCCGGCGGCTGGACGACGCCATTCGCGACCTCGAGCGCGCCGAAGAGCTGACGCGCGGGAAGCCGGACGAGATCGAGCCCGACGGCCTGCCGAACGCCCGCGGAGTCCCGACCAGTTCCCTGCAGTCGAACATCTGCTATCACCTCGGCCTGGCGTGGTACCTGAAAGGGGATTTCGAGCGCGCGCTTCCGGTCTACCAGCGCTGCGCCGCACTGGCCACCAACGCCGACCGGCTCGTCTCGAACACCCACTGGCTCTACATGACCCTGCGGCGGCTGGGACGGCCGCAGGAGGCCGAGCGCGTGCTCGAGCCGATCAGCTCCAGCCTCGACGTCATCGAGAACACCGCCTATCACAAGCTCACGCTCATGTACCGCGGCGAGATCGCGCCTGAGGAGCTGTCGAAGGAAAACCCGTCGACGGTCGAGGGTGCGACGATCCTCTACGGAGTCGGCAACTGGTACCTCTACAACGGCGAACCGGAGAAAGCGGAACGGTTTTTCCGTCAAATCGTGGAAGGAGGGGAGTGGGCCGCGTTCGGGTACATCGCTTGCGAGGCAGAAATCGCTCGCTCGACAACGCTGCGCGAGTAGCTCACAATAAGACTCTCTCGGTCAGCTAACGGGTGGAAATGACTAGCGATTACGCGTTGTCGCCGTACGCGATTCCGACGGCGATCACGGTGGTGCTGCTGCTCGTCTTCGGGGCGCGCATTCTGGTTCATCGTGTATCGCGCGTCAGCGGGTCGTTCTTCGTCATGACCCTCTTCGGGGCGATCTGGTTCTTCGCCTTCACGTTGATGTACCTGGCGACGACGGCCGAGGGGGCGCTCTGGTGGGCGCGCCTGGCCTACCTTGGTGTTCCCTTCATCGCTCCGGCGATCTACCAGTTCACGGTCGAGATGCTCAAGATCGAGCGGCGGTCGGCCGCCTTGATCGTCGCGTGGCTCGGCGCGGGTGTTTTCAGCGCGCTCGCCGTCGGAAGCGACCTTCTCGTGCCGCGCGTGCAGAAGTACTGGTGGGGGTTCTATCCGCGGTACGGAGCGATCTCCGTCCCATACCTGATTTTCTTCGGAAGCTTCCTCGCCGCGTCGCTCTTCGAGTTTCTCCGGGCCTACCCGAACGCGCGGGGGGTCGAGCGGCGGCGGATCGAGCTGTTGATCATCGGCTTCGGCCTCGCCTGCCTCGGCTGCGTCGACTACCTGCCGAAGTACGGCCTGCCGGTGTATCCGTTCGGCTACGTGCCGATCATCGGCTTCGTGCTGGTGGTCGTGCACACGGTCCGGCGGTACGACCTGGTGCCCATCTCTCCGTCGATCGCAGCGAACGAGATCATCGGAACGATGGCCGACGCGCTCTTCGTCTGCGACCGCGACGGCCGGATTCATTTCGCCAACAAGGCCGCGCAGAACCTCTTGGGCTACGCCCCCGAAGAGCTGATGCGGAAGCGGATCGAGGATCTCCTCGCGCGCAAGGGAGAGGACGACTTCGGCTCGACGCTGCGCCGCCGGTCGATCCGCAACGCCGAATACGTCTTCCGGAGCAAGGGGGGGCAGACGGTGGAGCTGATGCTCTCGATCGCGCCGGTGATGCACCAGGGAGAGGCGGCCGGCGCGGTGATCATCGGCCGCGACGTGAGGGAGCGGAAGCGCGCCGACCGCGAGGTCCGCCACGCGCTGACGCTGCTGCAGTCGACGCTCGACTCGACCGCCGACGGCATCCTGGCGGTCGGCGACGGCAACAGGATTCTCACCTACAACCAGCGCTTCGTCGAGATGTGGCGGATCCCGCCCGAGATTCTCTCGAGCGGAGACGACCGCGCCGCGATCCAGTTCGTACGCGACCAGCTCCTCCGTCCCGACGACTTCGTCCGCAACATCGACCAGCTCTACGCGCAACCGGAGGCGGAGAGCTTCGACCTGCTCGAGTTCAAGGACGGGCGCCGCTTCGAGCGGTACTCGATCGGCCGCATCCTCGAAGGGGTCAACATTCGGGTCTGGAGTTTTCGCGATGTCACCGCCCGCTTCGCCACCGAGGCGGCGATGCGGGAGTCGGAGCTCCGCTACCGGCTGCTGTTCGAACAGAACGCGGCAGGGGTCTGCGTGACGAAGTTCAACGGGGAGATCGTCGACTGCAACAGCACGTTTGCGGCGATGCTCGGCGCCCGGCGGACGGATCTCGTCGGCCGCAACATCGCCGACTTCTACGCGCGGCGGTTCGAGCGCGACGAACTGGCGACGATGCTTCAGGACGCGTCGATGCTCAACGGCGTCGAAATCGAACTGCGCCGCGCCGACGGCTCGGAGCTGTGGGTGCTGCAGAACCTGGCGCTGGTCGGCACGGGCGAAACGGCGTTCATCCACGCCACTCTCGTCGACATCAGCGACCGCAAGCGGGCGGAGGAACAGATCGAGTTCCACGCCTATCACGACGTTCTCACGCATCTGCCGAACCGCCGCCTCTTCACCGACCGGTTGGCGCAGAGCCTGACCCGCGCGCGCCGCTCCGGAAAGATGCTCGCGGTGATGTTCATCGACCTCGACCACTTCAAGACCATCAACGACACCCTCGGGCACACCGCCGGCGACGAGCTTCTGCTGGAGATGTCCCAGCGGTTGCGCAAGTGCGTCCGCGAGGACGACACGGTGGCGCGGCTGGGCGGCGACGAGTTCACGATCATCCTCGCCGAACTGCAGCGTCCCGAGAACGCCGCGCAGATCGCCCAGAAGGTCCTCGAGGCCGTCCAGGTGCCGATGACGATCGCCGGCGTTCCGATCGAAGTGTCGGCCAGCATCGGCATCGCCATCTACCCCGACGACGGTTCGGAGGCGGAGACGCTGCTGCGCAATGCCGACAGCGCCATGTACCGTGCCAAGGAATCGGGACGGAACAACTACCAGCTCTGTACCGAAGACATGAAGGCCCGGGCCGTGGAGCGGATCTCCACCGAGAAGAGGCTGCGCCGCGCGCTGCACGACCACCAGCTCATGCTCTACTACCAGCCGCAGGTGAGCCTCGTCAGCGGGCGCATCATCGGAGCGGAGGCGCTCGTGCGCTGGAACGATCCCGAGCGCGGGATCGTCGAGCCGACCGCGTTCATCCCCATCGCCGAGGAAAGCCGTCTCATCGTGCCGATCGGCGAGTGGGTGCTCTGGACCGCCTGCACCCAGATGCGGAGCTGGCGCGACCAGGGAGTCGCACCGCAGCGCGTCGCGGTGAACCTCTCCGCGCGGCAGTTCCAGCAGCACGACCTCGTCGACATGGTCCGCCGCGTCCTGCAGGACACGCGCATCCAGAGTTCGTCGCTCGAACTGGAGATCACCGAAACGACGGCGATGTCCAACGGCGAGGTGACGGTCGAGGTCCTCCGCGCGCTCCGCGACATCGGCGTCGGGATCTCGATCGACGACTTCGGCACCGGCTATTCGTCGCTGACGTATCTCAAACAGTTCCCGATCAACGCGGTGAAGATCGACCGCGCGTTCGTGCGCGATCTCGCCACCGACGAAGGCGACGCGGCCATCGTCGCCGCCGTCATCGCCATCGCGCGCAGCCTGCACCTCCGCGTCATCGCCGAGGGGGTGGAGACCGAGGAACAGCTCGAATTTCTCCAGCGCCGCAGTTGCGACGAGGCGCAGGGGTTCCTCTTCAGCCGTCCCGTCGATGCCGCGGCCCTCACCCAGGCGCTGGTGCTTCCGCCCCCGTACGTGCGCGGCGACCAGCCGCGGTTCACCATGTAGCGGGCTATACTCTTCTTCTTCCAGTCAACCAACCGGGAGGATCCATGCCTGACCTGCTGCCGGCGATGTTCGTTCTTCTGGCCCTCGCCATGCCCCTTCGGGGCGATCACAACGAAGGTGCGAACGAGGCGACGAGAAACAAGGCGCTCCTGGCGAAGTTCTACGAAGAAGTGTGGAACAGGGACCAGTTCGATTTCGCCGACGAGGTCTTCGCGGACGACTACGTCCGGCACGATCCGCGCGGCGGGAACCCCCCGCCCGGACCGCGCGGGCAGAAACTGATCGCGCAGAGCTTTCGGAAGGGCTGTCCCGACTGCGTGATGAAGGTCACGCGCCTCGTGGCCGAAGATGACATCGTCGTCGGACAATGGAGGATCACGGGGACGAGCGCCTCGGGTCAGAAGATCGACTTCGTCGGAGTCAACATCGCCCGCTTCAGGGATGGCAGGATCGTGGAGATCTGGAATCATCGCGACGACCTCGCCTACATGCAGCAGATGGGGCGCGTGACCATCCATCCGTCGCCGGAGCCGGCGTCGAAGCCGTAGTCACGATGTCATGTCGGGCGGGCCTGCAGTTTCGTTTGCCCCCGGGCGGACGTAGAACCACCAGTAAACCGGCCCGGCGACGAAGCCGCCGAGAATGAGGACCACGACCCAGAGCAGACGCCGGTCGGGAGCGAGACGGTCCGACCGGAAAGCGTGCACGACCAGCGCGATGATGACGCCGAACATGGCGAACATCGTGAGGACGTGAACGACCATCACGGCTTCGAAGACGTCGAACAGGAACGGCGGCTTCCGCTCTCCGCGGGTCCAGAACACCGCGGAGACGAATCCTGCGAAGAACAGGAAGAAGTAGACCGGCGGCCAGATCGAGGCGATTCCGAGGAACCAGGCGGTGAACTTCCCCGGCCGCCATGGAGGAGAGGGAGCGTCGGACATGCCACCAGAGTAGCCGATGACCGCCAGGGATGAACGGCGCGAGGGGCATGCTGTGCCTCTCTGCCGGTCGCCGCAGGCATCTCGGTCGGGTTGCTAGTGTAGTGTCTCAATAATTGCTTGTCATATTGTTGATTCTGAGGGACAATGGCGCATGCGAAAAGCGCCGGTGATCACTCTCAGCGCGGGCGAGCGCGAGCAGCTCACGAAGTGTGCGAACAGTCGACGGTCGGAGG
>DATLYG010000053.1:0-5578 GCA_035574985.1 Thermoanaerobaculia bacterium | reverse complement strand
CGCCGCACCCCCGAGCTCATGCCGCTTCGGGGAGCTGTGCCAGCATCCGGACGGCGTCCTTCCACTGGCGGCGCGACAGCTTGACGTGCCGCTTCGACTGCCGGTGCGCCTGACGCCATGCCCGGCCCGCCGCCCGCTCCTCGACGTGATGACGCCAGAGACGATATGCGTTCTCGAGGTTCTCGATGGCCGCGCTGATCCGCGCGCGAATCTCCTCGGCCGCACTGTGCGGCGCCGACCCGAGCCGGCTCTCCATGACCCGAAGCGCCGCGCTCATCCGCGCCTGCTCGATCTGCGGCAGCGGCGTCGTGCGAAGGTCCGACGCAAGACCCACCCACTGGAGCGCCCGGATGAACCACTTCGCCGGGTCCCACTGATACCAGCGGATGCCGTTGCGGAAATCGGCCGGGAAGCGGTGATGGAAGCTGTGATAGCCCTCCCCGAGCGTCAGCAGCGCCACCATCCAGTTGTCGCGCGCGGAGACTTCGGCGTTGAAGAGCGGCTTCCCGAGAGCGTGCGCGAGCGAGTTCACGAAGAACGTCGTGTGGTGGATGACGACCACGCGAAGGAATCCGCCCCACAGCAGACCGGCGACCGGATCGCCGAACATCGCGCCGATCAGCGCCGGAATTCCAAAACCACCGACGATCAGGATGACGTGATGCCAGCGGTGCTGCCACATCACGATCGGATTGGCCACGAGATCCTTCGCGTTGTCGAAGCCCTCGCGGTCGTCGTTCTTGTAGAAGATCCAGAAGATGTGGGCCCACCAGAACCCGCGCCGGATGTTGTACGGGTCCCAGTCGCGATCGACGTACGAGTGGTGCACGCGATGACTCGACGACCACCAGAGAATCGAGTTCTGCGCCGCCATTGCCCCGAAGAAGGCGAAGAAGAGCTGCACGAGCGGCGAGGCCTCGTAGCTCTTGTGGGAGAAGAAGCGGTGGTAGCCGGCACAAATCGACATCCCGACCAGCAGGTACATCCCCACGGTCAGGAGCGGCATCCACCACGAAAAACCGTTGCGCAGCGTCCACGCTGCGGTTCCGGCAATGCCGACGATCGGCGTGAGGGTGAGGAAGAAGATGTTCACCCAATCTTTTTTCTGCGTATTGATGACAGCACCTCCGGCTGATTCTCCCGGGGAGGAAATGCGTAGTATCTCACTGGGAATCGCTCTGAGAACATTCCTTTTCTGTCATCTATTCGCCATCGTTCTGGCGCAGCCCGCCGGCGCGGATCCGGCGACGGCGTCCGACCACCACCGCCGCGCGCGGCAGTTTCTGGATGAAGCGGCCTCCACGCGCGACCCGATCCGGCTCCTCTGGCTCGGGTGGAGAATCCGCGAAGCACTCGACGCCGCACTGGCGCTCGACCCCGAACGGATCGACGCGCGCCTCGATCTCGTCCGCTTCCACACGATGGCGCCGCGGATCGCGGGCGGGAGCCGCGAAGCCGCCGAAGCGCAGGCCGCCGAAATCGAGCGTCGCGACCCCGCGCTCGGCTGCTTCGCGCGCGGATACATCGCCTACCGGAAAAAAGCGTTCGGGCTCGCGCGAGCGAAACTGCGCGAGGCCGTCTCCGGCGCGGCCACGGCCGAGCATCGCATCATGGCCCTCACCTGGCTGGGCTGGCTCTCGCAGGAGTCGCAGCAGTACGACGACGCCTTCGCCGCCTTCGAGTCGATCCTCCGGATCCGCCCCACGCACGCCGCCGCACTGTACGAGATCGGCCGGACGGCGGTGTTCGCACGGCGCGACCTCGAGCGGGGGGAGCGCGCCCTTCGCCGCTTCATCGACTCCGCCTCCCGCGGACAGCCGGGCCTCGCCGAGGGACACCTGCAGCTCGCGCTGCTGCTGGAGATCAAAGGCGATCGCGCCGGCGCCCGCCGCGCCGCCGGGCTCGCTCTGCGGCTCGACCCGAGGCTTACCGAGGCCCGCGAGGTGATGAAGAGGACGCGTTGACGCAGCGTCAACGCAGCATCGGGATGTCGACCCCCCGCTCCCTCGCCGTGCGGACCGCTTCTTCGTAACCGGCGTCGGCGTGACGCATCACACCCGTGCCGGGGTCGGTCGTCAGGACGCGCTCGAGGCGCCCGGCGGCCGCCTCGGTCCCGTCGGCGACGATCACCATCCCCGCATGTAAGGAATAGCCGATCCCCACACCTCCACCGTGGTGGAACGACACCCATGTGGCTCCGGCAGCGGTGTTGAGCAGCGCGTTCAGAATCGGCCAGTCGGCGATCGCATCCGAGCCGTCGCGCATCCCCTCCGTCTCCCGGTTCGGCGAGGCGACCGATCCGCTGTCGAGATGATCGCGTCCGATCACGATCGGCGCCTTCACCTTCCCCTCGGCGACGAGGCGGTTGAAGAGAAGCCCGGCCCTGTCCCGCTCTCCATACCCGAGCCAGCAGATGCGCGCCGGCAGCCCCTGGAACTCGACGCGCTTCTGCGCCATCCGGATCCAGCGGTGGAGGAGCCGGTCATTCGGAAACAGATCCAGGATCGCCTCGTCGGTGACGAAGAGATCGTTCGGATCACCCGAGAGCACCGCCCAGCGGAACGGTCCCTTTCCCTCGCAGAAGAGGGGGCGGATGAAGAGCGGCACGAAGCCTCCGACCTCGAAGGCGTCCTTCACTCCCGCGACCATCGCCTGCCCGCGAAGGTTGTTGCCGTAGTCGAAGGTGATCGCACCGCGGCGCTGCAGCTCGAGCATCGCCCGCATGTGCCGCGCCATCGTCTGGTAGGCGAGCGCGACGTAGCGCTTCGGATCGCGCGCGCGCAGATCGAGCGCCTCGTCGAACGACATTCCCGACGGGACGTAGCCGTGCAGCTCGTCGTGCGCCGATGTCTGGTCGGTGAGGACGTCGGGGACGATGCCGCGCGCGATCAGCGCTTCCAGAAGGTCGACCGCGTTCGCCACCACGCCGATCGACACGGCCTCCCCCGCATCACGGGCGCGCAACGCCCGTTCGATCGCCGCGTCGAGCGACGGGGCCTCCTCATCCAGATACCGCTTCGCCAGGCGGCGCTCGATGCGCGAACGGTCGACCTCCGCGATCAGCGCCGTTCCCTCGTTCATGGTGGCGGCAAGAGGCTGGGCGCCGCCCATCCCCCCCAACCCGGCCGTGACGACGAGCTTGCCGCGCAGCGTGTCGTCGAAGTGCTTCTTCGCGATCGCGGCGAAGCACTCGTACGTTCCCTGCAGAATTCCCTGCGTGCCGATGTAGATCCACGAGCCGGCGGTCATCTGTCCGTACATCGTCAGTCCGAGAGCGTCGAGCCGGCGGAACTCCTCCCAGTTCGCCCAGTGCGGGACGAGGTTCGCGTTGGCGATCAGCACGCGCGGCGCCTGCTCGTGTGTCCGGAACACGCCGACCGGCTTGCCCGACTGCACGAGCAGCGTCTCGTCGTTCTTCAGGCGGCGGAGCGTGGCGACGATCGCGTCGAAGCACTCCCAGTTGCGGGCGGCCTTTCCGATGCCGCCATAGACGATGAGCTGCTCCGGCCTCTCGGCCACCTCGGGATCGAGGTTGTTCATCAGCATGCGGAGCGCGGCCTCCTGCTGCCATCCGAGGCAGGAGATCTCGGTCCCGCGCGGGGCGCGGATCACCCGGGGTTCGGTCGCGGTCGTGGTCATGCGGCGAATCTTATTCCGATCGGCACTGCACGGGGTCACCGGACACCGATAGACTGACGGCGTGCGAAAGAAAGCCGAACGCGCCGCGGAGATCGTCGCCGCCCTCAGGCGGATGTACCCGAAGGCGAGGGTCTCGCTCGACTTCACCACGCCGTTCCAGCTGCTGATCGCGACGATGCTCTCCGCGCAGTCGACCGACGCGCGCGTCAACATGGTGACGAAGGACCTCTTTCGCAAGTATCCCGATCCGCAGTCGTTCGCGCGCGCGTCGCAGGCGGAGATGGAGCGCGCGGTCAGGCAGACCGGCTTCTTCCGCAACAAGGCGAAGGCGGTGATCGCCGCCTCGAAGGCGATCGTCGAGCGACACGGCGGCCGGGTGCCGTCGACGATGGAGGAGCTGACCGCGCTGCCGGGTGTGGGCCGCAAGACCGCGAATGTCGTGCTGGCGAACGCCTTCGGCAAAGCGGCGGGGATCGTCGTCGATACGCACGTTGCGCGCGTCGCGGCACGCCTGGGTCTGACTTCGCACTCCGACCCGGAAAAGATCGAGCAGGACCTGATGAAGCTGATTCCGCAGAAGGAGTGGATCCGCTTCTCGCACCGGCTCATCGAACACGGACGCAAAATCTGTGTTGCGCGCAGACCGCGCTGCGGGGAGTGCGGCCTCAACGAACTCTGTCCGAGTGCGGAAACGCCACTCGAGTAGGCACCGCTCAGGGAGGATCGAACGTACCCATCGGGGTCCACGGACCGCAGCGGACGATCCGCCATCCGGTTTTCGCTCCGCCGGCGATGAGTCCCCATCGGCGGATCGACTCGCGGCCGTACAGCGAACAGGTCGGCCGGAAGCGGCAGGTCACGACGGAGCGAAGCCGCGGCGAGACGTGCGCGCGATAGGCGTCGATGGCGAAGATCGCGGCGTACTTCCCCAGGCGGTCGACGAGCACCAGAAGAAGGAGGGCGAGAAGGAGGCGGCGGACCTTCATCCTTCGTCCCGTTTCGCTTCGTCCCAGAGGCGGTCCATCTCCTCGAGCGACAGCTCGTCGATGTTCCTTCCGCTCCGGTGAACGCGGCGCTCCATCGTCTCGAAGCGCCGCTGGAACTTCCGGTTCGCCGACTGCAGGGCCTCCTCCGGGTTGACGCCGAGCTTCCGCGCGATGTTGGCGACGGTGAAGAGGAGATCGCCGATCTCGTCGTGAATGGCCTGCTTTTCTCCCGCGGCGACGGCCTCGCGCAGTTCCGCGATCTCCTCGTCGATCTTGTCGAAGACATCTTCCGCGCGGCGCCAGTCGAAGCCGACGCGCGCCGCCTTCTCCGTCAGGCGGGACGCTTTCAGCAGCGCCGGAAGAGCGCGCGGCACGCCGGAGAGCACGCCCTTCTGTTCGGCCTTCCGCTCCGCGCTCTTGAGCCTCTCCCAGTTGACGATCACCTGCTCGGCGTCCTTCGCCTCGACGTCGCCGAAGACGTGGGGATGGCGCCGCACCAGCTTGTCGTGAATGGCGGTGATCGAGTCGTAGACGTCGAAGCTTCCCTCGGCGCGGGTGATCTCGGCGATGAAGACCGCTTCGAGGAGCAGATCGCCGACCTCTTCGAGCAGCGCGGCGCGGTCGTCGCGATCGATCGCGTCGACGACCTCGTACGCCTCCTCGATCACATACGGCTTGAGGTCGGGGAGCTGCTGCTGGCGGTCCCACGGACAGCCGTCCGGACCGCGGAGGATCATCATCAGTTGCACGAGATCGTCAAAGGAGCGGCGCGCCATCGGGGGATTGTAGTGACCGCGGTCACGAAAAAACCATGCCGGCGCGTGAGCGGACTCACGGATGGCGGTGCGATTCACGCCTATGTTGTGCGCCGTGTACAGGAGATTGACGATGCCTCGCCTCATCTGGCTGGTGTTGAAGGATGGTCGTTCGGTGGTCGCGGGCTGCGGAAGCGC
>DATLYG010000052.1:0-4543 GCA_035574985.1 Thermoanaerobaculia bacterium | reverse complement strand
GGCGTGTACGAGAAGCCGATTCCGATCTCCGCGTTGCCGTCGAGGCCGAACAGGGAGTGGAGGAGATCTCCCGCGTCACCCTCGTTGAGCGGCTGGTTGAAGCGGTGCGTGAACTTCACCTCCCACGTCCCGTCCGACGGGATGTGCGAGGTGGGGAGGGTGAGGAGCGAGTCGCCGAGCGGAATCGGCGAGAGCGGCGTGTAAGGCGACTGTCCCCGGGCCGCGGCAGCCACGACCAGCAGGACGCCCGCGATGCGGCGGCTGATGCGGAACAAGTCAGTCATTCGGCGCTCCTCTCCGGATCCAGTCGCGCACGAGCCGGATCTGTGCGTCGCTCAGGTAAGGGCCGCCCAGCGGCATCCGGTCTCCCGTGATGCCGGAGCCGGCGATCTTCCGATAGAGATACGAGTTGTTCGGATCACCGGGGCGGACGCGCATGAGCGACGGCATCTCGGAACTCGGGACGTCGACCGTGTTCGCGTACGAGCTGCCGGCGACGAGGATCATTCCCTGCTGCCGCCCCAGGCGGTCGTGACAGCCGACCGCCGTGCAGTTCGGCGTGAAGATCTCGTTCTGGACGCGGGTGAACGTGGCGGTCGGGTCGATCGGATCGCCGCCCGCCGGGTCGGTGGGCAGTTCCGCGAGCTGCCCGCAGGAGGTGAGAAGAAAGGCCGCGGCGACTGCGATCTTCTTCCGCATGCTCGCGAAAGGGTAGCACGCGGGCAGATGTCACCAGCCGTAGCTGCGTCCCATGTCGGGGCGCTCGTGTCCGAGGAGCGCTTCCCGGTATTTCGAGAACTCGCCGGTGGCGAGGAAGTAGTCGGGAAGCGTCTTCGCGAGATATTCGAGGTACTTCTCTCCCGCAATCGGCTTGCCGTCCTCGACGAGCAGGTTGCCGTAGACGTCGTACGGCATGAAGACGATCTCCTCGGCGCCGCGTTTGCGGAAGAACTTCATGTCGGGAGCGAAGAGAAGATCGGAGGGCGACACCCCCCGGATCGTCTCGCCCGTGTCCTGCACTTCCCGCACGAGGCTGCGGGCGTCGGGTGCGGTGATGTCCCGCACTTTGGTCTTCGCGATCTCGACGTTGATCAGTTCGAGAACTTCCCGCACTTCGTTGTAGTACTCCGCCTGCGCCGTGCCGTTGGTCCGGTCCTTGAACCCGAAGGCCACGGCCGTCTCGCCGCCCCGCTCGTTGCCGAACATTTCCAGTCCGCGAGGGATCCAGGCATTGAGCGCCTTCTGGATCTCTTCGATCGAGTAGCGGCCTTTGTCGGTCGTCGCGCCGACGGCGAGTTCCTTGAGGAATCCGCGTCCCGATCCGATGTGGAACCCTTCCTCGGAGAGCATCGGTCCCATCGATCGCGCCATCGGCGCGTAGGAAAAGACCTTCTGCATCTCGAGCTGGTACTTGCCGACCAGATCGATCACGGTGGCGAACACGACGTTGTCGAGGAAGTTCGAGAAGGGGATGTTGAAGGCGTCGAGGACGTGATTGCCGAGCTGCATCGCCAGCAGCTCGTCCATCGTCTCGGAGGCGATGTCGGGGTGTCCCGGCTTCTTCCACGACGCGTCGTGATCGAGGACCCAGAACATCTGGTAGGCATGGCGGAGTTCCTCCGCCATGATGCGAAGGACGGCCATTTTCATCGCGTCGGTCGGAGCTTCCTCGAGCGTGAGGCGGTGCTGCTGGATCGAACCGAGTTCGGTCGACGCCTGGGCGCGGATGATGTCGCGCGCGCTGTAGAACATGTTGCCGACCATGTCGCCGGCGTGCTCGAAGCGCGACTGCCCGGTGAAACGGCCGTACGTGATCGACTCGGAGTTCAGTTTCCCGATCTTCGCCAGAAGCTGAAAGGGAGTCTGCGTCGGATAGAACTTCGTCCAGTTGTCCTGCAGAAACTGCAGTTCCGGGAAGTTCTTCTTCTGCCAGTCGACGAGAGCGTCGTGGTATTTCGCCGTGATCTTCTCGGTCGTGTAGGCCGCCAAAACGTTCCTCCTGTGCAGGGAAGCAGCGCGAAGAGCCCCGCCGGACTCCTGTCAACAACGGTGCCCGGACGTCCATTCTCCCCGAATGGTGCGATAATCGGTCGCGCATTCTAAATCAGATCGCTGGTGTCGGGTCTCGGGTGCCGGGGGCTGCGTTCCCGGTCTGTTTCCTGATGGCCGGCATCTGACGCCTGACGACGCGCCATGCAGACCCTCCAGTTGTTTCACTCGCCATCCTTTCCCATCGGTGATTACTCCGAAGCTCTGCGGCGGGAGTCGCTCGCGCCGCGCAAGATCGAGCGGCTCGACCTGCTCACGCCCGACACGAACGCGCTCCGCGTCGTGCTGGTCAATAACGGCATCGACAGCGTGGCCATCGACTCGCGCACGGCCATCGTCGGCGTCGGCCTCTCCGAGCCGCCCCGCTGGCTGACCGATGACAACGCCTACTTCCACCTGCCGAAGAACCCCACGGCCCACGATCTCCTCGGCGCCATCAAGCGGGCCTACCAGTTTCTCTACCAGAAGATGCGTGCCGATCAGCTCGAGCGGCAGCTCAGCGAACGGACCCGCGAGCTGCAGCGGGTGTCGGAAGTCGGCATCGCCCTTGCGACGGTCCGGAATCATGCGCAGCTCCTGACGCTGATTCTCAGCAAGGCGCGCGAGCTTTCCCGCGCCGACGCCGGCTCTCTCTTCCTCGTCGACGAGATCGAGGGGGAAGGGAAGGTCCTTCGATGGATGCTCGCACAGAACGACTCCATCGACGTCGGTGCGTTCGAAGAGAAGGTTCTGCCGATCACGAAGAAGAGTCTCGCCGGCTACGTCGCCATGACCGGGGAGACGCTGGTGATCGATGACGCCTACAACCTTCCCGCCGACGCTCCGTACGAGATCAATCGTTCGTTCGACGAGAAGAACGGCTACCTGACGCGATCGATGCTCGTGTTCCCGATGACGAACCACCTCGGCGACATCATCGGTGTTCTTCAGCTCATCAACCGCAAGCGTGTCGGCGCGCCGGCCTGGCTGACGGCCGCCACCGTTCCTCACGAGGTCATTCCGTTCGACCAGGAAACGGTCGACCTGATGCGCTCACTGGCCGGTCAGGCGGCGGTCGCGGTCGAGAACAACCTTCTCTACGAATCGATCGAGAGGTTGTTCGAGGGTTTCGTCACGGCGGCCGTGACGGCGATCGAGCAGCGCGATCCGACGACCTCCGGTCACTCGTTCCGCGTGGCCGACCTGACCGTCACGCTCGCGGAGGTCATCGACCGCGTCGACAGCGGCGAGTACCGCGACACCCATTTCACTCCCGATCAGATCCAGGAGATCCGCTACGCGTCGCTGCTCCACGACTTCGGAAAGGTCGGCGTGCGCGAGCAGGTGCTCGTCAAGGAAAAGAAGCTCTATGCGCCGCAGCTCGCCATGATCCGCGCGCGCTTCGATTTCGTCATGAAGTCGGTCGAGGCGGAGGCGCACAAGAAGAAGCTCGATTACCTGCTGCAGAACGGGCGCGAAGGCTTCGAGGCCTACAGCGCGCACGTCGACGACGAGCTGCGGCGGGAGCTCGAGCGGCTCCGCGCCGAGTTCGCGTTCGTGATGCAGGCGAACCAGCCGACCGTTCTCCCCGAGGGGGACTTCGAACATCTGCAGGAACTCGCCCGCCGCGAGTACATCGACATCAATGGCGAACCGAGACTCCTCCTCGATCCGGAGGAGGTACGCATCCTCTCGATCCGGAAGGGGAATCTCGACGCCTCCGAGCGCGCCGAAATCGAGAGCCACGTCACCCACACGTTCAACTTCCTGGCGAAGATCCCATGGACGAAGGATCTCGTCGGCGTCCCGAACATTGCCTATGCGCATCACGAGAAGCTGAACGGGCGCGGCTATCCGCGGAAACTCACCGCGGCGGAGATCCCGGTGCAGTCGCGGATGATGACCGTTTCCGACATCTACGACGCGCTCACCGCCAGCGACCGCCCCTACAAGAAGGCGGTGCCGACCGACCGCGCCCTCGACATCCTCCGCATGGAGATGAAGGACGGCCTGCTCGATCCGACGCTCGTCGAGATCTTCATCGATGCGAAGGTGTACGAGCGGGCGGGCGTGGTGCGGGTCTAGTGTAGTGCTTCATCAATATCTTGCCTTTTGTTGCGGCGCCGAGCGGCCAGATGCGAGGCGCCGCGACGCAGGCGATGCGGGAGATCGTCGAGGAGCGACCACGAAGCAACCGGGCCGCTCGGCCGCCGCAACCCGCTCAACGAGTCGCCTCTGGAGTGCGGCGCTTTAGCGCCGCTCTGACTCGCCGCGCTTCAGCGCGGCGGGGCTGAAGCCCCGCCTTCCAGAGCGGCGCTCAAGCGCCGCACTCCAGATACGGGAGGGGGGGGTGGGCGTTTCTACCGCGGAGACGCGGCTCATCACGATCGTGCCTTTTGTCGTGGCGCCGACCGTCGGATGCGAGGCGTTGCGACGCAGGCGATGCGGGAGATCGTCGAGGAGCGACCACGAAGCAACCGGGCCGCACGGCCGCCGCAACCCGCTCAATGAGTCG
>DATLYG010000051.1:0-4212 GCA_035574985.1 Thermoanaerobaculia bacterium | reverse complement strand
TGCCTCCCGGCACCGCCTGACGCCCGGACCTGGTCGTCAGGCGGCGCGTGAACCGGATGCGCCGCGGGAAACGCGGACTGCCGTTCCGCTCGGTCCGTCGGTGCGCTCCTGCGACTTCCGGGGGCAACTCTCACGGCGATCCGCTTGCACGGACGCGCCTGCCGCACCGCAGCCGGCCGGCTGCCTAACTCTTCGACGCCAGCTTCGCCAGTCCGGCGAGAATGTCGATCGGGAGGGGGAAGACGATGGTGGTGTTCTTCTCGACTCCGATCTCGGTGAGCGTCTGCAGGTAGCGGAGCTGGAGCGTCGTCGGCTCGGTGGCGAGCACCTTGGCGGCGTCGGCGAGGCGCTGCGAGGCGGCGTACTCCCCTTCGGCGTGGATCATCTTGGCGCGCTTCTCGCGCTCCGCCTCGGCCTGCTTGGCCATCGCGCGCAGCATCGACTCGGGGAGGTCGACCTGCTTGACCTCGACGTTGGCGACCTTCACCCCCCACGGTTCGGTGTGCTGGTCGAGGATCGACTGGATCCGCGCGTTGAGCTGGTCGCGATGGGCGAGGAGATCGTCGAGTTCCACCTCGCCCAGCACCGACCGGAGCGTCGTCTGGGCGAACTGCGACGTCTGGTATCGATAGTCGTAAACTTCGACCACGGCCCGTCGCGAGTCGACCACGCGCAGAAAGACGACGGCGTTGACCTTCAGCGTCACGTTGTCGCGCGTGATGATGTCCTGAGGCGGTACCTCGAACGCTTCCTGGCGCAGAGAGACCCGCACCATCCGGTCGATCGGCGCAAAGACGAAGATCAGACCCGGCCCCTTCGCCTGTGGAAGCAGGCGCCCGAGCCGGAAGATCACGCCCCGCTCGTACTCCGCGAGAATCTTGATCGAGCTGATGAGATAGAGAACGACGACGATGACGGCGATGAGGGTGATCGGGGGCATTGCAGAGTCCTCCATCAGGTGGCCGCCCGCGAAACGAGGCTGCGGATCGCGGCGACCGTCTCCGGTCCATTCGCATCCGGCTCGATGCGGACGGACAGTTGTCCGTCAGCGGTCGGCAGGATGAACTGGTTGAAACTCCCGTAGCGGATGATCACGTACTCGAGACCTCCGCAGTCGATGTTGCCCGTCTGTGTGAGGAGCTTGATGAGCGTCGGATTGACGATCACTTCCTCGTACTCGTCGGACTCGGACGAACTCGCATTCGCCACGCCGCTGCGCTCGTACAGCGACCGCTTCCCGCGATCATGAATGGCAACGTAACGCACCCGGGGAAGCGTGTCGAGGAGCATGGATGGCAAGGCACTCATGGCGGCGATCCTGTCCATCGGTCAGGAACCGGTGTCTTTCCGGTCGCGCTTCGGTTTGCGGCTTTCCGGCTTCTGCGTCGGCTCCTGGCTCTCGAGATACCGCGCGATCGGTTCGGGGACATCGCGCCGGAGCGTGTCGACGGCGCGGAAGCGGATGCCCCCCTCGAACTTCCACTCGTGCTTCGGCCGGTAAATGCCGATGTCGTGCAGACGCGAGCCGACCACGAAGCGAAGGCATCCGCGGCGGTAGTCGAAGGCGCGGCCGTTGCGGGTGTGAACGGCCGCATCGATGCGGTACGTTCCGGCGACGAGGTCGAGTGAAGGGATGACGAAGCGGACCCTCCCCGGCGCGTCGAGCGACTCCGGCATCAGTCCTTCCAGATCGGTGTTCGTCCCGTACACGCACGTGCCGTCGGCGTGATAGATGCCGACGCCGAAGACGAAGTCGTCCTGCGGCACGCGCACGTCGACGTCCATCTCGATGGCCACCGCTGACCCCGGTCCGATGGCGACGAGTTCGTGGCCTTTCGGATCGGTCAGGGCGACGCGCCGGAGAACGACCTCGCCCGACCCCCACCGCTCTTCTTCGGTCGGTTCCTTCTCCTTCGCCGGCTCGCTCTCGCCCGGCTCCGGTTGTTTCCCGGCCGGTGCGGCGGGTTCGAGGGCCTTCGATCCGGCCACTTTCTGCAGGTAGGCGTCGACGACACGCATCGGATCGCCGATCGAAACCGGCTCGCCGTGGTCGAGCCACAGCGCCCGGTCGCAGAGGTTGCGGACCTGGTCGAGCTGGTGGGTGACGAAGACCAGCGTCACGCCGCGGAACTTCATCTCCTGGATCTTCGCCACGCACTTCTGCGAGAACTCCTCGTCGCCGACCGAGAGGACCTCGTCGATCAGGAGGATGTCGGGATCGACGTGAACGGCCACGGCGAAACCGAGGCGGACGTACATGCCGGAGGAGTAGGTCTTGACCGGCTGATCGAGGAACTCGCCGATCCCGGAAAACTCGACGATGCGGTCGAAGCGCTGCTCGATCTCGCGCCGGGTCAGGCCGAGCATGATGCCGTTGATGTAGATGTTCTCGCGGCCGGTGATCTCGGGATGGAATCCCGCCCCCAGCTCGATCAGCGCCGCGACGCGCCCGTTCACCGAGACCGAGCCCCGGGTCGGCTTGAGGATCCCCGAGACGATCTTCAGCAACGTCGACTTTCCCGAGCCGTTCCGGCCGATGATTCCGAAGGCTTCACCCTTGTGAATGGCGAACGAAACGTCCTTGAGCGCCGGCACGGTGGCCTCGGGAGCGAGCTTCAGATCGCGCCGCAGCAGCGCGCTCTTGAGTGTCGCGAACTGCGAGCGGCGTCCCCAGAGCTGATAGTCCTTCGAGACTCCCCGCAACGCGATGGCGTAGTCGCCGGCACCGGCCATCAGATCGCCTCCGCGAGAACGTCGCGCAGCCGGTCGAACACCGCGAAGCCGGCGATGAGCGCCGTGCCGGCGTAGGCGACGATCAGGATCGCGTCCGAGAGGTTCGGCAGCCGGCCGAAGAAAAAAATGTCCTGATAGGCGATCACGAAGGGCGTCATCGGGTTGATGCGCAGAAGGGCCCGCAGCAGTCGCGAGTCGATCCGGTCGATCAGATAGATGACCGGCGTGATGAAGAACCCGAGCTGCATGAGGTTCGTGATGATGTCCCGCAGATCGCGGAAGAGCACCGATGCCGACGAGACCATCAGGGCGATGCCGGCGACGAAGAGCGTCTGCAGGAGCATGAGCAGCGGCGCGAGCGCGATGGTCGGACTCACCGAGATCTGCCCCATCAGCGCGAAGACGACCATGGCGATCAGCAGAATCGGAACGGCCAGCGCGAAGTGGACCAGGTGCGAGAGGACGACCACCAGCGGCAGCGCCTCGGCGGGAAACATCACCTTCTTGATCAGCCCCGCGTTCGACGAGATGGAGTTCGTCGATTCGAGCGTCGCCGCCGAGAAAAACGTCCACGGGAGAATCCCTGCGAACAGGAAGAGCGGATAGGGGGAAACGACCTGCTGGGGAAAGAACTTCGTGAACACCAGCGTGTAGACGCCGAGCAGCAGCAGCGGGTTCGCCAGAGACCAGAAGAATCCGAGAATCGACCCGCGGTAGCGCGCTTTCAGGTCCCGCGCCGTCAGCGCGCCGATGAGCTGACGGTGGCGATAGAGCGAACGTAGGTCGTGCATGACTCAGGAAGGACTGCCGCTGCGCCCCCTCACATCTCCTCGGTCACGATCAGCATGAGCGTCGTGTTGCCGACCTGAAACTCCGACTTGTCCTGCAGATCGAACGGCCCGTCGATCCTGCGGCCGTCGACGAGCGTTCCGTTCGTCGAGCCGAGGTCGACGACCGAGAAGGCCGTTTCCCGCACTTCGAGCGCCGCGTGCTGCCGCGACGCCTCGGTGTCGTTGAGCACGAAGTCGGCGTTCTGCCGTCCGATCGTCACCCGCGGTTTCTCGACCCTGAATACGCTTCCCGCATCGGGTCCGTCGATGATCGCCAGCGAAATTCTCTTCCCGACGGGAAGCTTCAACTCGCCCCTCGTGTCGGCCGGCGGCGCCTTCGGCCCGTCGTCCTCCACGGGGAGGGGAGACTTCTTCTGTCCGACCGCGGTCTGATCGACTTTCGGCCTCTCCGCGGTGCCGCTTCTCTCGGCGAACGCGGGATTGCGGATCTCGAAAATCGTCCCGCACCGCGCGCACTTGATCTTCTTCGAAGGCTTTCGCTCGAACCGGTCTTCGTCGTACTGGTACTTCGCCTGACAGCTCGGACACTGAATGATCACAGTCGAGTTCCTCAGGACGGAATGCACGGGAACATAACACAGTGAAGAAGGAGGAAAGCAGAAGTCACCCCGAAGAGGCGGGCGCGGCC
>DATLYG010000050.1:0-3748 GCA_035574985.1 Thermoanaerobaculia bacterium | reverse complement strand
CACCCGGACCGACCTCCTCTACAACGCCTTTTACGTCAGCGGCCTCTACCAGGTGGCGTTCTGGGCGCCGATCTATGCCGTCCTCGAGGCAGGGGTCAGGCGTCACGCGCCGTTTCTCTCGCTGAATCTGTTCGCCACGCTCCCGTTCTGGCTTCACTGGCCGCTGTTTTTCGTTTGCAACGATTTCGTCGCCTACTGGTACCACCGGCTGATGCATGCGAACCGCTATCTCTGGTCGCTCCACAGTATCCACCACTCGCAGCGGGAGCTGAGCTTCCTGACCGGCCGGCGGTTCCACGTCCTCGATTCGATCTTCGACAATTTCTCCTTCTTCTTCCCGGCGATCGTTCTCGGTATGCCTGTGGTGGAGGCGCTGCCGCTGCGGATCGCGCAGCACGGGCTGTCCACTCTCCAACACTCCGATCTCGACTTCACGTTCGGCCGCCTCGGCCGTGTGATCGTCAGCCCCGCCTTTCACCGGTGGCATCATTCGCGGGCGGCGACGGACTACGACCGCAACTTCGGCGTGTTTCTATCGGTCTGGGACCAGTTGTTTTCGACCGCCGTGTTCCGCCCGCAGCGTCCGGCGGCCTACGGGGTCGACGATCCGGTGCCGGAATCGTTTCTGCTGCAGATCGTTTACCCGATCCGCCGCATCGCATCGCAGGTTGCAGGCCGACTTCGGTTTTCCGCAGGAGTGCAAACTTCCGAATCGCGCGCATCGTGACCGTCACCTGCCGGCGAGGAGATGCGCGAGCCGGTCGCGAAAGCGCGGACGGCCGAGGTGCACCACGCCATCTCTGGCGAAGAGGGTTCTTCCCCGGATCGTGCCGGGAGGAAAGGTGTGCCGCTGTTCGCGCCATCCGGTTCCCGGGCCGACCAGGTGCCGGCGTCCGTCGCGATCGGGAAGGGTGAATCGGGGGCGATGCTCCACGCCCGCAAGAAAATGAGCGAGGCGTTCGGCCGGCCAGCGGTCGTAGTCGATTGACCATCGGCCGGGAAGAGGACGCGGCTCGATCGTCGCGGCGGTCTCGTTCTGCGGTACGCCCGCGGTCGGGTCGGCGGCGATCCGTCGTACCGCTTCGACCAGCAACTCCGCGCCGGCCGCGGCGAGCTGGCGGTAGAGATCGAGCCCGCGCATGAGCCGTGGGAGCGGAAGCGATCGTTGCATCAGAATCGGTCCGGCGTCGACCCCGTCGTCGATGCGGTGGACCGTCACTCCGGTCTCCGCATCGTCGTGAAAGTACGTCCAGAAGATCGGATCGGGACCGCGGTGGCGGGGCAGGAGCGAGGGATGAACGTTGATTGCACCATGGAGCGCCGTTCCGATCACTTCGGGTCGGAGAACCGCCGGGAACGTCGCGACGCAAATCAGATCGGGGCGAAGCCGGGCAAGCCTTTCCGTGAACGAGGGAGAAGGGGCGAAGCGAAGAATGCGCGTCCCGCGGAACTGCCCGCGTCTCTTCCGCGGTACGACCACGGCGACGACTTCCGCTGCGGATGACAGCTTCTCCCAGGCGATCAACGACGCGGGACTGCCGGAGGCGAAGAGAACGATCCGCACGCTCACTCTCCCCGCATCGTCCGGCGGAGGCGGTCGAAGGGGAGAACCATCTGAGAGAAAAACGCCTCCGGAATGTCGTCGCCGGCGACTCCGTACGCAGCCGGCAGGCGGCGCGCCTCGACGGCCGTTCCGAAGATGCGGTCCCAGAAACTGAAAAGCATGGCGAAGTTCCGGTCGCGATGTTCCGCTGCCAGCGAGTGGTGAATGCTGTGATACCGCGGACTGATGAGAACCGAGTCGAGGGGACCGTATCCCCAGTCGAGATTCGCGTGCTGCAGGCAGGAGATGAGTTCGACGATTCCCATCACCAGGAGCCACGTCGCCACCGGCAGCGAAAGAAACCGAGACACGGCGAAAAACACGAAGTTCAGCAGCAGCGTGTCGACGAAATGGAAGCGATAGCTCGTCAGGACCGTCGGCTCGACCTGACTGTGGTGAATGCTGTGGAACGCCCAGAGTGAGGGGCTCGCGTGCATCGCTCGATGGGTCCAGTACGCGAAGAAGTCGCCGGCGATCAGAAACGCGCCGAGCTGCAGCGCGGGCGGCCAGGAGTGGGTGAGTTCGAGTGGTAAGGCTGGCAGTATGGCAGTCAGTAACTTATCCAGGACCCCGTAGACCGGCAGCCAGAAGACGAGAGAGTAGAGACCGGTCAGTGCCAGGAGGGTGTAGATTCCGTCCGTCCTCGCCCCCCGGCGGGCGTACTTGCGCCAGTCGCGGCCGCAAATGCGTTCCGCGAGCACGAAGCAGAGGAGAAAGCCGGCAACGACCATGAGCCGTGGCGCCTGGCCGGAGAAAAACGTCAGAAGCCGGGATCCGATCCCGCTCAGGTCGAAAAGGGCCTCCATACGCGGATCGCAGCGACTTTACACCCGAAGGGCCTGAAATAATTTGCCCCCTTCTCCCCCTTTCCCTACAATCGCCGGCCCGTCCCTCGGGCCGGACATTCGTTTGACAATCTGCCTTGCTCCTTGAATCCCGCAGAGGCGGGATTCCGCCAGGCCAGAAGGAGGAATCATGAGGACCTACGAAGTCCTGTTCATTCTTTCTCCGCAGGTTCCGGAGGAAGAGGCGAGCGCGCTCGTCGCCGAATTCAAGCGCGTCGCCGAAGGTATCGGTGCCACCCTCAAGAATGAAGAGGCGTGGGGCCGGCGCCGTCTCGCGTATCCCATCCAGAAGTTCCACGAAGGGATTTACCACCTCTTCGTCTTCGACAGCGAGAGTTCGCTCGCCGAACTCGATCGCCGGATGAAGAACTCCGACCGCGTGCTGCGGCACATGATCGTCCGCACGGACCTCGACCTCAAGCGCGCCGAGAAGCTCGCCAGGCGCTCGCCGAAGAAAGAGCGCGTGCGGCCCGCTCCGGCAGCCGCCGCCGTTCCCTACGCAGAGCCGGCCGCGCCCGAGGTGCCGGCCGCGGGCGAAGAACCGCAGGTGTAACTCAGAGAGGAGATCGAAACGATGGCTACCACCTCCCAACCGAGAAAAGGCCCGGGCGGCGACCGCGGAGCGGCTGGTGCCGGTCCCGGACAGCAGGGGAAGAAGAAGTTTTTCTACCGCCGCAAGCGAGTCTGCAAGTTCTGCGTCGAGAAGATCGAGTACATCGACTACAAGGACCTGAAGACGCTCCAGCAGTTCATTCCCGAGCGCGGGAAGATCCTTCCCCGCCGCATTTCCGGCACCTGCGCTCTTCATCAGCGCAAGCTGCAGAACGCGATCAAGCGTGCGCGCATCGCGGCGCTTCTTCCGTTCACGGCCGACTGATTCGGATCGATGATCGAGACGTCGCTCCAGCAGCACGAGCCGGTCGTACTCCCGGCGCGCAGTTTCGCGCGCATGGCCCGGAGTGTGGCCGGCTACGGCGTGCTGCTGGCGCTGATGTTCATCTCGCCGCTGTTCGTCTTCGTTCCGACGGCGCTGTTTCACTGCGGCATTCGCAGCGGGAGGCGCGCCGCCTGGCTTGCGCTCGGTGTGGCCGCCGTCCTGGCGGGCTTTCTTGCCTTCCAGACGGCGCGGGCGCCCGGCACGACCGTGGCCGAGGCGAAGATGGGACTGGCGTACATGCTTGCGCTCTTCGCGGCGATCGGGATTCCGGCGATGGCCGTTCTTCCCCTGGTCGGGCGGGGAGCGGCCTTCGGCCGCGTGCTCGTGACGGCGCTCCTGGTGAGCGCCGTCGGTCTTGCGGCA
>DATLYG010000049.1:0-24613 GCA_035574985.1 Thermoanaerobaculia bacterium | reverse complement strand
CGGCGCTCTCTTTCTTCGCTCCCGCCGACGCAGGAAGCGCCCCGGGAGCCCGAAGGCCGGCCGCCGGTCTGACGGCTGAAGACTTGACGGCCGCCGGCCGGCAGCCGGCGGCCACGGACGGTCATGCGGAAGAGCGGACCGGAAGCCCGCACTTCCGCCCGGCTAGTAGCGCTCGCGCGACTCTTCCCGGAGTTCGCTGCCGGTGGCGCGGTCGCGATCGGTCCGCTGCCCGGTCGTGCGCGGCTCGAAGCCGCTTCGCTCGGTGTTGACCTGCCGCTCGAAGACCTGCTCGCCGCTTCCGCGATTCACGTCCATCCGTTCGCCCTGCGTCGCCGCCCGCGCGCGGGCCCCCCTGCTGTGTCCACCTTCGCGCCCGATTGCAGCCATGTGCGCGCGGTCACGACTGACGGCTTCTCCACCTTTCCGGCCGGCGACGCGCGCTTCCTCGGGGGTGAACTCGTGAGCTGTTCCCTTCGCGTGCGCCGCTCTTCCACCCTTGCTCGCAATCTCACGCTGTTTTGCGGGGTCCATCGACGCAAAACCGCGTTTGCTGGTACTGGCCATGAGCATCTCCTTCGGGGTTCATATTGGAACTGCGTCAACTACCTGCACCTTCGCGAGGCAGGATGAAACCGCTTCATGAAATGTGCCAGTGACTGTGCGGTCTCGACTTGCGGACCGCGCGTCGCACGCACGCTTCTTGCTCGATGGCGAAGCGGACCGATGACCTCTACACGCTCGCTCTGGATCGCCACCACTTCACACCCCCGCTTCGCGCCCTTCCGGCCCGATGCGCACGCCGCGGTCGCCATCGTCGGCGGGGGCATCACCGGCCTGACCGCCGCCGTCCTTCTTGCCGCGCGCGGTCGCAGCGTCTGCGTGCTCGAGGGGGGCCGCATCGCCGAAGGGGAAAGCGGCCTGACCACGGCCCATATCACCGCCGCGGTCGATGCGCGTTACCACCATCTGGCGCGCACCCACTCGAAGGACGTGGCGAAAGCCGTCGCCGAGGCAAGCCGCGCGGCGATCGATCAGCTCGCCGAAACCGTCGCGCGAGACTCGATTTCCTGCGGCTTCCGGCGCCTTCCCGGCTACCTCTACACCGAACGGCGCAGCCGCATCGCAGAGTTGAAGAAAGAGGCCGCCGCCGCGAACGAGGCGGGACTTGCCGCCGCGTTCGTCGAAACGGTCCCGCTCCCGTTTCCCGTTCGCGCCGCAGTGCGGTTCGACGATCAGGCGGAGTTCCACCCGCGCGAATACCTCCTCGCGCTCGCACAGCGCGTTGCTGCCTCGATCTTCGAACAGGTCCGCGTCCTCGGCATCGACGAGGGAACTCCCTGCCGCATCCGCACCACGGCGGGAGAAATCACCGCCGACTCGGTCTTCGTCGCCACGAATGCGCCCATCAACGACGTCACGCTCCACACCCGGACCGCCCCCTACCGCTCCTACGCGATCGCACTCCCTTACGACGAGCCTCTGGAAGGACTCTTCTGGGACACTGCCGATCCCTATCACTACATCCGTACGCAGGAGACGTCCGAAGGGACGTTCCTCATCGCCGGCGGGGAGGACCACAAGGTCGGCCGGGAAGAGGGGAGCGGCGAGGCGTTCGCGAAACTCGAGCAGTTCACGCGCGAGCGCTTTCCGGACGCCGGGCCTGTCGCCTATCGCTGGTCCGGACAGATCATCGAGCCGCATGACGGCCTTCCATTCATCGGCCGCGTATCGAACAACATCTACGTTTCGACCGGGTACGCCGGCCAGGGAATGACGTTCGGCACGCTCGGTGCGATGATCGTGGCCGACCTGATCGAAGGCGTCGAGAACCGATTCGCCCGTGTCTTCGACGCCGGCCGCGTGCACCTGCGCGGCGCATTGAGCAGCTTCGTGCGCGAGAATCTCGACTTCCCGAAGGAACTCGCCACCCACACCCTCGCCGGAAGCCGCGACGCTCCGATCTGCACACACATGGGTTGCCGCACGCGCTGGAACGACGCGGAAGAGAGCTGGGACTGTCCCTGCCACGGTTCGCGCTTCGCGAGAGACGGATCGGTGCTGAACGGCCCCGCGACGCAGCCGGTGGCCGTCAAGGCGCCCGTCGGGAAACGGAAGGAGGAGGAAATCTGGCGGAGAGAGAGGGATTCGAACCCTCGGTAGAGGTTTAAGCCCCTACGGCGGTTTAGCAAACCGCTGGTTTAAGCCACTCACCCATCTCTCCGCGCCGTGCGCGGAACCGGTGGAATCGAGAATCGGGAAAAGAACAGAGCCGCGATTGTAACGCACGGCCACGCTTCTCCATTTCGAAGCGCTCCGCGGCGCATGGCGGAGGAGGTGGGATTCGAACCCACGGTACGGTTTCCCGTACGGCGGTTTTCAAGACCGCTGCCTTAAACCACTCGACCACTCCTCCGCACGAATCAGCAGACCAGGAGCCTGCTCCGGGGCGTTTCTACAACGCGGGCTCGTCGCGCGCCATTTCTACGGCAGCAGGTTCACGTCGAGCGTGATCTTCAGCTTCAGGCGGCGATGGAGGCGGATCTCTTCGAGCGAGAGATTGAGCGGGATGCTCACTTCCTTGACGAGCCCGTCGGTGGCGCGGCGTTCGGCCACCGGAACCGGCGGCGCGGCCACGGCCGCGGATGCCCGCGGCGGAGGCTGGGCCGGCTCGCCCAGGACCGGCAGCGAATCGAGAATCCCCTTCGGAAGCGGGATCTCGATCGAAGCCATCGGCACCTCGACGGGGTTCTCGTCGCGAAACGGAGCTTCGGGCGGCTGCGGGGCGGTGAGAGGCTCGAGGCCGCTCACCTCTTCGAAGGGGTTCGTCTGCAGCGACGGGGGCGGGGGTTGTGCGCCGACCAGCTCGGTCTCCACGAGAGGGATGTTCTCGTCGTCTGCCGCGTCATCCATGACGACCGCCGGCGCGGGGGCGGTCGATGCCGCGGCCGCGGTCAGCTCCTCGTCGCCATCCTCCCAGAGCGATTCCCCCTCCTGCCGCGGCGCGGCGGCAGGGTTGAGGATCTGGATCTCGCGGTCGACGGGCTCGGAACCCTCGAGGTTGTACTTCCGGATCAGGTGCGCCAGCACGAGCTGCGTGATCCCCTTGAGCGCTTCTTCGACGCCGATGCCGGTGGTCGCCACCGACTCGTAGAACGGCACACCCAGCTTGTTGATCTCGCGGTCGAGCTCTTCCACCGGCAGCGCGTTCGGCAGGTCGCGCTTGTTGTACTGGATCACCATCGGGATCTCGCGCAGCCGGACCCGCTGCAGCTTCAGGTTGTCCTCGAGGTTCTGCATGCTCTCGAGATTCGCATCGAGTGCGAAGTCCTGGCTGTCGGCGACGAAGACGATTCCGTCCGCCCCCTTGAGGACCAGTTGCCGGGTCGAGTTGTAGTAAACCTGTCCGGGAACGGTGTAGAGCTGGAGCTTGGTCCGCATGCCGCGGATCTTGCCGAGGTCGAGAGGGAGGAAGTCGAAGAAGAGAGTGCGATCCGTCTTCGTCGCCAGCGAGAGCATCTTGCTCCTGTTGTTCGACGGCAGAGAATCGTAGATGAACTGCAGATTCGTGGTCTTCCCGCAAAGACCGGGTCCGTAGTACACGATCTTCGCGGTAATTTCTTTCGTTGCGTAGTTGAACAGGACCATCGATCGATTTTCCGGTCTGCTGAGGGTAATGACGTCACCGAACCGTGTCAACGCGAGCCGGCGGCCCCGATCGATCATGTCCGAAGTTCACTTTCAGGAGAGTCTTGATGCAGCGAGTTCCATTGGTCGTGCTCTTGCTCCTCCTTCTGACCACTTCCGTCCATGGGGCCGCGCCGGGCGTGTATGCCATCACCGGCGGGACCGTCCACCCGGTGAGCGGCCCTCCGATTCCCAACGGGATCGTGCTGATCCGCGACGGCCTGATCGAGGCCGTCGGCGCGAACATCGCGGTCCCGCCCGACGCGACGGTCATCGACGCGAAGGGCGCACACGTCTATCCGGGTCTCATCGACGCGATGACGTCGATGGGATTTCCGGCACCACGGCGTCCGCGGCGCGGTCCCGGCCAGCCGCAACCGCCGGACGCGCAGCGCGAGGAGCCGGTGCCGGAACCGACTCCCGCCACGGTCGCGGCCCGAAGCGTCCGCATCTCGAATGACGATGCAGCGGCCAGGCGGGCCACCGGCGTGACGACCATCCTCACCGTTCCCGCGGCAGGCATCTTCAACGGCCAGTCGGTGATCCTCAACCTCGGCGGCGCGCCGGTCGAGACGAGCGTCATCCGGAGTCCGGCGGCGATGCACGTCGCCTTCGCGCCGCGTCCCACCTGGACCTACCCCGACTCGCTGATGGGGGTCGTCGCGCACATCCGCCAGATGCTGCTCGACGCCCAGCAGCATGCGTCGGCGCGCGCGATCTACGAGCGCAACCCGGCCGGTACGAAACGGCCCGAAGCGAACGCCTCGCTCGAGGCCCTCGCTCCGGTCCTCTCGCGCGAACTGCCGGTGGTATTCGCCGCCGACACCGACCTCGCCATGCGGCGCGCCCTCGCGCTCGCGCGCGAGTTCAACCTCCGGCCGGTCCTCGCAGGGGGACGGCAGGCGTACAAGATCGCGGCGGAACTGAAGGCGGCAAACGTGCCGCTGCTCGTCTCCGTCCGCTGGCCGGTGCCGCCGTCCAGCAGGGAAGACCGCGCCGAGCAGCCGCTGCGCGTGATCCGCGACCGCATGCTCGCACCGACGAGTCCCGCGGAACTCGCGAAGGCGGGCGTCGCGTTCGCCCTCGTCAGCGGCGCGGCCAGGAGCAGCGAGTTTCTCCCCGGCATCCGGAAGGCGATCGAGAACGGTCTCTCCGCCGACGACGCCCTCCGCGCCGTGACCATCTCCCCCGCGCGCATCTTCGGAGTCGACCGTCAGCTCGGGTCGCTCGAGCGCGGCAAGATCGCCAACGTCGTCGTCAGCGACAAGCCGATCTTCGAGAAGCAGGCGAAGATCACGCGCGTCTTCGTCGACGGCCGCGAGCTGCGGATCGAGCCGGACGAGCGCGCCGAACGCGCCGAGGCCGCTTCGCCCGTCGAAGGAACGTGGAACCTCACGGTTCGAACGCCACAGGGCGATGTCGCCATCCGTGTCACGCTGCAGCTCGAGGACGGCAAGCTGACCGGAACGTACTCCGGCGACCGCGGATCGGGAGAGATTCGCAGCGGGCGTCTCGACAACGGGTCGATCGAGTTCACCATCACCGTCAGCGGCTCGCAGACGCAGGAAACCTCCGACTGGGTCTTCAGCGGCACCGTCCGCGAGTCGTCGATGGAGGGGACCGTCAGCACGAACCTCGGCACGTTCCAGTTCACAGGGAGCAAGTCGCGATGAAGAACGTGAAATGGATTCTCTTTCTCCTCCTCGCCGCGCTCTCGGCGCATGCGCAGAGCGTGACCGCCATCCGCAACGCGACGATCCTGACAATCACGAAGGGAACGATCGATCGCGGCACGATCGTCATCCGCGACGGAAAGATTGCCGCGGTCGGCGCCGAAGGCTCGGTGACGGTCCCGGCCGGCGCAACCGTGATCGACGCGACCGGCAAGTACGTCATGCCCGGCATCATCGACACGCACAGCCACACTGCGGTGGAGGGCTCGGTCAACGAGATCTCCCTGCCGAACAGCGGCATGGTGCGGATCAGCGACGCGCTCGATCCGTACGACATCAGCGTCTATCGCCAGCTCGCCGGCGGCACGACCGCGGCGCTGGTCCTCCACGGATCGGCAAACGCGATTGGAGGACAGAGCCAGATTCTGAAGTGGAAGTGGGGCAGGCCGCTGCCCGACTGGTTCATCCCCGACGCGCCACGGACGATCAAATTTGCGCTGGGCGAGAACCCGAAGAGCGCAAATTTCCGCCCCCCTCCCGGCGTCGAGCGCCAGTACCCGGCGACGCGCATGGGGGTCGAGGAGGTGATCCGCAAGTCGTTCGTCGACGCACGCGATTACCTGGCACGGTGGGAGGAGTACGAGTCCCGGCGCAAACGCGGCGAGAATCCCGTCCCGCCGCGGCGCGATCTGTTGATGGAAACCATGGCCGACATCCTCCGCGGCCGCATCGACGTCCACGCCCACTGCTACCGCTCCGACGAGATCATGATGCTCATCCGCCTCGCCGAGGAGCAGGGATTCAGGATTCGCGAATTCCAGCACGTGCTCGAGGGCTACAAGGTCGCGCGCGAGATCGCCGCGGCCGGTATCGGCGCCGGCACGTTCATCGACTGGTGGGGTTACAAGGCGGAGGCGTATGACGCCATCCCCCACAATGTCGCGCTGATGGAGAAGAACGGCGTGCTGACGTCGGTCAACTCCGACTCCGACGAGCTGGCGCGGCATCTCAACCAGGACGCCGCGAAGGCGATGAAGTACGGCGGCCTGACCGAAGAGGAGGCGCTGCGCACCTGCACGATCAATCCGGCGCGCCAGCTCCGCCTCGATCATCGTCTCGGATCGATCGAGGTCGGCAAGGACGCCGATCTCGCCATCTGGAACGGGCACCCCCTGTCGACCTACTCGCGCGTCGAGACGACGCTGATCGAAGGAGAGGTCTACTTCGACCGGGCGCGCGACCTCGAGGCACGTCAGCGGCTCGCCACCGAGAAACGCGAGCTGCTGAAAAAGGAAGAGGAACAGCAGGCGAAGGAGAAGAAGGGAGCGAAGGAGGAGAAGAAGAATGGTTAGGCGTGCATCCGCTCTCGCACTGCTGATTCTGGCGGCGGCGTCGCTCTCCGCACAGTCGGTGATCCCGAACAATCCCGGGAAGAAGCCGGCCGTCGCGATCCGCAACGCCACCATCCATCCCGTCACCTCCGCACCGATTCCCAACGGCACGATCGTCTTCTCGGGCGGCGTGATCACCGCCGTCGGCGCGAACGTGGCCGTTCCGGAACATGCCACGGTGATCGACGGCACCGGACTGTCGGTCTACCCGGGGCTGATCGACTCCGGGACGACCCTCGGCCTCACCGAAATCGACTCCGTCCCGGGAACGGTCGACATCGCCGAGATCGGCGATCTCAATCCGAACGCGATGGCGGCGGTGGCGATCAATCCGCACAGCAACCTGATTCCCGTCTCGCGCATCAACGGCGTCACCGCGGCGATCACGGCTCCCCAGGGAGGACTGATCTCCGGCCAGGACGCCCTGATCCAGCTCGCCGGCTGGACGCCGCAGGAGATGGTCGTGAAGGCGCCGGTCGGAATGCACATCAACTTCCCCCGCGTCCGCAGCGCTCCGTTCGGCGACCAGCCGCAGGACGAAGAGGCGGAGAAGGAAGCGCGCAAGAGCTACCGCAACGAGATCGAGAAACTGCGCGAGATCCTCCGCGATGCGCAGGCGTACGCGAAGGCCGCGGCCGCGCGCGAGCGCGATCGCTCGGTCCGCCGTTTCGATCGCGATCTGCTGCTGGAGGCGCTCGTGCCGGTCGTCGAAGGCCGCCTGCCGGTGATCATGCACGCCAACCTCGAACGCGACATCCGCGCCGCGATCAAGTTCGCCGACGAGATGAAGCTGAAGATGATCCTCTCCGGCGGACAAGACGTCGCCAAGGTCATCCCGGAGCTCGAGAGCCGCAACATCCCGGTGATCCTCGGGCCGATCCTCGCCCTTCCTCCGCGCGAGGACGACCCGTACGATCTGCTCTTCACGAACGCGAAGGTCCTTCACGACAACGGCATCCGCTTCGCGATCCAGTCGGCCAACTCGCACGACGTCCGCAACCTGCCCTACCACGCCGCCGCCTGCGCCGCATTCGGACTGCCGAAGGATGTGGCCCTGAAGGCGATCACGATCTTTCCCGCCGAAATCTTCGGCGTCGCCGACAAGATGGGATCGCTCGAGCCGGGGAAGATGGCGAACGTGATCGTCACCGACGGCGACCCGCTGGAGATCCGGACGACCGTGCGCCGCGTCTACATCGCAGGAGAGGAGATCCCGATGGACTCCCATCAGACCCTCCTCTACGAGAAGTTCCGGCAGCGGCCGTGATGGCGGAGCAGGCAACGACGGAGAGCGGGCGCGAAGTCCGCTCTCCGATTCTCCTCGGGGCCGCCGCGCTGTTTCTCGTTCCGCGCATCGCCCTCCTGCTCCGGCGCGAGCCCGACATCGACGAACTCTTCACCGCCTGGATCGCGCGCAAGGACCTCGGCGCGATGATCCGGACTCTCCTTCTCGACTCCGGCCCCCCGCTCTACTACGTCCTGCTGCACGCGGTCGACTTCGTCTCGCCGATGAGCGTCGGCCTCGCGCGCCTCATCTCCATCGCCGCCGGACTGGCGACGCTCGCGCTCGTCGCCACGTACTCGCGAAGCGCGGCAGCGGCACTGCTTCTGGCCGTCTATCCGCAGCACGTCTTCTTCTCGGCCGAGGCGCGCGCCTACGCGATCTGCGCGCTGCTGGCCGGTTTCGCGGTGGTCGCGCTCGATCGCTGGGTCGCATCGCGGCAGCCGAAAGACGTCGCCGCGGCCGCTGCGACGCTCCTCCTCGCGGCCTACACCCATTACTACGGCGTCCTCTTCTTTCCGCTGCCGATCGCAGTCGCGCTTCTGGCGCGCGACCGGCGGCGGATCCTGGAGGGCGCCGCGGCGACAGCGGCGCTCGCGCTGCTGTACGTCCCCGGGTTCCTCCTCGCCTCCCGCCAGCCGGAGGAGGCAATCTCCTGGATGCGCATCGGCGACGACTTCGAGCGCGTGCTCATCGTCGCCGGCTCTCTCCTCCGCATCGGCTTCGACGCGCGGATGGCGATGGGTGAGCCGTGGCAGACGGCCGTGTTCCGGATCCTCTCGTTCGCGGTTCTTCTGGTCGCCCTCTGGCAGACGCGCCGCTCGGCGCGCGCTCTCCGGTTCCTTCTCGGGGCGCTCGTGCCGGTCGGCGCCGCCCTGGCAGTCGCCGCCATGGGGCGCACGGCCTACTTTCCGATCCGCTTCGAGTCGGTGTTGAGCGTGCCGGTCGTACTCTGGATCACGGCAGCCACCGCCTCGCTCGCGCCGAAGTGGAGTAGGGGCGTCGTCGCGACGGCGGTCGTGATCGGCAGCATCGCGTCGTCGCTTCTGGTGCTCCGCTACGTCCCGCCGCGGAATCCGGAGCGACAGATTGCGCGACTGGCCGCGCGATCGGCGCCACCTGGAATCCCGATCGTTGCGAGCGGGCTGACGTACCTCGAGCTGCAGGCCGCGAGACGTCCGATCGTCCCCTTTCCGCGCGATTACGAACTGCACCCGGGACGACGTCCCGCCCCCGGCGCCGTGGCGCGCGATCTGCCGTCGCTCCGGCCGCCCCTGCTCTGGGCGGGCGATCTCCGCTCCCCCGAGGCGGCGGCGATTCGCGCGCGATTCGGCGGGAGGCTCCTCGCGCGGTCGGAGCAGATCGGCCTCGTCGCCGTCGACCGCTGACTGCTGTACAATCCGGCGCCAGTTCTTTGCATCACTGCGTTGACGTGGTGAACGGGAAGCCGGTGCGACACCGGCGCGGCCCCCGCCACTGTAACCGGCGACGACTCACGCTGCGGCATTGGATGCATCCACTGCGCGAATGTGCGGGAAGGAGGCGTGAGGAGGACGACCCGGAAGCCAGGAGACCGGCCACGTCGGCGACATCGAATGTTCCTCCGGGGTGAAGAGGAGCGTTGCCACGCGCGACGTCTCCCCTCCCCGTCCGCTTCGGAGGGAAGCGAAAGGAGTCGTCGTGAAGAAGGTTCTCCCGTTCGTCCTGCTTTTCATCGCCACCCGTTCGTTCACCCAGACGTCCATCCCCCCTGCCGTCGACGAGATCGTCGTCACCGCCTCGGCGCTGCCCGAGACGGTCGAGACGACCCCCGCCGCCGTCACGGTGATCTCGAAGGAGGAGATCGACCGCCGCGGCGCGCGCGACGTCGCCGACGTGCTCCGCGAGGTACCCGGCCTCACGGTGAGCCGGAGCGGTTCGCCGGGACGTGCGACGTCACTCTTCACGCGTGGCGGCAACTCGACACACACGCTCGTCCTCTGGAACGGCATCGAGATCAACAACCCCTACTTCTCCGGTTACGACTGGGGACGCTTCTCGACCGCCGGCGTCCAGCAGGTGGAGGTCGTCCGCGGCCCCTACTCCGCGCTCTACGGCTCGGAGGCAGTCTCGGGAGTCGTCAATGTATTGACCAATCCGTCGGACGGCGGAATCCGCGCGGAGCTGGCGTCGGGACAGAACGGCCTCCGCAACGGGCAGCTCTCGCTCTCCTCCGTTCGCAGCTCGAACGCCGTCAGCGCGACGGTCGAGCGGCGTGAGGACGACGGTTTCGACGCCAACGACGACTTCGACCAGACGAGCGTGAATGGCGTCTGGCGATGGGCCTCGTCGAACGGATTCAGCCTCTCCGCCGCCGGCCGCTACACCTCCTACGATCTCGGCATCCCGCGCAATCTCGATGCCGCCGGCACCGCGCTCGTCCCGAGCCCGCGCAGGAGAATGGACGGCAGCGAGCGTCAGATCTCACTCCCGATCCAGCAGACCCTCGGAGCCTTCACCTGGGAGCTGACTCTTGCCGAAAGCCGCCGCGAGGATGGCTTCCACGATCCCGACGATCCCTTCGGCTTCACCGGATCGGTCACCGACTCGGAGACGCGGCGCGCGCGGCTGGTCGGCCGGCTCGCGTCGTCGCACGGGACGCTCGTCGCAGGCGCCGAATACGAACGGGCGGAGGTGGACGACGTCAACACCTTCGGCACGAATCTTTCCGGGAAGGTGCGCAACGAGCGCTCGCTCTTCATCGAGGAGCGCTTCTCTCGCGCGATCGGCAGCGCGTCGCGCCTCGAGCTGAGCGCCGGCGTCCGTCGCGACGACTTCGGCGACTTCGGCAAACGCACCTCGCCGCGCCTCGCGGCTGCGTGGATCGCGGGAAACGGCAAGCTCCGCGCCGCCTACGGCGCGGCGTTCCGCGCCCCATCGATCGGCGAGCTGTACTTCCCCTTCTCCGGAAATCTCGATCTCCGTTCCGAGCGGAGCAGCAGCTTCGAGATCGGCTACGACCGTTTCTTCTCGCGTGGCGAGCGGCTGTCGGTCACCGCCTTCAGCGGCCGTCATCGCGACCTGATCGTCTTCGACAACGCGAGCTTCGCCTTCGCAAACATCGGAACGGCGAAGACGCGCGGCGTCGAGATCGGCGTGGAGGGGAACGTCCGCAACGCGGTTTACTTCGCAGCGTCGTATACGTTCCTCGATTCCGAGCAGGACGGCAGCGGCGACCCGCTCCTGCGCCGCCCGCGCCATTCCGGATCGGTCCACCTCGGCTATCGGACCGGCTCGCTCGACGCAAACCTCGGCGTCGTCCACATGGGCGCACGCGACGACGTCCTCCCGGTCGCTCCCTTCTCGCGCACCGCGGTGGATGCAAACACGACGATCGACGCGACCCTCCGCCTTCATCTCGACCGCTTCACGCCCTTCGTGAAGGTCGAGAACGCGACGGACGAGCGCTACGAGGAAGTCCTCGGCTATCCGTCACCCGGCCGCCGCGCGATCGTCGGCGTCCGCTACGTCCGTTGAGGAGGCAACGATGAACGACAACCGCACCGCCCGCTTTCTGCTGGCCGCCGCTCTCGTCACCTTCGCCGTCGCGGCACGCGTCGTCCCGCATCCCTGGAACTTCGCGCCCGTCGGCGCGATCGCTCTCTTCTGCGGGGCCGCGTTCGACAGCCGCCGCATCGCGTTCCTCGCGCCGCTCGCGGCGATGTTCGTCAGCGACACCATGCTCGAACTGACCACGTCCGCCGGCTACCACCCGCTCATGCCGGTGGTCTATGCGACGTTCGCCGCAACCGCGTGGATCGGAACGGCCATCCGTTCGCGGAGAAATTCGCCGCTGGCCGTGGCCGGGAGCGCCATCGCATCCTCGACGCTGTTCTTCGTGATCACGAACTTCGCGGTCTGGGCCGGCGGATCGCTCTATCCGAAAACGGCCGGAGGACTCGCCGCCTGCTACGCCGCGGCGATTCCGTTCTTTCGCAATACGCTCGCCTCGGACCTGACCTTCTCCGCGATTCTCTTCGCGGTGTTCGTGACGGCCGAGCGGCGAGTTCCGCGGTTTGCACCCGGGAGCGGAGAACCCGTCTCCCTGTAGGATGCGGGGGTGGAAACGGACGTTCTCGTCGTCGGGGCGGGGCCGATCGGGATCGAACTCGCGGTCGCCCTCGAGCGTGCCGGCGTGCCGTACCTGCATGTCGAAGCGTCGCAGGTCGGATCGACGATCGCCTGGTTCGCACCAAACACCCATTTCTTCTCGTCGCCGGAGCGGATCGCCATCGCCGGCGTGCCGCTGCTGACCATCGACCAGACGAAAGCGACGCGCGAGGAGTACCTCCGCTATCTTCGCGCCGTGGTGACGCAGTTCGACCTCCGGATCCGGACGTTCGAGCGCGTCACCGCGATCGCACGGCGGGACGCCGGCTTCGACGTGACGACCGAGCGCGTCGACGGCGAGCGGCACTACCGTGCGCAGCGCATCGTCCTCGCCATCGGCGACATGCACCGCCCGCGGTTGCTGGGCGTCCCCGGCGAAGGCCTGCCGCACGTCAGCCACTACTTCGGAGAGCCGCACGTCTACTTCCGCCGGCAGGTGCTGATCGTCGGCGGGCGGAATTCGGCCGTCGAGGCGGCGATCCGCTGCGTCCGGGCCGGAGCGCGCGTGACGCTCTCGTATCGCGGTGCCGAGCTCGACCCGGCACACGTCAAGGCGTGGCTGTTTCCGGACATCCGCGGAATGATGGCCGACGGCCGCGTCACCTTCATGCCGCGAACGCGTGTGCGGCAGATCTTCCCCGATCGCGTCGTGCTCGAGCGGTGCGAAACGCCCGACACGACCATGGAGGTGACGCCGGACGCGGTGCTGCTGCTGACGGGCTACGAGCAGGACACGACCCTCTTCGAGAAGGCCGGCGTGGACCTCGTCGGGCCGGAACGCAGGCCGAACGTCGATGAGTCGACGATGGAGACGAACGTTCCGGGCATCTACGTCGCCGGAACGGCGGCGGCCGGAACGCAGGTCAGCGGCACGAAGGAGTTCATCGAGACGAGCCACGTTCACGTCGAGCGGATCGTCGCCGCAATCACCGGAACGCCGTCACGCGCGGAGGCACCGACGTACGAGATGCCCGAGAGCTGACTACGCCGCGCGCGGTGCGGCGAGGCTGCGGATCGTCTCCAGCGCACGCGCGACCTGCTTCTCCCGCTTCTCCGTCTTCTTCACCTTTCCGACCACGTCCTCGATCAGCGCCCAGGTGACGTTCGACGGCTGGTAGTGCTCGGGCGACGACTCGGCAACGTGACGTCCCAGCGCGCCGAGGGCGGTGTGGTACGGCAGCGGCGAGGCGGAGCCGTTCCGGGTGATCTCGTCGATGTATCGTGCGACGAGGAGACCGACCGCCGACGACTCCACGTACCCCTCGACGCCGGTGATCTGCCCCGCAAAAAAGATCCGCTCGTCCTTCTTCGTCTGGAACGTCGGCCGCAGATGCTTCGGGCCGTTGATGAACGTGTTCCGGTGCATCGAGCCGTAGCGCGCGATCGTGCAGTTCTCCAGACCCGGGATCATCTGCAGCACGCGCTTCTGCTCGGGGACCTTCATCTTCGTCTGGAAGCCGACGAGGTTGAAGTACTCGTCGGAGAGGTCTTCCTTCCGGAGCTGCACGACGGCCCACGGCCGCGCGCCGGTGACCGGATGCTCGAGGCCGACCGGCTTCATCGGGCCGAAGCGGAGCGTGTCGATGCCGCGCGAGGCGATCTCCTCGATGGGGAGACACCCCTCGAAGTGGACCGCGTGCTCGAAATCGTGCAGCGGATAGAGTTCGGCCGACAGGAGCGCCGCGACGAACGCCTCGTACTCCTCGCGCGTCATTGGCGCGTTGAGGTAGTCCTTCCCATCGCCCTTGCCGTAGCGCGATTTCCAGTAGAGCTTCGACATGTCGAGCGAGTCGGCGGCGACGATCGGCGCGATGGCGTCGTAGAAATAGAGGCCGTCCCTTCCGAGGAAGTCGTCGATGGCGCGGAACAGCGGATCGCTCGTCAGCGGCCCGGTGGCGACGACGAGGAAGTCGCAGTCGCCACGGTCGAGCGACGTCACCTCCTCGCGACGCACGCTGATGTTCGGGTGCGACTCGATCGCGCGCGTGACCGCCGCGGCAAACCGCTCCCGGTCGACGGCAAAGGCGTCGCCCGCCGGAACGCGCGCCCCTTCGCCGCAGCGGATCACCAGCGAGCCGAGAAGGGCCATCTCCTGCTTCAGCAGACCGACCGCGTTCACCGGAGCCGTCGAACGGAACGAGTTCGAGCAGACCAGCTCCGCGAGATTCGCGCTCTGATGTGCCGGCGTGTTCCGCACCGGCCGCATCTCGAAGAGCTGCACCTGATGCCCGCGCTCGGCGAGCCCCCAGGCGCATTCGCTGCCGGCGAGACCGCCGCCGATGATTTTGACGTCTGACATAGGCGAGGAGGCGAGGAGGCGAGCAGGCGAGCAGGCGATTCGCCAACTCCCCTCCTCGCCTTCTTTTCAATCAGTTCGACGGCTCGTCCACCGAATACTGCGGCACGTTGTCCAGCCGGATCTCGCCGAACTTCTGTTCGAACAGCCCGATGTTCTGGGCGAGCGCCTGCAGGAGCTGCTTGGCGTGGAGCGGCGTCATGATGACCCGGCTGTAGATCTTCACATCGGTACGGCCGGGAACCACCCGCCCGAGATCGATCACGAACTCGCTCGGAGAATGGATGATGTTGGCGAAGTTGACATACTCCCCCTGAGCGATCTTCTCGTCGAGGGTGATCTGGATGGTCTGCGGCTCGTTCATGGTGACCTCTGAACACCCGCCAGAGCGGGAGTCATCCCGATGGTAACAGGCCGGGAGGAAAGCGGCGGTTCCGAACCGCCGACCCTCGGCGATCCTCCGTCAGCCCGGCAGGGACCACAACCCGTCGCGTCCGAACAATCCGATCGCCGACGAAGGGGATCGCGCGGCTCGACGCGCTCTCCGTTTTTCCTGCCAATGATGCACGAACGCATGGAAGGTCGGCAGCGCGAAGAGCGTGAACAGCGTCGACGTGGCCAGCCCGCCGATCATGGCGATCGCGAGCGGCCGCTCGATCTCCGTGCCGTGCGGGCGGAGCAATCCGAAGGCCCGCAGCTCCGTAGATTCCCTTGATCGAGAAATGATCGCAGGCACGGAAGAGTTTCTCCATTTCCTCTTCGGTAAACGGCAACGTCGCCTTCGTCGGAACTTTCGGCGATTTCAGCGGAAGCGCAGGATTCGTCGGCAACCAACCGTTCGCCTGGCAGAAACGAGCGCTCGAGTTTCTTCGATGCGGCGAGTGGTGCATCCTTCCACGTCTCGCGGAATAACCGGAGTCGATCGACGCCGAGTTCCTTCAGAAACCGATACCCCTGATCACAGCACCAGACGAGCAGTTGTTTCTCGAAGAGAAACCGGAACTTTCTCTTCGTCGCTTCTCGCAGTGACCGGATAGTCGCATCCGCGAGGAAACGAGAGACTGCTTCTTCGATCGTCCGAGGCGTGACGACGCAGGGCCGACTCCCCGCGCGCGTTCCACTCGGCGACGACGCCGGATGCAGGCTCCCATGACGTGAGATCGAGCGATTTCCGGATCGTCTCGCCCCGGAGCGATCCTTCCACAGGATGGGTCACCTGCAACGACGACGGTATCGGCGGGAGCGGTGGGGGCAGGATTTTCAGGTGTCGGCGAAAGATCGTGAGCATCGTAGTTCCTCCGGTTTGAATGTCCGGCGAAACCCGCGTATTGCCCACGCGGCCGATTCTCCTGTTTCTAAACAACTGCTAAAACAGGAGATGAGTTGGTCGGGCAGGCGGGATTTGAACCCGCGACCACCTGAACCCCATTCAGGTACGCTACCAGGCTGCGCTACTGCCCGACGACGGTGATGCTAACACGCCCGGGTACTAACGCTGCGGAAGTGGCCATATTCCGCCCGGCACCCGCCAGCTCACTTCCAGACGACGACGTACCGCGTGATCTCGATGTTCCGCCTCTGCGGCACCAGCTCGATCTCCTCGATCGCGCGCGCCCTCGACGTCAGCTCCTCCCGGACCGCATCCAGATCCTTGTCCCATGCCCGCTGGATCTGGGCGATGCGCTCGAGGTAGTCGACCTCGCGGAGCGATTGCGCCTCGGCCACCGCGGCCGGCCGCCCCGCGGTGATGTTATACAGCGCCTGCCCCCACGAGACGGAGACATCCGGCACCATCTCCTGCTGCGAAGATTCTTCCTTCGCCTCCAGCTCGCGCTGGTCCCGCTCCGAACGCTCGCGCAGTTGATCGATGCGCCGGCGGAACGTCTTCTCGAGCCGTTCGGCCTCCTCCTCGATCTGACGCTTCGCCTCTTCGAGGCACCGTTCGACGAACGCCTCGCGCGACTCCTGAGGATCGGAGTAGATCCCGAACGACGGATTGTGAAAGATCCGCAGTCGTTCCCCTTCCTCGAGGAACTGGCGAAATGCGTCCTGCGATCCCGCGGCGCTCTGCAGGATCGCCTCGACCGGCACATCGATGCCGAGAGGCCGCTCCGCGCCGGGCAGCGCCCCGAGGCTGATCGTCGATGCGTCGATGGGCGTCGCCTCGTGCCAGAGCACGTTCCCGTCCTCGGCGGCCATCGGAGCGAGAAACGCATGAGCGGTCGTTTGATGCACGCCGAACCGTGGCTCGCTGTAGGTGACGATGGCTTCGGCGAGGAGATGGGGCCGGTATTCGCCTTCTCCGCCGGCAACATAGAGCTGTTCGATCACGTCTCCGGCCCGCCCCTGCGGCATCCGTCGCGAGCGTACGAACGAGAATGCGGCCTGCGACTCGCTGTCACCGACGATTGCCATGCCATGCGCGACCGGTTCGGCGTCGAGAACCCGGCCCGGCACCGTCGACAGGGCACGCACGACTGCCGCGCGCCGCTCCGGCGGAAGCAGAAAGACGATGCAGCCGCCGCCTCCCGCCCCACAGACTTTGCCGCCCCAGGCGCCGGCACCCGTCGCCGCTTCGATCGCCGCATCGATTTCGGGTGTCGAGATGCCGTCGATCAGCGCCTTCCGGTTCTCCCACTCGTTCCTCAACGCGGCGCCGGCCGCTTCCCAGTTGCCGCTCTCGAGAGCGCGCTCCATCTCGATCGCCGTCGCCGCGATCTTTGCGAACCCCTTCTGCACCTTCCTGTTCCGCTGCACCTGCCGCTTGTACATCTCCCAGTTGTTGGTCCCGGAGAAGTGAGCGACGCCGCTGTAGTGGAGCAGCATCCGGTCGGCGAGTTCCTGCAGCGGAATCCCGATCGGATGCCGCACCGGGACTCCCGGCTCGAGGTGAATCGCATTGAGTCCGCCGTAGACGGGGGGGTAGTAGTCCTGGATTCCGGCGGGAATGCCGAGGAGGCGTGTCTCGAGATCGCGAACGAGAAAGACCAGATCGTCGCCGTCGAGCGCGCGGCCGGAGATCTCGGCGAGCGCGCGGACGAGGGTGATCGTCAGCGCGGACGAACCCCCGAGGCCCGAGCCGCGCGGGGCGTCGGTGCGGGTGACGATCGACAGTCCCGTCAGGTGGAAATGCTCGAGAGCGCGATGGACGAGCGCCGCCTTCGGATCGGCGGCCAGCTCCGAGAGCGACTCGTACCGCTGCCGGTACTGCTGGTCGGTGAGATGGACTTCGATTCCGCTGTCACCGGTCTCGGAGACCTCCGACTCGGCGTAGTAGGAGATCGCGACGTTGACCGTGCGCGATCCGGGATGGAAGAGGTAGATCGGCCAGAGATCGAGAGTACCGCCAGCGAGGTCGGCGCGCACCGGCGCCCGAACGATGACTTTTCTCATGAGTGGACCTTGGGAGCGGCAGAGTAGCAAATGGAGTCGCCGTGTCGCAAAACCGGATGCGGCCTCTGCCGGCGAGTGTAGTGTCTCACGCTCTCATTGACTTGAGACCGCATCCCGGGCCCGCCCGACTTTTTCGAGGATCTTGTCGGACTCGGCAGTCCACATGAATGGGCTGGGGCTCTTCGTTGTGAGCAGCGAACGTCATCCTCGATGGAAGCGACAAGGTCTTTTCGGGGGGACCGTCAATCGAAATCGCCGAAGGCGATCATTCGCTGACGGCGTGGACGTCGCGAATCGCGGAGGAGATTCGAGAATACCGCACCCGGACCCGTCGCATCCGAGGTCACGGAGTCGTTGTGGATCGCGCATTCGATCAGGTGAGCCTCGACGTCGACCCCCGGAACCGTCTCCGGCCGCGCGGCCGGATTCTCCTGCTGATGCGGAATCGGGCTCAACGCCCCGACCTCGTCTCCGGTCGACGGAGGCGCCGCGGGGGCGGCGCTTGGACTCTCCGGGACCGCTTCGTGCGAAGTCCTTCCCCTCGTCTCCCGGGCAACGAATCAGCAGAACGGCGAGCAAGCGCAATGAGGAGTCGCATGACCGACGTGCTCGCAAATCGCGCGCCCGCCTCGATGCAAGATCGGTTCCGGCTCGAAACGAGAGATCCAGCTCCCTTCCGGCGAAACCCCGACGAACACCGTGTCGCCTGTCTTGAACTTCCCTTCGATCCGGCCGGCCGGCGATCGGCCGCAGCCAGCGCGCGGCGCTTCGTCGCGTTTTCGTCGTCGAACAGGAACCCGGCGCCAGAGAGCGCGGCCAACATCGCCACCAGGACGCTCGAAGGCGTGAGCCGCGAATGAACTCGCACGGATGAGGGACCCGCCCAGGGCGAGCCCCTCAAACATGTTCCTCAGGTCAAGGCAAAAGCGCAGTTACGTGCTGTGTCTCGTTATTCGTGACAGAAACGAACGCCCAGAAGCGCAGCCCCGGAGTCATCGGCTCGATGGCGATATGGATGCGCGACGCCGCGATGATCTGAGGAAACTCGGCGACCAGATTCCCGATGGAGAACGTCGGAGGAACTCGGCCCACCATCCTGTGATCCCCATTGAAACCAGCGCTGAGTCGTGCCCTGGTGTCAGCGAGCAGAACGCCGCTCGCGGAATCGATCAGACGGAACTTCACCTCGCGCCCGTCGAACAGGTCGAAGTCATAGACGCGTAGCGCAACCCGGAATTCGGGTGTCACCGGGACATCGAGCAGTGTCAGAGGACCCGTGAACACATCGCTCTCACGAACCACGGGGACGGATGTTCCCCACGTCTGTGCCTGTCGTGATACGTCTTGTACACGAACGGCCAGGGAAACATCAGCCGCTCGCTCGGCGTAGATGAACTGGCCAAGGCCCATAGTTGCCGAACTCGGATCGGCTGTTTCGCCCGGCGCGAACGGCCCGCGGCACTGAACGCAGATTTCGCCCGGCAGCAGGGGATCTGTCGTGATGAACATCGGCGCATTGCTGTTGTTGCGAGCCATGACGTGGACAGTCCAGAGTGACCCGTTTTCTCCTGGCAGCGGAGAGGCGAGTCTCGCGAATGGGATCAGAATTCGGTCCCAATTGGCGTAACGGCCAGTGTGGTCTGCCGCAAGCGGCACGGAAAGAAGCGTGTAGAGACTGAGAATCAGGGTTCGTCGCATGGTCGTTCCCTAGGGACACTCGTTGAAAACGGCGACGCGGCGTGTGACCGCCGTGCGATCAGTGACGGTCGCACCCGAATACGTGGCACTAATGCTCTCGAGCGCGCTCAAGACGTCGTCGCGTCGCGCACCGGGGTGCCGGTGAAGATATCGCGCGACGATTCCAGAGACGTGAGGAGCAGCAAAGGACGTTCCGGACGTGCAGGTATCGACGTAGCCACTGTCATTGCATGTATAGCTCTGGCTTCGGTACCGCCAAGGATCAACCCAGGGCGGCAGGAGGGGCGATGCTGACTCGACGAATTGACCCGGCGCCCAAAAGTCGACGGTCGCGCCCCAGTTGGATGCGGACCACTTCGTATCAGAATCTTTATTGATCGCTCCCACCGTGATCGCACGCTCGGCAGACGCCGGGACATACCACCACGCATCCGAGTCATCATTTCCCGCCGAAAGTACGACCTTGAAATTCTTCGCGCCGTCGGTGAGTTGCCCGATGAGTTCTTTTACCGTGTGCTCGCGGCTATCCCACGTGGTCAGACTGGAGGAACTGATATTCAACACTTTATCGCCTGTTCGTTGATCTTGCGTGTTCAAGAACTCCAGAGCCGCAAGTAAACGACTCAGTGGCATGCCCCAGATCGGATCCGACGTCCGAAGGTCAACGATACGAGCAGTTTTGGCAACACCAAAAGTATCGCCCGCGGCTATAGAAGCAACCGCTGTACCGTGACCACATCGAGCGTCGTCGCGGAGCGATGTGTCCCAACACTCGGCGGGATCGCCCATCGCTTGACCGACGCTCTGAAGGTAAGCATCAAAGTCAGGCGCTGTGTCTACTCGGCTGCCGAATTCTACAGTGTGACTCGGATTGACACCCGTATCCATGACGTAGATCCATACCGGCGCCCCATCGGCACACCAGGCATACTCGCTATCCACTCGTGGCGCCCCCGGACCCTTTTGATCCACACGGTCCAGTCCCCAAAGCGAGTTATTGCCGTACGTTGGCGTGAGGAGTCCGGTCTGAGGATTCGAAGCGTCCAGTCGCAGGACGGCGTTTTCTTCAACTCTCTTTACATACGGATGATCGGACAGCGCCAGGGCCTGTGCTTCGGTCATTCGGACCGCGACGGCCTTGACAGACGGGTAGTGAGTCCAAATGGCTCCACCATGGAGCAACACTACAGCCGAGGCGGTCGCAAGTGGTGGGGCATCGGCTGTAAAAACCACAATGTACTGACCCCGCACGGACTCGCGCGCACGGGCGATCTTCTCTGGTCCCGCGTACGCAGCCGAAGAGGCTAATGCTAACACACACACACACACATTAGCTTAAGGATAGAAAGGAATCGTTTCACCAATTCTCCTAGAACAGGAGTAATGGACAGCGTGCAGCAATATACCACGACTTAAGTCTTGGCGGCACTGTCACGCTTTGAAACTGGGGACATAAATCTCCGCCCTCAATGCACGCTCATCGGCTCCGGCTCGAGGCGGGAGGAAGCTTCGTCCGAATCTTTCCGCCTCGTTCGTTGACGGCACGAATGACCCCGGCCGGAAAGGTCGTCGCGATGAACAGGCGCATGGCGTTTGGACGTCGTGAACCTCATCGGCTTCGCATCGGGAGGAATCCTCGGTCTCGCCGCGCCTTCACGATCGCGAACGTCATCCGCCTGACGATGATCCTCTACCGCGAAGAGATCGAGATCATGCGGCTCGTGGGCGCCACCGAGCGGATCATCCGCGGGCCCTTCTTCATCGAAGGGCTACTGCACGGAACGATCGGCGGGATCATCGCCGTCGCGCTGCTCTTCGTCCTCTTCGAAGCGACGCGCCGCACGCTCGTCCCGTCGTCGACGCTGCTGTGGGGATTTCTCTTCAGCTGCCTCGCGACGCGAAGATTCCGGGAAAGTTAGGCCCGGCCGCGTTCGACTTCGAGAATGGAACACTCCTCCTGACGGAGGGGGGATCGAAAAGGCGCGCGTCGATCCATTTCATTCGCGGCGAAAAGAACCTCCGCTCGCTCGATCCGGGAGGAATCGAGGTTCTCGAGGCGCCGCTCGAGGAGTTCCGCAAGGCGCTCACGCGCGAGCGCCAAACCATCAAGCGCGCCCTCGCCGATCCGCATCTCTTCAGCGGAATCGGCAACGCGTATTCCGACGAGATCCTCCATCGCGCGCGGCTCTCCCCCGTGCAGCTCACGACGAATCTCGACGACGAAGAGATCGCGCGACTGCATGCGGCGACGCGCGAAACGCTCCTCGACTGGAGCGACCGTCTGCGCCGCGAGAGCGGTGAAGGGTTCCCCCAGGTTCCCCCAAAAGGTGACCGCCTTCCGCGAAGGAATGGCCGTTCACGGCCGCTTCGGCAAGCCATGCCCGGTCTGCGGCTCCCCGGTGCAGCGGATCGTCTACGCGGAGAACGAGACGAACTACTGCGCGCGATGCCAGACCGGCGGGCGTCTCCTCGCCGATCGCGCGTTGTCGCGGCTGCTCAAGAGCGACTGGCCGCGCTCGATCGACGACATCGAATAGTTTCATCGCTGGAGAATGACGTCGTATGTCAGCAGTCCCCATCCCAGAATCGGAAGAAGTGCTGCCATTCGATACGCGCGCACAGAACTCGCCATCAGGAGAAGACTCACGACTCCGAACTCAGTGGCCGCGCGCATGAATGCCACGTCTTCGATCCAGATCCCGGGATCGAGAGACCAGAGCATCGCCGCGTAGGCCAGCCAGCAGATTCGGATCAGGGGATCTGCATCGGAGCGACGCAACGCAAGGGCTGCGACGACACCGAGCACAAGAAGACCGAGCACTTCGACTGCCGTCACCGTGTCTTGATGCGAGAGTGCCTCCCGCAGAAGTCGAAACGGCGCGCTGAACGGCACCGCGAAGATCGCGGCGCCGAAGTTCACCGGAAGCGACCATGCCGCGAACAGGAAAAGCTTCCAGCCGACGTGCGCAGCGATGGGAATGAGTCCGACCCACAGATGTCGCGGCCAGCGACGTTCGCTCAGCGAGCGGAATGACTCCAGGCCGAGGAAACTCAGCGGAATCAGCAACGACGTTTCGCGCGCAAGACCAGCAGCCGTCAACAGCAACGCCGCGGGGACGAAGCGCCGCTTCACCAGCATGTGGATCGCGAGAGTGGCCAGAAGCATCGCCAGCGGTTCCGTCAAATCGCGAGCGAGCGAATAGATGAATCCGGGCCACAGCGCGACGCTCACTGCTGACCACCACGTTCCGCGGTCTCCCAGCAGCATGATTGCGACGGCGGCGATCGCTGCGATCGCGATCACATTGATCAGCGCCAGCGACCAGAGGACGGCGCATGGTTGGCCGGCCGCAAGAACGAACGCCAGCAGTGGGTAGAGGATTCGTTGCTGGCGGTACACCGGATAGTCGAACTCGATTCCGTGCGCGCGAGTCTCGAAGGAGAACGGTGCAATGCCGAGCCGGTAATAGAACTGGCCGTCGTAGCCTGCCGATCCTCTGTCGACATGCAGGCATGCCGGCACGACTTCCGGCGCGGCAAATTGATCGCCGGCCAGAACGAAGCGGGAAATGTCCCAGCCGTGATCTCGCAGCATCAGCAGCCACGTCGATCCGACGATCAGAAGAGCGAGGAGAAAGCTTCGAGCACGGCGCACCGCGTCATCTTAGAGGGGAGCGGACGTCCTCGTCCGCTCTGCGCGGCGTCAGCCGCGCTCACGCGCGGGGAGCGGACGAGACGTCCGCTCCCCTCCTACTGGAGCGATTCCAGGAGGCGCGCTTCTTCGCCGTCGTGAGTCGATGCGAGCCGCGCTTCCCACTTCTTCATGCCGCGGGAGTGATCCACCGCGACGTGAAATCGGACAACGTCTTCCTGCACCGAGTGAACGGCGGCGAAGTGATGAAGGTCGTCGACTTCGGAATCGCGAAGCTGATGAACGAGCCGCACGAGCGCCTCACGCAGCACGGAACCGTCGGTACGCCTCTCTTCATGGCTCCGGAGCGACTGCTCGGATATCCCTACGCCAGCGAGGTCGGCGCGCACCGGCGCCCGAACGATGACTTTTCTCATGAGTGGACCTTGGGAGCGGCAGAGTAGCAAATGGAGTCGCCGTGTCGCAAAACCGGATGCGGCCTCTGCCATCGTAGTGGTTCATGAAGATCCTGCCGTTGACCCGTGGGAGACGCGGCGAGGTCGAGGAACGAGGAGGAAGCAATGCAGTGGCATCGTTCACGACGAGTGACGCAGACATCGCCAGCAGATCCCGCATGACCGTTGCAAGATGGTTGCGACCGGTCGTGCTTGGCCGACCACTCACTTCTCCCGCGGCTCCTTCTGCCGGATCCAGATCGGCGACGACCACGCCTGATGCCCGTCCGCCTGCGTGACGCGCACGTAGTAGCTCGTCTCCCCGTTGCGAGGCTCGACTTCGGTCACATCGAACGAGAGCCTGCGCATGTCGTCGAGCCGCAGGCGGCGTCCTCCCTCGGGATTCTGCGGCTCGTAAATCAGAAAGACGCCGTCGGGACCGTCCGGATTCTGCTCGATTCGAACCGCGGCGAAGGTGTCGATGAGATCGCGCACGATCTCCACCCGATCGATCGGAGCGGTCCCTTCGATCCTCACGCTCATCGCGACCGGCAGCGGCGTCTCGACGATCGATCCCATCGGCGCGCCGTTGGCGGTGAACTCGAGGACGATGCGCGGGCCGCTCGTCGCGTAGTTCCGCCGGTTGCGGATGGCGTCGAAGATCGATGCGCGGTCGAGGCGATCGGCGAGCACCGCGGTCAGCCCGCCTTCTCCCGGACTCAGATGGTGCGTGTCGCTCGCCGCCATCACCCCGACGTGCCGCCCGAGGCGAAGCGCGTCCTGATACTGATGGCCCGGCACCTGCCGGCGCCCTTCGTGCGGGTTGCCGTAGAACTCGTTGCGGCCGTGCCACGAGGCGATCTCGAAATTCGGCTCGAGCTCCTCATCGTGATGCGCCGCCGGATTCCATCGCCCCCACGTTGCGTGACCGGTATGATGCGGCGACATCACCCCATGATCG
>DATLYG010000048.1:0-7937 GCA_035574985.1 Thermoanaerobaculia bacterium | reverse complement strand
CGTCGCCGCGCTGGAATCGTCGCTCTACCTGCGCAACCAGCTTCTCCGCGACACCGACTGGGCCAGCATGGCCCACTCGCTGGAGGTTCGCGTGCCGCTGGTCGACGCGCACCTGCTGCGGAGGCTCGCGCCGGTGCTGGTCACGCGGCGCAGGAGAGGCAAGGACCTTCTCGCCATGGCCCCTCGACCGCCGCTTCCTGAGGAAATCCGTAAAAGACGAAAAACCGGATTCACGCTTCCCATCAGGGAGTGGTTACAGCAGGAAGGGAAGATGGAATTCGGGAAACGAAGCTGGGCGCGAAAGGTCTACGAGGTGATGTTTTCGCCGGAGATGGGAAGCTGGTGACTCCTGCGCCGTCGGGCGACCGGACGGCCGGCGGTGCCGATTTCCGCCCGGCGTGCGGCGGCGCAGGAGGGGTGTTCCCGGTCAATGCACGCTCACCGGCTCCGGTTCGAGCGACAGTTCGACCTTGCCGTCGCGCGCGTTCACGAAGACGATGTCGCCCGGCTTGAACTTCCCTTCCAGCAGCCGCATCGCCAGCGGGTCGATGATCAGCCGCTGCAGCGCACGCTTGAGCGGGCGCGCGCCGAACGCCGGATCGTACCCCTCGCGGGCGAGAAGTTCCTTCGCCGCGTCGCTGACCTCGAGGCTCAGTCCGCGGTCGGCGATCAGTTTGCCGAGGCGGCGGAGCTGGATCTCGATGATCCGCTTGATCTGCGCCAGATCGAGCGCGTGGAAGACGATGATGTCGTCGATGCGGTTGAGGAACTCGGGACGGAAGCGCGCGTGCAGCTCCTGTTCGACCCTCCGCCGCATCTCCTCTTCCTGCTGCGGCGTGCGCATCGACTGCTGGAACTCGTGGATGTACTGCGAGCCAATGTTCGAGGTCATGATGATGACCGTGTTCCTGAAGTCGACCACCCGTCCCTTCGAGTCGGTCAGGCGCCCGTCATCGAGGATCTGGAGCATCACGTTGAAGACTTCCGGATGCGCCTTCTCGATCTCGTCAAAGAGGACCACCGCGTAGGGGCGGCGGCGGATGGCCTCGGTGAGCTGTCCTCCCTCCTCGTAGCCGACGTATCCGGGGGGCGCGCCGATCAGACGCGCCACGGCGTGGCGCTCCATGTACTCCGACATGTCGATGCGCACCATGGCGTTCTCGTCATCGAAGAGGAACTCGGCGAGAGCACGCGCCAGCTCGGTCTTTCCGACGCCGGTCGGCCCCATGAAGATGAACGAGCCGATCGGGCGGTTCGGGTCCTTCAGCCCGGCGCGCGAGCGGCGGACGGCATTCGACACCGCCTCGACCGCTTCCTCCTGGCCGACGACGCGCGACTTGAGCACCTCCTCCATCCGGAGGAGCTTCTGCATCTCCGACTCGAGCATCTTCGTCACCGGGATTCCCGTCCACTTCGACACGATCTCGGCGATGTCTTCGTCGGTGACTTCCTCGCGCAGCAGCGCGCCGTTCTTCTGGATCTCGCTCAGCTTCTGCGATGCGGCGCCGAGGTCGCGCTGGAGCTGCGGGAGCGTGCCGTAGCGGAGTTCCGCGGCACGATTGAGGTCGCCTTCGCGCTCGGCCCGTGCGGCTTCCTCGCGGGTCTGCTCGATCTTCGCCTTCAGCTCGTTGATCTGCGTGATGACGCCCTTCTCGCTCTCCCACTGCGCCCTCAGGCCGGCGATCCTCTCCTGCAGCTCGGAGATCTCGCTCTCGATCGCGCGGAGGCGCTCCTTCGCCACCGGCGATTCCTCCTTCGACAGCGCCTGCTTCTCGATCTGGAGCTGAGTCATGCGGCGCGAGAGTTCGTCGATCTCCTGCGGCATCGAAGTCAGCTCGATGCGCAGCCGCGAAGCCGCCTCGTCGATCAGGTCGATGGCCTTGTCGGGAAGGAACCGGTCGGTGATGTACCGATGGGAAAGGGTGGCCGCGGCGACGATCGCCGAGTCGGTGATCTTCACGCCGTGGTGCACCTCGTAGCGCTCCTTCAGACCGCGGAGAATCGCGATCGTGTCCTCGACCGTCGGCTCTCCGACGTAGACCGGCTGGAAGCGCCGCTCGAGCGCGGCGTCCTTCTCGATGTGCTTCTGGTATTCGTTGAGCGTCGTCGCGCCGACGGCGCGCAGCTCGCCGCGCGCGAGCGCCGGCTTGAGCAGGTTCGAGGCGTCCATCGCCCCCTCGGCCGCGCCCGCCCCGACGAGCGTGTGCAGCTCGTCGATGAACAGGATCACGTTCCCCTCGCTCTCCTCCACCTCCTTGATCACGGCCTTGAGGCGGTCCTCGAACTCGCCGCGGTATTTCGCACCGGCGATGAGCGCGCCGAGGTCGAGCGCCACCACGCGCTTGTTCTTCAGCCCCTCGGGGACGTCTCCCTCGACGATGCGCCGCGCGAGGCCTTCCACGATCGCGGTCTTCCCGACCCCCGGCTCGCCGATCAGGACCGGGTTGTTCTTCGTCCGCCGCGAGAGAACCTGAATCACGCGGCGGATCTCCTCGTCCCGCCCGATCACCGGATCGAGCTTCCCCCGCCGCGCGAGCTCCGTCAGATCGCGCGCGTATCGCTCGAGCGCCTGGTACTTGTCTTCCGGATTCTGATCGGTCACCCGCTGCGTCCCCCGCACCGCCTGCAGCGCCTTGAGGATCGCGTCGGGCACCGCCCCATGCCGCGCCAGAATGCGCGCCGCCGCAGTCTCTTTCGTCTGGGCAATGGCGAGCAGGAAATGCTCGGTCGAGACGTACTCGTCCTTGAAGTCGTCCGCCACCTTGAACGCGGCATCGAAGACTCTGCGCAGCAGCGGGGCAACCATCGGCTCCGCCGACGCCCCGCCGACCTTCGAGTACTTCGACACCTCCGCCGCCACCTCGGCCTCGATCGTCGCCGGCGTCTGGCCGAGCTTCGTCAGGATCGGCCCGACGATCCCTCCCTCCTGCCGCAACAGCGCGAGCAGGAGGTGCTCGGGGGTGACCTCCGGGTTCCCGGCCCCACGGGCGAGGTTTTGTGCCTCCACCACGGCTTCCTGTGCCTTGACCGTAAGCTTGTTGAAGTTCATTGGCTTACCTCACATTGAGTCTAGTACACTCAACCCTGTAAACCAACTTGGGAATGACTGCATTTCCGATGCACTTGTTCGAGAGAGCAGCATCACATCGGCCGGCCCGGGATCGAATAAAGTTCACCCTATGACAGTCCATCCCATCGACCGCGAACAACCGCAGCCGGCACTTTTCGAGTCGCTGGTGGAGTTGATCCGGCGCACGTCGACGATCCTCCCCGACGACGTCGTCCGCGCCATCACCGAAGCACGCAAGCACGAAGCCGAAGGATCGAACGCGGAGGTCGCGCTGAACGTGATCGGCTGCAACATCGGCCTGGCGCGCGAGAACTCGCTCCCCCTCTGCCAGGACACCGGGACGATCCTGTTCTACGTCCACACGCCCGTCGGCTACGACCAGCTCGAGTTCGAGGAGGTCGCCACCGAGGCGGTGCGGCACGCGACGAAGATCGGGTATCTCCGCCAGAACAGCGTCGACAGCATCACCGGGAAGAACAGCGGCGACAACACGGGCCCCGGATCGCCGGTCTTTCACTTCCGCCAGTGGCGCAAGCCTCACGTCGAAGTGAAGCTGGTGTTGAAGGGGGGCGGCTGCGAGAACATGAATGCGCAGTATTCGCTGCCGCATCCGGAGCTGGGGGCGCGCGATCTGAAGGGAGTGGAGAACGCGATCCTCGACGCCGTCCTTCAGGCGCAGGGCCAGGGATGCGGCCCGGGGATTCTCGGGGTCTGCATCGGAGGGGACCGCGCCACGGGATACGAGTACGCCAAGGAGCAGCTCCTCCGCACCATGGACGACACGAATCCCGATCCGGTGCTGGCCGCACTGGAACAGCGTGTGGTCGAGAAGGCGAACCAGTTGGGGATCGGGCCGATGGGATTCGGGGGGAAGACGACGCTGCTCGCCTGCAAGATCGGGAAGCTGAATCGGCTTCCCGCGTCCTTCTTCGTTTCGATCGCTTACATGTGCTGGGCGTACCGGCGGCGGGGGGTCAACCTCGACGTGGCCGGCCGCGCCACGGAGTGGCTCTACTGATGATCAAGCTGACGACTCCCATCGACGAAGCGACGGTGCGCTCGCTGAAGGTCGGCGACACGGTGAGCATCACCGGCCGTCTCTACACCGGGCGCGACGCCGTGCACCATCGCCTGCACGAAGGGGTGAAACCTCCGGTCGACCTCGAAGGCCACATCATTTATCACTGCGGCCCGGTGATGGTGAAGGAAGGTGACCGCTGGGTCTGCAAGGCGGCGGGCCCGACGACCTCCTCGCGGGAAGAGCCTTACCAGTGGGAGGTGATCCGCGACTACAGGATCCGCGGCGTGATCGGCAAGGGCGGCATGGGGGAGAAAACGCTCGAGGCCTGCTGGCGGTACGGGGCGGTCTACCTGCACGCCATCGGCGGGGCCGCGCAGGTCTGCGCGGCGTCGATCAAGCGCGTGGACGGCGTCGACTGGCTCGACCTTGGATCACCCGAGGCCATCTGGCATCTGTGGGTGGAGGACTTCATGGCCATCGTGACCATGGACGCGCACGGCCAGTCGCTCCACAAGCAGGTGTTCGAGGAATCGAAGAAGCGTTTCGAAGCGCTGAAGGCGTGAGGTCTGCGAGCCGGGCATTCCTCATGCCACGTCTGCATCATGCCCAGAATCGAACGTGACACGCTCGGTGAGGTTGTCGTTCCCGACGACGCGCTCTACGGCGCGCAGACGCAGCGCGCGGTGGAGAACTATCCGGTCAGCGGCCTCCGCGAGCACCCCGCCTTCATCCGCTCGTTCCTTCTCATCAAGAAAGCGGCCGCGCTGGCGAATCGCGAGCTCGGGGCACTCGATCCGAAACGGGCGGATGCGATCGCCGGCGCCTGCGACGAGGTCCTCCGGAACTTCGAGACACATCAGCGGCAGTTCGTCGTCGACGTCTTCCAGGCCGGCGCCGGCACCTCGTTCAACATGAACTGCAACGAAGTGCTCGCGAACCTGGCGAACGTGGCGCTGGGTGGGCGGGTGGGCGAGTACGTGCCGGTCCATCCGAACGATCACGTCAACATGTCGCAGTCGACCAACGACGTCTTCCCGACCGCGATCCGCATCGCCACCCTGCTGCTCCTGCGCGAACTGATCCCGGCGCTCGAGAGCCTCACCGCGGCGCTGCAGGCGAAGGGAGAGGAGTTCGACGACGTCATCAAATCGGGGCGGACGCATCTGCAGGACGCCGTTCCGGTCACCCTGGGCCAGGAGTTCCGCGCCTGGGCGGCGGCGGTGCGGCGCGCGACGCGCCTCCTCGACGACGCCGCCGGGGAACTGCGGCAGCTCGGCATCGGCGGAACCGCCACCGGAACGGGCATCAACACGCCCCGCGGCTTCCGCTTCGCGGTAGTGCGGCATCTCTCCGCCCTCGCGCAACTCGATCTCGCATCGAACGACGATCTCCGCGAGTCGATGCAGTCGCAGCTCCCGGTCGTCGCCGTCTCCGCGGCCCTGCGCAATCTCGCGCTCGAACTGACGCGCATCACGAACGATCTCCGCCTTCTCGCCTCCGGACCGCTGACCGGTCTCGCGGAGATCCGGCTGCCCGCCGTCCAGCCCGGATCGTCGATCATGCCGGGAAAGGTCAACCCGTCGCTGCTCGAATGCATGAACCAGATCTGCTTTCACATCGTCGGCGCCGACAGCGCGGTCGCGTACGCATCGCAGGCCGGTCAGCTCGAGCTGAACGTGATGATGCCGCTCATGGCGTTCGAGGTCACCTTCTCGATCGAGATCCTCAAGAACTTTCTTCCGGTATTCGTCGAAAAGTGCATCCGCGGCATCGAAGCGGACCGGGAACGCTGCGAGGCCTACTACGTCAGGTCCCCGGCTCTTGCGACGGTGCTGAATCCGATCATCGGCTACACGGCAGCGGCCGAGATCGCCAGGGAATCGGCACGGAGCGGAAGGCCGGTCGCCGAGCTTCTTCGGGAGCGCAATCTTCTGAGCGAAGAGGAGATCGCACGGATCTTCACCCCGCAGTTTCTTGCGGGCCAGGCCGACCGGTGACACCGTCACACGGGCCGGTGAGGGAATAGCCCTACTCCACGTCCGGTTGACCCTTCCGCAACTAGTGATTTGCCACACGGGGATGTCTCCGATGGCAGCACAGAAAGGAGAGATCACCGTGAGCAAGACAACCGGTACCGTCAAGTGGTTCAATGACGCCAAGGGTTTTGGATTCATCACGACCGACAGTGGCGAGGACGTGTTCGTGCACTTCAGCGCCATTCAGGGCAACGGCTTCCGCTCTCTCGCCGAGGGCGCGACGGTCGAGTTCGAAGTGACGCGGGGCCCGAAGGGACTTCAGGCCGCCAACGTCACTCTGGTCTGATCTGACAGGCAGGTCATCCTCGTACGGGGCAGCGTGGAAGCGCTGCCCCGTTTTCTTTTGCGTCGTACAATTCCGGGGCAGGTCCAGGTTGTGCGCCTATTCATCGCGACGACGTTCCCGTCCCACGTGCTGCAGAGCGTCAACGATCGCGTCGCGAAGGTACGGTCGAAGCTTCCGCCCTCTTCGTGGGTTCGCCCCGAGTCCCAGCACCTGACCTTCGCGTTCCTCGGCGAGCATCCCGATTCGCTGGTCGACCGGCTCGCGGCGCTGCTCACGCCGCGGCTCGGAGAGCATTCCGCCTTCGAGGCACGCCTGCACGGCTGCGGTTTTTTTCCCAACTCGCGGCACGCGCGCGTCGGATGGCTGGGGGTGGCTCCCGAGGAGCCCTTTCGTGCGGTTGCGGAGAGCGTGCGGGACTGCGTCCGGGAGGCCGGTGTGCAGCTCGACGGATCGGACTTCCGGGCGCACCTGACGCTCCTGCGCGTTCGAGACCGATGGCCTCCCGCCTGCATCGAGATCTTTCACAAGGCGCTGGGCAGCTACGAATCCGAGACGTTCCGGGTGGAGAAGGTGACCCTTTACTCGAGCCAGCTCAACCCGAGCGGCGCGGTCCACACCGCGTTGCGACACTTCGCGCTCCGCGGAGTCGGGGATTGAGGAGCGGGCCCCCTGCTCAAGTCGCGCTTCGCGGCCGGCGCCGCTCGGCGCGGCCGCGAAGCTGACCGCATGCCGCGGCGATCTCGCGCCCCTTCGATCTCCGAACCGTCACGCGGACGCCGTTGCGCACCAGCGTTTCGACGAAGTCGTCGATCGCCTCCTCGCCGGGCCGCTTCATCCAGGCCGGGAGATTCGGGTCGGGGTTGAACGGGATGGCGTTCACCTTCGCGCGCAGCCCCCGAATCAGCCTCGCCAGATCGACGGCGTCCTGCCGGGAGTCGTTGTAGCCGGCCAGGAGCACGTACTCGACCGTGATCTCCCGCCCCTTCTCGAGCGGAAACCGGCGCAGCGACTCGACCAGCTCCGCGAGCGGATACTTCTTCGTGATCGGCATGATCTCCTCCCGTCGCTGCGCATCGGGAGCGTTGATGGAGATGGCGAGGTTGGGACGGCGATCGAGGTCCGCCAGAGCGTCGATCCCAGGGATGATGCCCGCGGTCGAAACGGTGATCCTCTTCGGCGCGATGTTCCGGTAGAGAATCTCGAGCGTCGTCACGAGATTGTCGAAGTTGAGCAGAGGCTCTCCCATCCCCATGAAGACGACGTTGAGCTGCTCGAAGGCGATCTGCTTCTCGAGACGGATGGTGTGAAGCTGGCCCGCCATCTCCGAGGGCTGCAGGTTGCGCCCGGCGCCGAAAAAACCGGTCACACAGAATGTGCAGCCGACGGCGCACCCGGCCTGCGAGGAAAGGCAGATGCTGGTGCGATCCCCCATCGGCATGTAGACCGATTCGATCTTCTGCGCGTCGCGCAGCGCGAAAAGGTATTTGCTGCTTCCGTCCGAGGCGGGAGGCGTGCGGTCGACGA
>DATLYG010000047.1:0-7185 GCA_035574985.1 Thermoanaerobaculia bacterium | reverse complement strand
AAGAAAAGCGCGAGATCAAGCCGCCCGCCGACCTCGCGAAAGCTCTCAAAGCCTCCCCCGGCGCATGGGATCGATGGCAGAAGCTCAGCTTCAGCCATCAACGCGAGTACGTCGAGGCGATCGAGGAGGCGAAGAAGCCGGAGACGCGGGCGAGGCGCGTGGCGCGGGCGGTGGAGATGATCGCGAGCCGGAGCTGACCGCGTCCCGCCCAGCCGTCAGTCGCATGAGACGAAAGCAGAGCTTTGGTCTCCCGACGAACCAGCCTAACGCTCAAAGCCCAGCGGCTTCGGCTCGCGCCAGGGGCGGGCCGAAGGCCGCTGGAGCGACGAGTTGGGCGGCGTCAGTGCACGCGCGTACGTGGTGGCGTCTCCCTTTGGACGCGCGATGCGCGATGAGGCAGGTGATATATGGCTTGTACGATATTCTCGACGATGTCGATGACCGCGAGTAGCACGTCAATCTCCGGCTTGAACCCGCGGTGAGCCGCTGCGTTGCCTGCGTCAAGAGCCACGGCCAGCACGTCGCTATTTCTCTTGCTGACGAAACCCCTCTGCTCAAGTGCGGCAACCTTTGCGGTGAACGTGCCGACGTCGCCCGCTTCGCGGACGGCGACCATGTCGATCAGCGCTCTCGTACCCATCAAAGCCAATCGCGGAGCGCCGATCTGGAGAGCCGCATAGATTTCCTCGAGCAACTCGCGTAATTCGTCGGGCACTTGCCAGCGCCAATGCGGCAACGGCCGCGAGATCGGTGCTGGAAAGTAATGCACCTCCTCGCGGTCATCGAGATCTAGGTAGGTAACGCAAAGGCAAAGGGCGCCGCAGCCGCAGCATTCGAGCACTTCGTAAGTATTTCGCCACGAGAACGAAGTGATGCCCTCACCTACGTTCTCGTCGACCTTGCGGACGGCAAGTGACTCGTGCTTGGTTGTATTGCCGCAGCGATGGCAGTGCACGTATGAAACAGCCATTTCGCAGATTCTACGCCGCTCAACGGTCTGCGGCTTACCCGCGTGAACCGCCCGCACTGAAGTATAGCTCTCGAACCGCACTGGCGCGGCGGTTCACGGCGGGTGTTGCTGCTTGTTGGGCGGCGATTCTCCGCTGTGCGACGTTCGCTCTCGCGATGAACTTCTGATGTATCTGTTTACCGTATTGATCGCGGGTTGAGATCGCAAGTTACTGAGTGCGTGCAGGGAGCGGAGGGGCTGCTCGCCGAGTTGGCGGCGATGCGGCAACGGGTCGAAGCGTTGGAGAAGCGGGCTGCGGAGCTGGAGGCGGAGAATGCTTCGCTCCGGGCCGAGAACGCGCGCTTCGTAAGGCGCTGGAGGAGGAGCGGCGGGCCGGTAAGCGGCAGGCGGCTCCATTCTCGCGCGGAGTGCGGAAGACAGATCCGAAGAAGCCTGGACGAAAGCCTGAAGGATCGCGGTCGCGGCGCTCCATCCCGACGAGTATCGACAGGAAACTCGTCGGGCAGGTGCCGCTGATGTGCCCTTGTCGAGGTGCAGTTCGTCTGGCGGGAGTGGAGCATCAGTACCAAATCGATCTGCCAGCGATTGCTCCAACGACGACGGAGTTCGAGATTCACTACGGCATCTGCATGCAGTGCGGCCGGAAGGTCCAAGGTCGTCACGTCGAGCAGATCTCGGATGCAACCGGAGCGGTTGGTGGAGTGCAGATCGGTCCGGTGGCCATCGCGCTGGCGGCGCTGCTCGGTGTCCTATGAGCGGATCGCCGAAATGTTCGGACAGGTATTCGGGCTAACGGTCGAACGATCGACCATCGCGCGCCCGAATCGCCTGGCGCACGCAATCGAGAGGTCTCGGCCGATCCGACATCCCCGCCGGGGCTCCCTCGGACGAGAGCGGGTGTCAACATCGTCTACGACTGGTGGAGCGGTCCGCTTCTCGCGACTCGCACGTTGTCGATCAGCCGCGTCTTTCCGATGCGAATGGCACCGGCAAGGAGAAGGTCGCGGGCGAGGTCGGCCGGGCGTTCGAACGTCTCCGGATCGACGAGCACCAGATAGTCGATCTCCACACCCGGCGTCTCGGCGGCGATCTGGTGCATCAGGCGCTCGACTTCGCCGGCGTCTGCGACGTTGCGCCGCAGCGCCTCTTCTCCAGCTCGCAGAGCGCGGTAGAGCGCAGGGGCGAGTTCCCGCTGCTCGCGCGTCAGATAGCTGTTTCGCGACGACATGGCGAGTCCGTCGTGCTCGCGCACGGTCTCGCCGAACACCAGGCGCACCGGAATGTCGAGATCGCGCACCATCCGGTCGATCACCGCACATTGCTGCGCGTCCTTGCGGCCGAACACCGCGATCTGCGGCTGCACGATGTTGAACAGCTTCGCCACGACCGTCGCCACACCGTCGAAGTGCCCCGGACGGCGCGATCCCTCGAGCGGCTTCGATACTCCCCCGACCGACACCACCGTCGTCGCGCCAGCCGGATACATCGTCTCGACGTCCGGCAGAAAGAGAAGGTCGACTCCTTCTTCCTCCAGCAACGAACGGTCGCGCTCCTCATCGCGAGGGTAGCGGTCGAAGTCCTCGGCCGGCCCGAATTGACGCGGGTTGACGAAGATCGAGACGGCGATGAAGTCCGCTCCCGCCTTCCGCGCGACCTCCACGAGCGACAGGTGCCCCTCGTGCAGAAAGCCCATCGTCGGCACGAAGCCGACGGTACGCCCCTGCGCTCGCGCCGTGGCGATGACCTGACGGGTCTCAGGGATGGTGCGAGTGATGATCATTCATTCAGAAAAGTCGGAAGAGAGGGATGAGAAACGAGGGAGGGCTTATCACCAGACGGTCCTTCGCCGCGCTGCCCGCTTCGCGGCTCCGCAGCGCACGATGACGCCTGTGCCGCTTCTCCTCCCCATCCTCCCTATTCCGCTTTTTCGACCTTCTCCACTTTGTCCTTCTTGATCTCCACGACGTTGCTTCTTTCGCCGTAGAGGCGCTTCAGCTCCTCTTCGCTCGCGCCGTGGAACGACTCCGCCACCTCGTCGGGGAAGCGTCCTTCGCGGACGTCGGAAAGGAAGCGCTCGAGCGCTGACTGCATCTCGCCGCCGATGTTCGCGTACCTGCGGACGAACTTCGGCGTGTGACCGGCGTAGAGACCGAGGACGTCGTGGAAAACCAGGACCTGGCCGTCGCATCGGGGACCGGCGCCGATGCCGATGGTCGGGATGGAGATCTTCTCGGTGATGAAGGCCGCCAGCTCGGCGGGAACGCATTCGAGCACGAGGGCGAAGCAGCCGGTCTGTGCGAGCGCGACTGCCTCGTCGATGAGGCGCCGGGCGTCGTCGGCGCTCTTTCCCTGCAGCTTGAATCCGCCCAACGCATTGACCGACTGCGGTGTCAGGCCGATGTGACCCATCACCGGAATCTCGGCGTCGAGGATCGCCTCGATCGTCCGGATGCGCGAGGGCTTACCTCCCTCCACCTTGACCGCGTGCGCGCCGGCCTGCACGAAGCGGCCGGCGTTGCGGACCGACTCCTCGACGGAGATGTGGTACGAGAGGTAGGGCATGTCGCCCACGATCAGTGCCTGCGTTGCGCCGCGGGCAACCGCGCGGACGTGGTGCAGCATCTCGTCGACCGTCACGCTCAGCGTGTCGGGGTGGCCGAGGACCACCATTGCCAGCGAATCGCCGACGAGGATGACGTCGGCACCGGCCGCGTCCGCGATCCTCCCGGTCGGATAGTCGTAGGCGGTCAGCATCCCGATCCGCTGCGATCCCTTCATCGCCCGGACCGCGGGAACCGTGAGGCGCTTTCGTGTGGTGGTCATGCTCTCCTCCCGAAAACCGGGGAGAGAGGAGGAGGGGTGAAGCCGGAGGGCGTCCTTACGCCTTCCGCTTCCTGCCGTCGGCCTTTCCCGTCCCGGTCCGTCAACTCAGGATCCAAGCGGTACGTAGTACTGCGTTCCCTTCTGGGCGTTTCGGATCTGCTCGACGAGCTGATCGAAGTGCCCCGGCGTGTTCACGAAATCGAACTCCGTCGTATTCACCACCAGCAACGGCGTCTCGTCGTACCGGTAGAAGTAGTGGGAGTACGCCTCGCTGACCTCCTGCAAATACTGCGGCGAGATCGATTTTTCGTAAGCCCGCCCGCGCTTTCGGATGCGCTTCAACAGTGTATCAAGAGTGGCCTGCAGGTAGATGACCAGATCCGGCTTCGGCACGGTTTCGTAGAGGAGGTCGTAGAGCCGGTTGAAAATCATCAGCTCCGAATCGTCGAGCGTGAGGTACGCGAAGATCCTGCTGCGCGGAAACGAGTAATCGGCCACGATCATCGGCGCGAACAGGTCCCTCTGGGCGAGGGCGCGCTGCTGGTCGTAGCGCGTGAGAAGAAAGAAGAGTTCCGTCCGGAACGCGGCCCCGCGCTTGTCCTTGTAGAAGTCGTCGAGGAAGGGGTTCCCGGCGTCCTCGAGGACGCGGGTCCCGCGAAACCGCTTCGCCAGCATCGCCGTAAGCGAGGTCTTGCCGACTCCGATCGGCCCTTCGATCGCGATGTGCTTCCATGGAAGCGGACCCGCCATTCGGGAGGGAAGGATACTTGATTCGCGACGCCGCGCACGATGGGCCCCGCTCACCTGTGATACAAACCGCGGCCCCATGCTGAACCTGCAGACGCACGAGCTGGGCAACGGTCTCCGGGTGATTCTCAACGAGGACCACTCCGCCCCGCTGGTAGCCATCAATCTCTGGTACCACGTCGGCTCGAAGGACGAGCGGCCCGGCCGCACGGGCTTCGCTCATCTGTTCGAGCACATGCTCTTCTCCGGATCCGAGCACGTCGGCAACAACGAACACTTCCGCTACGTGCAGTCGGTCGGCGGGGTTCTCAACGGCACCACGTTCTTCGATCGGACGAATTATTTCGAGACTCTTCCCTCGAACTATCTCGCTCTCGGACTCTGGCTCGAGTCCGACCGGATGGGGTTCTTCCTTCCCGCCCTCACGCAGGAGAAGCTCGACATCCAGCGGGAGGTGGTGAAGGAGGAGCGCCGCCAGCGCTACGACAACGTCCCGTACGGCACGGCGTTCGAGCGGCTCCTCCGCCTTGCCTACGACCCCGACTATCCGTACCACTGGCCGACGATCGGGTCGATGGAGGACCTCTCGGCGGCGACGCTCGACGACATCCGCGACTTTTTCTCCACCTGGTACCGCCCCGACAACTGCGTGCTGACCATCGCCGGCGACTTCGTTCCCGGCGAGGCGCGTGCACTCGTCGAGCAGTACTTCGGCGACATCGCGCCGGGCGGCGCGTTCCCCCGCATGAATCCGGAGCGCAAACCGGCCGGCGCGGAACGCCGCGAGAAGTTCGCCTCACACGTGCAGCTCCCGCGGATCTACCGCCTCTACCATCTTCCGAGGATGGGAACGCCCGACTGGATCTTCGGCGACCTCCTCTCGACGGTCCTGACCGGCGACAAGGCGAGCCGCCTCGAACGCGCTCTCGTGCACGAGAAGCAGATCGCACAGGACGTGGCCGCGTACGTGCTGCCGACCGAGTCGACCGGCATGCTCCTTCTGCAGGCCACCGCACGCGAAAGTGTCGCCATCGAGACCGTCGAGCACGAGATCGACGAGGAGATCGCCCGCGTCGCGCGCGGCGGGATCACCGAGGACGAGCTGACCCGCGCGAAGAACCGCGCCGAGGTCGACTACGCGCACCAGATCGAGAACTACGACACGCGCGCCGACCTTCTCGGCATGCTCGCCACCTACTTCGACGAGCCCCGGATCATCCACACCTGGCTCGATCCGTACCACGCGGCCACCACCGCCGACCTTCAGCGCGTCGCCGCGACCTACCTGACCCCTCCGGAAAACCGGGTCACGAGCCTCTTCGTACCCGACGCCAGCCTGACATGACGACCATCGACCGCACCACCCCGCCGCCTCCCGCACCGCCGCGGCCGTACCATTTCCCGCACGTCACCCGCGCAACGCTCGCGAACGGCCTGCGGGTACTGGTGGCCGAGAATCACAATGCGCCGCTCGTATCGCTGCGCGCGCTCGTCCGCTCCGGGGCCGATCACGACGCCGCGGAGCTGGCGGGACTCGCCTCGCTGACGGCGGACATGCTCGACGAGGGCGCGGGGAGCCGCGACGCCATCCGGCTCGCCGAGGACATCGGTCTGCTGGGCGGTTCGCTGGCGAGCGGCGCCGACTGGGACGCATCGTACGTCTCGGTCGACGTGCTGAGCCGGAATGTCGCACCGGCGGCGACGATCTTCGCCGACGTCACCATGCGCGCCACGCTGCCGCCCGACGGCTTCGAGCGCGTCCGGAACGAGCGCCTCACCGACATCCTTCAGCAGCGCGACGAGCCGGCAGTCATCGCCGGCAAACGCTTCGCCGCCCTGCTGTACGGCTCAGGAGCCTATGGCAACCCGGTGATCGGGACGGCCGAGAGCGTCGGTCGCATCACGCTCGACCACGTTCGCAACTTCCACCGGCAGCACTACCTCCCGAACAACACCTCGGTCGTGATCACCGGCGACGTCCGCGCGAGCGAGGCGGTGATGCTGGCCGGGACTCTGTTCGGCGACTGGCCGCGGGGCCCCGAGCCGCCACGCCCCTCTCCCTCGCCCCGGGCGATCGAGCAGTCGCGCCTCTTTCTGATCGACCGCCCCCAGGCCGTGCAATCGGAGATCCGCGTCGGACACATCGGCGTGGCGCGCTCGTGCGAGGACTACTTCCCGATCTCGGTGATGAACGCTCTGCTGGGCGGCGTGTTCAACTCGCGCATCAACCTCAATCTTCGGGAAAAACACGGCTACACCTACGGCGCCCGATCGACCTTCGCCTTCCGCAAACACGCCGGCCCGTTCGTCGTCAGTGCGCCGGTGCGCAACGAAGTCACGCGCGAGGCGGTGCTGGAGATCCTCGCCGAACTGCGCCGCATCCGCACCGGCGACGTCGACGAGCGCGAACTCGCCGACACGAAGAACTATCTGATGGGAGTCTTTCCGGCGACGGTCCAGAGCGCGAGCGACGTCGCCGGCCGGCTGCTCGACATGGAACTCTACGGCCTGCCGGAGGACTACTTCGACCGTTACCGCGAGAACATCGCCGCGGTCACGGCCGGCGACGTGGCCCGCGTCGCGCGCAAGTACATCGATCCGGACCGCGTCATCATCGTCATCGTCGGCAATGCGCAGCAGATCCG
>DATLYG010000046.1:0-12626 GCA_035574985.1 Thermoanaerobaculia bacterium | reverse complement strand
AACGTGTCGGCGATGGCGATGATCCGGGCCTGCATCGGGATCTGCTCCCCTTCGAGCCCTTCGGGGTACCCGCCGCCGCTCCATTTCTCGTGGTGATACTTCATGCCGGGGATGATGTCGATGAGCTGGGCGACGCCGCTCATGATGGCCGCGCCCTTCGCCGGATGCTGCTTCATCACGTCGAATTCGTCGTCGCTGAGCGCCCCCGGCTTGCGGAGGATGCGGTCGTCGATGCCGATCTTCCCGACATCGTGAAGGAGTGCGCTGATCCGGAGGTTCCGCATCTCCTTCTCCGGGAGGCCGAGGTTCTTGCCGATGGCGATCGAATACCGCGCCACGCGCTCCGAGTGGCCGCGCGTGTAGGGATCCTTTGCGTCGATGGCCGCGGCGAGCATCCGCACGGAGTTGATGAAGAGGAGGTTGTTCTCGTGAGCGGCCTTCTTGAGCTGCTCGATCGAGATCTCGATGGCCTCCGACATGGCGTTGAAGTTCTGCGCCAGCTCGCCGATTTCGTTGCGGGTCCTGATGTGGACCCTCTGCTTGTAGTTGCCCGCGGCGATCTCGCGCGAGCGTTCGGCCAGCGCGCGGATCGGGCGGGCGATCCCGGAGGCGAAGAGGACCGAGGCGACGATGGCGAAGAGCACCGCGATGCCTCCCCACTGCACCGTGGCGCGCATCATTTTGTTGACCGACGCGTACGCGCTCGCTTCCGGCTTCTGGACCACGACGCCCCAGTCGGGACGGCCGACCGGCGCCACCGTGCCGAGGAGCCGCACGTGGCTGCGCGTGTCGGCGTAAGACTCGGTCAATCGGAGCGGCTGCTTCGAGAACTCCTGCACGATCTTCAGGTGCGAGAAGTCGGGATGCTGGACGTCGATGCTGGGTTCGCTGTGCATCAGGACCCTGCCGTTGCGGTCCACGAGGAATGCGGTGACGTCGGCGGTGCCGACTTCCCGCAGGCGGTCGGAGATGCGACGCAGGCTGATGACCCCCTCGACCGCGCCGATGATCTGCTGCGATTCGTCGGCCACCGGAACGGCGATCACGACCGCCGGCTGATTCTCCGCCGTGACGTATTGCATCGTTCCGGTATAGGGCTGCCCCCGGAACGCAGCTTCAAGCGCGAGGGACATTTCCTCGAGAATCGCCGCGTCGAGCTGCGGCGCCTTTGCCTCGGCTCCCTGCCCGGCGCGGTTGAGCACCCGCAGGGCGAGGAGATCGCTGCCGGGCGAGATGTAGTCGGTGATCCAGCCGCTCTGTGCCGTGTAGACGAACGGATCGACCTCCGCCGGAAGCGCCTTCCGCATGATCCGGATGCTGCCGGCGATGTTCTGAAGCTGCTGCGTGTTGCTGCTGAGCAGGTTCTGGATGTCGTTCGCGATGCCGACGGCCGATCGTGTGAGGTACTTCTTCTCGAGCGTTTCCAGCGAGTCGCGGTTGATGTCGATCAGGAACGAGTGCGAGATGACCAGCGGGACGAGCCCCACCAGCACCATCGCGCCGAGCAGAGTCCAGAGCAGGCGAACACGGCGCGGAGGCGGCGCCGTTTCGGGAGATTCGGACATTTCCAGCGATTATACGGATGTTCTGCGGGACGGCGATGACCGGCATCTACGTCCACCTCCCGTTCTGCGGCGTTCGCTGCACGTACTGTCCCTTCGCGATCAGCACCGACCTCTCGCGCGAGCGGGCGTATACCGATGCGCTCCTGCGCGAGATCGGAGCGCGCGCCACGGGTGAGGAGGCCGGCTCGGTCTATTTCGGCGGGGGGACGCCGTCGCGGACGCCTCTGGCGAGTCTCGAGCGGATCGCGGGGGCCCTGCGCGAGCGGTTCCGCATCCGCACCGATGCGGAGTTCTCGATGGAGGCGAATCCGGAAGACGTCACGCCGCAGGCGCTGCGCGCATGGATGGCGTTGGGCGTGAACCGCATCAGCATCGGCGTGCAGTCGTTCCACGATGCGGAACTGCGGCCGCTCGGGCGGCTGCACACGGCTCGGCAGGCTCGCGATGCGGTGGAAGCGGCGGTGGCAGCCGGCATCCGGACCAACCTCGATCTGATCGCCGGACTGCCGAACCAGTCGCAGGAGTCGTTCGCGGCGACGCTCGAAACGGCGCTCGCGACCGGCGTGGGGCACCTGTCGCTCTACATGCTCGACCTGGAGGAACGGACGCCGCTGCAGGTGCAGGTCGCCAGGGGGCGGACGACCCTCCCCGACGACGAGGCCGTCGCCGCGATGTACCGTCACGCGGTCGTCCGGCTGGCGGAGGGGGGGCTCGGGCAGTACGAGATCAGCAACTTCGCCCGCCCGGGTGAGGAGTGCCGCCACAACCTCCGCTACTGGGAGCGGCGTCCGTATCACGGCTTCGGACTCGGGGCCCACTCGTTTCTCGGGGAAGAGCGCTTCGCGAACACGCGCAACATCGCCGATTACATCGACCGTCCGGAAGACGCGACGGACTTCCGCGAAGTGCTCGGAGAAGGCGAGCGCCGCCGTGAGGAGATCTTTCTGGGTCTCCGGCAGACGCGCGGGATATGGTATGACGCGCTGCTCGAGATCTGCGGACAGGAGGGTGAGGAATGGCTCGATCGTGGATTGCGCGAAGGATGGTTGCGACGGGAGGGTGGGCGCGTGGCCTTCACGACGTCGGGATTTCTGCTCAGCAACGACTACATCTCGCAGCTCTTCTGATCGTCGCCGTCGCGTTTCCCGCTGCGGCTCAGGACATCCGGTTCGACCCGCGGATCACGCAGGAAGAGTTCCGGAAGTTCTCGCGGACGGTGGGGCAGGGAATCTTCGCCACACCAGTCCAGCCGGCACGCGCGGCGGGACTCCTCGGATTCGACGTCGGGATCGCGGTGACGGCGGTGGAGGTCGACGAGAAGGCGGCGTACTGGACCCGTGCCGTCGAAGACGACTTCTCGACCGGCGGTTATGTCGGCGTGCCGCGTCTGGTCGCCTCGAAGGGGTTCGGCTTCGGGACGGTGTCCGCAACGTACGCGAAACTCTCCGACAGCGGTATCTCGACGTGGGGCGGCGCGGTCGATGTCCCGATCATCGAGGGAGGGCTCGTCCGTCCGACGCTCGCCCTGCGCGGGTCGTACGCGACGCTGCAGGGGTCTGACGCGTTCGAGGCGAAGACCTGGGGCGTGGAGGCGTTCCTGAGCAAGGGATTCGGGCCGGTCACGCCGTACGGCGCAGTGGGGCGGATGCGCGTCGACGCTCGCGGAACGATTCCGGCAACGTCGACCACGCCGGAAATCGTCCTGAGCGACGAGTCGGACGTCGACCGCTTCACCCTCGGCGTGCGGCTCTCGCTGTTCATTCCGAAGATCGTGATCGAGGCAACCCAGGCCGAGGTGCGCAGCTACGCGGCGAAGGTGAGCATCGGGTTTTAGTCAGTGCCAGGGGCAGGAAGCGGTCTTCCCTGGCGCCCGGTTCACTTCGCGACCGCTTTGCGGATCGCCTCGTACACGAAATTCCCGTCGGGGCCGAAGCCCATGAGCTGGCCGTTGATGATGAACGTCGGCGTGGCCATGATGCCGGCGTCGAAAGCGCGCGAGACCTGCTCGAGGAGCAGGCGTTTCTCCTCGGGCGAGCGGTAGACCGACTCGACCTTCCTCAGGTCGATGTCGCGGTCGGTGCAGAAATCGCGGAAGAAGTGGTCGAACTTCATCTTCCCGATCGTCTCCTGGTTCTCGAAGACGAGATCGACGAACTCCCAGTACCGCTGCGGTGCGACCTTCTGCAGCGCGCGCGCCGCGAGGGCGGCGGAGAACGCCCAGTCGTGCGTCTCGAACAGGGGGAGATCGAGGCGGAGGTAGTTCACGTTGCCGAGGTGCTTCTTCAGGAACGGTTCGAGCTTCTTGTGCGCGCGGGCGCAGGTGGGGCACTGGAAGTCGGAGAGTTCGATGATCTCGACCTTTGCCCGGGCGTTGCCGCGGCGGGCGGCGTTCTCCACGCCCAGCGTCTCGCGGAGGGTTTTGGCCGGATCGATGTTCAGATTGCCCCTTGTTCCGATGATGAGGAACTGCTGCGACGCGTCGACATAGGCCCGGTAGGTGAAGGGCCCAAAGGGCGTCTGTTTCACGATGCCGGTGCTCCGGAGGCCATCGGGAAGAGGGAACGGCGTCACGTTCGCCGTCACGTTGCGATTGAGCATCTGCGAGGCCTGCTCGGCGACGCGCACCTGCACGGGCCGGTTGTCCTGTGGAAGAAGAACGACCGTGCCGATGAGGACCTGCTGCGTCACCGGAGAGTGAAGGAGGATTCTCCGCGAGCGGCAGTTCTCGTCGCTCGACCCGATGCGGAGGTCGTAGACGGCGAAGTTGCGGGGACCTCCTTCGGGAATGGGCGTGAGCTGGATCGTCGCGTCCGGACAGCGGGCGACCGCCCGTTTCGCGTAGTCGCGCAGCGCGACGAGATCGGACCGAGCCGTGGCCGCCGAGGCGGCGGTCGCACAGAAGACGAGAGTGACGAGCGTGATCGTGAGGTTCTTCATGCTTTCGTGGTTCGCGGCGGCCTGCCGCCGCGCATGCGAGGTCAGCGCGTGCTAACAGTGCGGTAGCCGCGTTCAATCCAGCTCCGGATGCCGCCTGAGACCAGGACGACGTTGCGGAAGCCTGCCACGCTGAGAAGTTTTGCAGCCAGCGCGCCGTCGGTCGACGTTTCCCCATACACAAGGACCGTCTGGTTCTGATAGGGGAGCAGCTCGGGGAGCTGCCGCTCGATGGCGTCGAAGGGAGCGTTGATCGCTCCGGCGATGTGGCCGTCGGGGCCGTTGAAGGCGTCGGCAGCTCGCACGTCGAGGACGACCACCTGGGACGAGTCGGTGACCATCTCGCTGGCCACGGTCGGTGCCACTTCGGCGTAGCCGCCGTCGGTCGTGGAGACACCGACCGTTCTGCAGGCGGCGAGAACCACGATCGAAGCGGCGAGCAGGATCTTGCGCATGCGGTCACCTCACAAGACGTGAAGATCGAATTCGGGGCGAATCTCGCCGACGAGCATTCCGGCGACGTTGCGGACGAACCAGTCGCGATGCGGCTCGAGGTCGGGTTTGTCGTCGAGTTCGATGCCCAGAAGTTCGAGAGTGCGGAGAATCACGGCGTTGCGCGCGCGTCCCATCGAACCGTCGTCGATCTTGATGGCCACGCCGATCGGAGCATCGCTCGTCAGGCGCAGCCGGTCGCTGAGCGTCGCCACGAGCGACGGCGCGAGGGCCATGGCGTAAAAGCCTTCCGCTCCCTCCTTGGCCAGCAGTTCGCCGCCGAAGGCCCGCAGCAGCGGGGTGGTCAAGCTCCAGCCGCCGGCCACGTACTGCGGAAAGGTCGTCATCGCCTCGACGATGGTCGACGCGGTGTCGCAGTAGCGCTCGAGCGCGCCCGGAATGTCGGACCCCCCGCTCGTCGCCATCAGCCGCGCGTAGGCGTACGCCGCCCGATAGAGCGAGAGGTAGAAGGCCGGGACGCCGCAGCCGTCGACGGCGATGGGGATGACGTCCGCGGCGACTCCGGCGAACTCGCCGAGGGTCGTCCTCATCAACACCTGCAGCGGGTGCTCGGGGTCGGTATAGCGGGCGCTCGGGACGTCCATCACCTTCGTCGCCAGCAGCATCCCGGCGTGCTTGCCAGAGCAGTTGTTGTGAAGCGGCGACGGCTCTTCACCCGCGGCGCGAAGATCGGCCGCAGCTTTCTCGTCGTACGGCATGTGTGCGCCGCAGAGGAGGTCCGACTCGTCGAAGTCTCCCTTGCGCAGCATCGCCGCCGCGGTGGAGACGTGAATCGGCTCCCCCCCGTGTGAGGCGCAGGTGAGGGCGATCTCCTCACCGGTCAGCCCGAACTCCTCGATCCCTCCGTACTCGAGCAGCGGGATGGCCTGGAACGGCTTGGCCGCCGAGCGGATCCACGTGCGGTAGTGAGGCTCACCGGCGCAGGCGAGGAGATGCCCGTACGAATCGACCACGGCGATCGATCCGGAATGAAACGACTCCACCAGCGTGCCGCGATAGATGTTCGCGAGATGCGTCATTGCGGTCGTGGATGCTGGAATTCGGGTCTCGGATCGTCCCCGGCGCGAACCCGGCGAATGCGCGGCACTTGCGAAGGCGGCGCCGGAGACATCTCTGATGTTATACGCGGTGGGATTCCAAAATCCAAAATCGGCAACCCGGCCCCGCCATGCGCCTCAGGCGCGCGAAGCACTCGGCGACTCCGCGGCGACGGCTTCTTCCTCGGTAGCGTAGATCCGGAACACGGCGTCGAGCTTGGCCAGGCGGAGGAGTTTCTGGATCCGCTCCGACGGGTTGACGAGGATCAGCTTGCGGTTCTGGCTGGTGAACTTGCCGAGGTAGCCGACGAGTTCGCCGATGCCGGTCGAGTCGATGTAGTCGATCTTGGTGAAATCGATGATGACGTTCGTGTTCTCGTTCCTGAGGACGTTCTCCAGTGCCGAGGAGAAAAACTCGGCGCTCTCGCCGAGTTTGATCAGACCCTCGACATAAAGAATGGTGAAGCTGTCCAGATGCTTCTTTTCGACGATCACGCCGGCCTCCGATCGAGGAATCATAAGTCGGTTAGCAAATCGGCTGCCACGGCGGTACGGACCGCGAGGACGGCATTCATGCCGCCGAATCCGAAGGAGTGACTGAGGAACATCTCCACCCGGGCGGGGCGCGGCACGAGCGGGACGTAATCGAGATCGCATTCGGGGTCCGGCTGCTCGAGGTTCAGCGTCGGCGGGATGAAGCCGGCGTTGAGCGACAGGATCGAGATGGCGGTCTCGATCGCACCGCTCGCCCCCATGGCGTGGCCGTGCATCGACTTGGTCGAACTGACCGGAATCCGCCCCGCCGCCTCACCGAAGACGGCACGGATCGCTCTCGTTTCGGTCACGTCGTTCGCGCGCGTGGCCGTGCCATGCGCGTTGATGTAGCCGATCCGCTCCGGTTCGACTCCCGCGCTGCGGAGGGTGAGCGAGATCGCGCGGGCCTCGCCGTCGGCCGAGGGGTCGGTCACGTGTCCGGCGTCACTGGTCGCACCGAAACCGGCGATCTCGCCGAGGACGGGCCGGCGTCGCGCGCGCGCACTCTCGAACGTCTCGAGAAAAAAGACCGCAGCCCCCTCGGCGAGAACGAGCCCCTGCCGGTCGGCACTGAACGGGCGGCAGGCGCGTTCGGGACGGTCGTTGTCGATGGCCAGCACGCGCATCGACTCCCAGGCGCGGATCACGCCGTAGGTGAGGGGAGCGTCGGCACCGCCGGCGAACATCGCGTCGGCTTCGCCGCTGCGGATTGCCGCGAATGCGAGTCCCAGCGCGTGCGCTCCCGAGGCACAGGCGGAGACGACGCTGTACGCGACTCCCTTCGCCTCGTGCCGGGTCGAGACGGCGCTGGCGGCGGCGTTGTACATCGACCATGCGATCGACGCCGGTGGAATGCGCGTCTGCGACTCGCGATACATCCGGCGGTATCCGGCATCGAGGGTCTCGCATCCTCCGAGACCGGTCCCGATGATCACGCCGACGCGTTCGGGGTCGAAGGCATCCGCGGACGCCGCCTGCGCGGCGGCTTCGTCTGCGGCAATCAGCGCGAAACGGGTGAAGCGGTCGTGGCCGCGATGGAGTCCCTCGTGCGCACCGGCCGGTACTTCGCCGGCGATGCGGCACTGCAGGGTGCTCGCATCGATGCTCTCGATCGTCCGGACGCCGCTGCGCGCGCCGCGGACCGATTCCAGCACCGCCTCCTTCCCGCGGCCGAAGGGGGTGATCAGGCCGATGCCGGTGATGGCAACGCGGCGGCGCGACGCGGGAACGGGGATCGACGATCGAGAAGCGAGAACGTTGCTCGGGGGCATTTCCTCAGTTCTCGATTTTCAACTCGTGCGCCACGGCGTCGACGAGGTCGCCATAGGTCTTCATCGCCCGGGCGCGTTCGTCGGGAATGGAGATCCGGAACCGCTCCTCGATGGCGAAGAGGATCGTGAGGGCATCGAGGGAGTCGATGCCGGCGTCGGCGAGGAGGGTGCCGGGCCGCAGGGTTGCCTCGTCGACCGTCTTTTCCTTCCTCACGATCCCGACGAGCTCCCGTTCGAGCTCAGCCCGCGTCATGAGGCGGCTATGATAGCAAGCCGTGGAGAGACGCTCGCGGCGATGGATCGCGGTCTACGCGGCGTGGATTCTCTTCTGCGCCGTGCTCGCGCTCGCGCTCGACGGTGCCGAAGACCCGTCGCGCCCTCGGGGACGCATTCTCAATCGCGACGCCGGTCTGCGCGCGCTGCAGCGTCTCCGCGCCTCGGCCCCCGCCCGCTACCGCGACTACGAAGTGGTCCACGTCGCCTCTTCCTCCGGCCGCTGGATCGTCCTGCTCGACCGCGTCCCGCACACGGGGCTGAAGGAGGCGGTCGTCGTCGAGTTACGCCAGACGGACGGTGCCGTCGTTGCCGTCCGTCCGATCGAGGGGTTCGAGGATTGAGGTTTCTCGATTCTCAATTCTCCATCCGCAATTCATAATTTGCCCGATGTCGCGTCCCGCCCGACTCACCCCCATGCTCGAACAATACTTCGAGATGAAGCGGCAGGTGCCGGACGCGATCCTCTTCTACCGGCTCGGTGATTTCTACGAGATGTTCTACGAGGACGCGGAGACGGTGGCGCCGCTGCTCGATCTGGTTCTCACGGCGAGGGGGAAGGGGCAGGACCACGAGGCGCCGATGTGCGGCGTGCCCTACCACGCCGCCGAGGGATACATCGCCAGACTGCTGAAGAGCGGGTTTCGGGTGGCCCTATGCGAGCAGGTGGAAGACCCGGCACAGGCGAAGGGGATCGTGCGGCGTGAGATCGTGCGCGTCTACACGCCGGGGACGGCGACCGAGAGTTCGATCGTCGAGCGGGAGAACTGCTATCTCGTTTCGCTCGTCGAGCAGCCGGAGAGCGTCGGGGCGGCGTATCTCGATGCATCGACGGGCGACTTCTTCGTCACGCTCTACCGTGGTGTCGATGACGGGCGGCTCGCCGACGACGTGGCCCGCTTCGCTCCGCGGGAGATCATCTTTCCGCGCGACAGCAACGGGTTCGCTGCGCGGGTGCAGACGCTCGGCATCGCGGCGACGGGTGTCGAAGGGTCGATGTTCGAGCCTCGCGGATGCCTCGACTACCTGACGCGGCATTTCGGGACGCAGTCGCTGCGCGGGTTCGGCCTCGAAGGAGAAGACCCTCGCATCGCCGCGGCGGGCGCCGCGCTTCGTTATGCGAGCGCCAGCCACCGCAAGCCGCTCGATCACGTGCGGGCGCTCCGCGTCGACGACGAGGCGGACTACCTGCAGCTCGATGCGTCGACGCTGGCGAATCTCGAGATTTTCGAGTCTCGGGACGGAGGGCGGCCGAAGGCGACGCTCTGGCACACGGTCAACGCCACCCGGACGGCGATGGGGGCCCGGACGCTCCGCAAGTGGCTGGCGCGGCCGCTGAAGGTGCGGGAGGCGATCTTCGAGCGTCACGACGCCGTCGACGAGCTGACGCGCCAGCGCGCCACCCTCCAGAAGGTGAGCGAGACGCTGGGCGCGATCGCCGACCTCGAGCGGCTCGCCTCGCGCGTCACCCTTCGCAGCGCGACGCCCCGCGAGTGCCTCACGCTGGCCGCTTCGCTCCGCGCCGCCGGCGAGCTTCGGGAGATGCTCCGGCCGCTGCAGGGCCCTCTCCTCGGACGCCTGCGCGAAGCGCTCGATCCGCTCCCCGGGGTCGCCGACCGCATCGAGGCCACCATCGATTCCGAGCCGTCGACGAACGCGCGCGAGGGCGGCGTGATCCGTTCCGGGATCGACGCCGACCTCGACGTGCTCCGGAGCATTGCTCGCGATTCGAAATCAGTCCTGGTGCAGATCGAGGCGCGGGAGAGGGAGCGCACCGGGATCGCTTCGCTCAAGGTCCGGTACAACTCCGTGTTCGGCTACTACATCGAAGTGTCGAAGGCGAATCTGGCGAAGGTCCCCGCCGATTACATCCGCAAGCAGACGCTCGTGAATGCCGAACGCTTCATCACGCCCGATCTCAAGGAACTCGAGGAGAAGATCGTCGGAGCGGAGGAAAAAGCGGTCGCGATCGAACTGCGCCTCTACGACGCGCTCCTCGGCGAGGTGGCGCAGCGAAGCGCGGCGATCCTCGCCACGGCGCGGGCGGTGGCGGAAGTCGACGCACTCGCGTCGTTCGCCGTCGTCGGAATCCGCAACCGTTACGTCAGGCCGGCGCTCAGCGAGGAGGCGGAGATCGTCATCGACGAGGGGCGCCATCCCGTCATCGAGCAGCTCTCGACCGAGCGTTTCGTTCCGAACGCCACGGAGATCCATCGCGAGCGGAACGGCATCCAGGTGATCACCGGCCCGAACATGGGAGGGAAGTCGACCTACCTCCGCCAGGTTGCGCTCATCGTGTTGCTCAACCAGGCGGGGAGCTTCGTGCCGGCGTCGAAGGCCGTGTTAGGCGTGTTCGACCGGATCTTCACGCGCGTCGGCGCCTCCGATCAGCTCGCCCGCGGCGAGTCGACCTTCATGGTCGAGATGCACGAGACGGCGAACATCCTCAACAATGCCACCAGCCGCTCGCTCATCATCCTCGACGAGGTGGGCCGCGGCACGGCGACCTTCGACGGCCTCTCCCTCGCCTGGGCCATCATCGAGTATCTCCACGACAATCCCGACCGCGGCGGCATCACCCTCTTCGCCACCCACTACCACGAAGTCACCGACCTGGCGAAGACACGGCCGCGGGTGGCGAACTTCAACGTGGCCGTGAAGGAGTGGAACGAGCAGATCATTTTCCTGCGCAAGGTCGTTCCCGGCGCCGCCGACAAGAGCTACGGCATTCAGGTGGCGAAGCTGGCGGGAATCCCGCAACCGGTCATCGAGCGCGCGCGGGTGATTCTCGGCACGCTCGAGCGGAAGGAGCGGGCAATGGTCGAGGAGACCCGGGGCCGCGTCCCGTCGCGGCAGCTCTCGCTGTTCGACTCGCGCGAGAGCGGGGTGCTCGAGGCGATCCGATCGCTGCAGGTGGAGACCCTTTCGCCGCTCGAGGCGCTCAATCGTCTCGCAGAGCTGAAGCGCAGATTGGAGGAGTGAGCTGGACCTGCTCGGCATCGGTCTGACCGGAAAGGAGCTGACGGACCTCGAGCGGCGCATTCTCGCCGAGTCGTCTCCCTTTGCAGTCGTTCTCTTCGGGCGCAACATCGGCAGCCCCGGGCAGCTCCTCGATCTCGTCCGGGAAGTGAAGTCGATCGCGCGGCGACCGCCGCTCTTCATGATCGATCAGGAAGGAGGCCGCGTCGACCGCCTGCGGCATCTCCTGCCCGGACTGCCGGGCGCCGACGTGTTCGCCGAAGGAGAGCGCTCCGAAGAGATGGCGCAGCGGCACGGAACGATCATCGGAATGGCGCTCCGCTACTTCGACATCGAGGTCGATCTGGCACCCGTGGTTGACGTTTCCGGCGACCCGCCGCCGAAAGGGCTGGAGCGCCGGACGTTCGGGCGGGATGCCGGGACGGTGGTCGATCTGGCCGGCGCCTTCATGCGCGGTCTGCATGGTGCAGGGGTGGCCTCGTGCCTCAAGCACTTTCCGGGCATCGGCCTCGGTTCGGCCGACCCGCACTATGGCGCGACCGTCATCGACGTGTCGCTGCACGACCTCCTCCTCCGCGATCTGGTGCCGTTCAAGCGCCTCGGCGACGAGGCGGGGGCGGTGATGATCGGACACGGCACCTATCCGCAGATCGACGCCCCCGATCTTCCCGCGACGCTCAGCCGCCGTCTGACCACCGATCTGCTTCGGGGCACGGTCGGCTTCCACGGCGTGGCAATCAGCGACGACATGGAGATGCACGCCGTCTCCGACCTCGGCTCCTACGAGGAAATCACCGAGCGGGCACTCCTCGCCGGAAACGATGTGATCCTCTTCTGCAGCCACATCGAGCGGATGCTCGACGTCCGCGACTTCCTCCGTCGCCGCGCCGGGGAGGACGCGATGCTGCGGGCCCGCTTCGAGCAGGCCCGCGCCCGCTGCGAGCGCTACCGCGCTCACTGCGACCGTCTTCGCGCGGCGTCTTCGCGCGTCGAGTCCTTCGATCGGCTCCTCGACGAACTGGGGAGATTCGTGGCCGAACTGGAGCGAACCCGCACGCGAAGCAATGCTTGCGTTCCGCCGGCGGAGCGCCGGAGCGAGCCGAGAACAACGGGAGGACGTTCGGGGCGGGAGGAGTGGACGTGACGGTGATGAGGGTCACGTCATGAAACGGTTCCGCGAGTGTTACAATCGCGCCGGTAGCTTCTGAAGGAAAACAATCCATATGGCATCGATGTCGTCCGAGGCCGGAGGACTGCTCCTCGACCGGCGCCGGCGTGTGGTTCGCGTCGGCATTCTGAACCCCATCGTCGAAATCGACCCTCGTCAGGCGTATGAGACCATCAGCGGCCTGGTCCTGGGGCAGGTCTTCGAGACGCCCTACGTGCTGATGGCCGGCGAGACGAGGCCGAAACCCCATCTGTTCGACGGAATGCTGCAGGCGGAAGGGGAGCGGGTCTATTCGGCAGGCGTTCGCGAGGGCATTTTCTTCTCGGACGGAACACCGCTGACGGCCGAAGCG
>DATLYG010000045.1:0-42056 GCA_035574985.1 Thermoanaerobaculia bacterium | reverse complement strand
GCAGGCTCGCGTTCGTCGGCAGGCTCTTCGGGCCGGAGATCACGCCGCACTGGGCGCCGAAGGACGCCAGAGACGTGATCGTGACGCCGAAGCCGGAAGTCGACGACGACCCGGAGCGGGTCCTGCGCGAGACGGGAGGGCGGTTCGACGACGATCAGAAGCGCCGCGCGCTGTATGTGTTGCTGGGCCGGATCCAGCCGACCGAAGAGCAGAAGCTCTGGCTGGGGTCGGTCGTCGATTCGCTCCTGCGGTGATCGGCATGAAAAAGGAGATCAGACTTTCCGCCGTCGCGTTCCTGCTTTTCACGGTGGCGCTTCCCCTGCCGGCGCAACGGGTCCAGCAGGAGCAGCCGGAGGAGTACGCGACCGCCGTCTATTTCGCGAAGAAGTTCTTCGAGATGCGTGATTACGTCGCCGCATACGAACAGCTCGCGAAGGCCGACGCGGTCCTTCCCGACCAGCCGGGCGTGCTTTACAACATGGCCCTCATCCTCGCCAAGGCGGGCCGCTACTCCGACGCACAGGTGAAGGTCGATCGCTACCTGCAGCTCTTTCCGAACGGCGCCGAGCGTGAGTCCGTCCTCCGCCTGCAGCTCGATCTCAACTTCCAGCGGGAGCTGCAGAAGCGGCGGCTGGAGGATGCGGGCTATGTGGAGCTGTTCAATCGCGCGCAGTTTCTCTACGGCAAGAAAGAGCTGAACGAGGCACTCAGGCTCTATCAGGAAGCCGAACAGAAGCGGCCCGGCGATGCCGCCGCCGTCTTCAACCAGGCGGTGATCCACGAGAAACTCGGCGACATCCCGAAGGCGCTCGAGCGCTACCAGCGCTACTCCGAACTCGAGACCGACCCCGAGCTGAAGACGTCGGTCGGACCGAAGATCTTCGAGCTTCAGAGCGAGATCGAAGATCAGCGGACGAAGATCGTCTGCTCGTTCTGCGGCCTGAAGCTCCCCGCGGGAGCGACCTGGTGCCATCGCTGCTGGCACGGCCCCTACACGACCGGCTCGCCGGTCTGGAACAGCCGCTCCTGCCAGGAGGGCGTCTCGGTGACGCGCGCCATGTACTACGCCGACGGCCGCCTGGCGAAGAACGACTCCCCCGCCTGCCTCTACCCCTCCGGCTCGATGCGCGAAGAACTCGCCTACAGCGCCTCGAGACAGCGCGCCATCCAGGATGCGCGCAAAGCGGAGGGGTGGACCTACAGGGGAGACATCATCGAGCAGTGGTCGGACAAACAGGGCAACCAGATCCGCTTCCACCAGGGAACCGACTATCTCGAGAAGATCACCGCCACCGGCGGGGGAGAAATCCTGACGTTCGCCGCCCACCAGGCGGGGGACTCCTGGCTGCTCGACGAGGAGGAAATGCTGATCGACGGCGTCAAGTACGTGGTCCACTCCACATTCGACGCCAACAACCGCCTCGCGCGCCAGCAGGTCGACTATCAGAACAGCGCGGCCTGCAACCACCTGATCACGCTGACCGCCGACTACGTCTGGGAGGGTGACCGGCTCGCCTCGGTGAGTCTGACCGGCGGCTACGACGGCTACGTCGTCGAAGGTTCACCGAAGGTCACCTGGAAGGCGAACGTCTCGTACGTCTACGACGCGAAGGGGAGGCTGGCGAAGGAGGAATTCTCGCTCGCCGGGTTCGAAAAGATCTACAACCAGAAAGCGGTCGGCCATTATCGTGACGAGATCGAGCGCTTCTATCCGAGGATGCGCGTCAGGAGGCCGGTCGAGAACATCACGCGCACCGGCGACGTCTGCGCCACGGCGGGAAACACACTCCTCGCCAACGAGATCGACCTCCGTCCGTTTTATCTCCTTTCGCCGAACCTGAGCATCGCCATCCCTCGCGGCGTGACGCGGATCACCGTCAGCGTCTCGTACGTCGATTCGCAGCCCTAGTGTAGTGCTTCATCAATATCTTGCCTTTTGTTGCGGCGCCGAGCGGCCAGATGCGAGGCGCCGCGACGCAGGCGATGCGGGACATCGTCGAGGAGCGGCAACGAAGCAGATGGCCGCCCGCCGCCGCAACCCGAAGGGCCGTGGGATATGCGGACGATGTCTGCATCACTCGTCGTCAACGATGCCACCGCATCGCCTCCTCCTCGTTCCTTGACCTCGCCCGCATCTCCCACGGCAAAAGGCAAGAGATTGATGAAGCACTACACTAACGGGTGTAGGGCACGCAGTAGGGATCGCCTTCGGCGCACTCGGCGAATTCGAACTGCACGGTCACGTGGACGATGCCGAATTCGCGGCGCAGCATTCCGGTGATCTGGTCGAGCAGCCCCGACGTGCTTCGCACCGGCACGTCGCCGACCATGAGGTGACAGGAAAGCGCCGGGCGGGAAGGCCCGAGGGCCCAGATGTGGAGATGGTGGACCCCCTGAACCCCCTCGATGCCGGCGAGCGCGCGCGTGACGGCGGCGGGATCGATCCCCGACGGCGTCCCTTCGAGAAGGAGGTTCACCGTCTCACGCAGGATTCCCCAGCTGCTCCAGAGGATCAGCGCGGCGATGCCGACCGAGATCGCCGGGTCCCAGACCGGCGTTCCGGTCGCCCGGATCAGCAGCGCGGCGATGATGATCCCCGCCGAGGAAACGGCATCGCTGATCATGTGAAGGACCGCGGTCCGGATGTTGACGTCGGTCCTCCGCTCCTGACGCAGCGAAAGAGGAATGGCGCCGTTGATGAGCACCGCCACCGCGGCGGTGATCATCATCAGCGTCTCGTCGACCATGGCCGGGGAGCGGAAGCGGTCGATCGCTTCGACGAGCAGGAAGAGTGTCAGCCCGACGAGTGTGCCGGCGTTGATGAATGCGGCGATCGTCCCCGCCCGCTGGTAGCCGAAAGACTTCTCGTCGGTCGGGGGCCGCTGCTCGAGCCTGACGGCGAAGAGCGCGACGAGCAACGCCAGAACGTCGGTGAAGTTGTGAAACGCATCGCCGATCAGCGCGAGCGAGTTCGCGTAAAAGCCGGCGACGAGCTCGACCACGACGAACACGAGATTCGCCGCGGCCGCGATGACGAGCTTTCGCGACACCTGCCGGGACGGGGGAACGTCGGATTGGTGACGGTGCATCGCGCGATGCGATCGGTTCGTTCGACTACGTTCAAGACCCCTGGAGCGTCGACTTCTCCACGTTCTTCGACTTCTCGACGACGGCCGCGGCCATTGCCTGCCGCTTCTCCTTCAATCGCGCCGCCAGTGCCTCGTCGGCCGTGGCGAGAATCTGCGCCGCCAGGATTCCGGCGTTGCGCCCTCCCGCAATGGCCACCGTCGCCACCGGAATGCCCGGCGGCATCTGCACGACCGAATAAAGCGCGTCGACTCCCTGCAGAGGGCTTCCCGGCAGCGGCACGCCGATCACCGGACGTGTCGTGTACGCGGCCACCACGCCGGGCAGATGTGCCGCCATCCCCGCGCCGGCGATGAACACCGCCGCCCCCTCCCGTTCGCTTTCCGTGATCACGCTCTTCGTTCGCTCCGGTGTGCGGTGTGCCGAAGCGACGGTCATCCTGTATGGAACTCCGACTTCATCGAGCGCCGCCGCTGCCTGCGACATCACCTCCGCGTCGGAATCGCTCCCCATCACGATCAGAACCCACGGTCTCGGCACACCTTCCTCCTCGCTGGCGATTGGAGCCGGAGCATAGCCGAACGGGATGTCCCTTCAAAGGACGGCGTCGAGGCCGCGCATCACGCCGGTCACCGCAGGGACTCGCCGGATCGCGAGGAGCGTTCCCGCAATGTAGGGGGCGGCGCCCGCGCCGCCTTCGTAGCGGAGGGTGAGGCGTTCATCGTCGCGCCCGAAGTGGACCTCGACGGCGATCGTGTTGCCGGGGACGCGGAGCGAGTGGACCTGCGTCCCGCTGATGTTCGCTCCGCGGCTCTCGCGCGGACCGACGCTCTTCCCGACGGACACGGCGGGACGGGGGCTTCCGGCCCGGCCGAGGCGCCAGGCGATCTCGCGCGCCGTGCCGCTCGGCGCGTCGACCTTCGTGTCGTGAGCGAAGTCGATGATCTCCCAGGCGGGGAAGTGCTTCGCGGCCTCGGCCGCGAACCGCCCCAGCAGCGCCGCCGAGATCGCGAAGTTGCCCACGGCAATGACCCCGACACCGTTGGCGCGCGCCCGGTGACCGATCTCTTCGAAGTCGTCGTCGCTCAGGCCCGAGCTTCCGACCACGACGTGCCGCCGCGCGGCGATCGCCGCGAGAACGTTCGCTTTGACCGCTTCGGCGCTGGTGTAGTCGACCAGCACGTCGAACGGCTTGGCCAGCGCTTCCGGGACGGACGCGAGGATCGCCGCGCCGTGCAGGGTCTCTCCCGCCGCGCGCCGGGCCACCCCTGCTGCCAGCTCGAGATCGTCCGCGGCGGTGACGGCGTCAGCGAGCGGACGGCCGACCCATCCGGTGATGCCGGCAATGCAGACGCGTCGCTTCATTCGGGCGGATGATACGGTGCGGAAAGGGAGGGGAAGGTGACTATTCTGCGACGGCCGCCTTGCGCTGCTCCAGTGCACGGTAGCCGATGTCCCGACGGTAGCGCGCGCCCGCGAAGCGGACCTTCGGCGCCGCTTCGTAGACCTTCGCCAGCGCCTCGGAGAGCGACGCGGCGCGCGCGCAGACGTTCATCACCCGCCCCGCGACATTGACCAGCTTCTCGCCGCGTCTGACGGTGCCCGCGTGGAAGAGAATCACCGCCTCGTCGTCGATCGGGTCGATCTCCACTTCCTGTCCCTTCGCGTGCTCGCCCGGATAGCCGTCGACGGCGATCACGAGGCACGCCGCCGCTTCCTTCCTCCAGTTCAGTTTCGTCTCGCCGAGATTCCCCCGCGCCACCTTCAGGCAGATCTCGGCCAGATCGTCCTCCAGCCGCAGCATCTGCACCTGCGTCTCGGGATCGCCGAAGCGGCAGTTGAACTCCAGCACCTTCGGGCCGTCGGGCGTGAGCATCAGGCCTGCGTAGAGCGTTCCGGTATAAGGGCGGCCTTCGGCCGCCATTCCCTGGATCGTCGGCAGAATGATGGATTTCATGATTTCCGCCGCCGTCTCGCCGTTGAGGACGACCGCCGGCGAATGGGCGCCCAGTCCGCCGGTGTTCGGTCCCGTTTCGCCGTCGTACGCCTTCTTGTAGTCCTTGGCGGGTGCCAGAGGCGCGGAGCGCTTCCCGTCGGTGACCACCATGAAGGAGACTTCCTCGCCGGCGAGGAACTCCTCCACGAGGATGCGGCTCGCCGCGTTGCCGAACTTCTTTTCCTCGAAGACGAGGTTGAGGTACTCGTCCGCCTCGCTCTTCGATTGCGCGACGATGACGCCCTTGCCGCCGGCAAGCCCGTCGACCTTGATCACGGCGGGGTACCCCAGTTTCTTGAGCGCCGCCTTCGCCTCGTCGACCGAGGCGCACGTTACCGCCTCGGCGGTCGGGATGTTGTACTTCCGCATGAACTCCTTGGCAAAGACCTTCGAGGCTTCCAGCTCGGCGGCCAGGCGGGTCGGGCCGTAGATGGGGAGGCCGCGTTTCTGAAACTCGTCGACGATGCCCAGGCTGAGAGACAGCTCCGGTCCGACGATGGTGAGGTCGATCTTGAGCTTCTCGGCGAAGTCGGCCAGCTCGATGATGTCGGCCACGCCGATCGGGACGCAGTCGGCGATCTGGGCCATGCCCGCGTTCCCGGGAGCCGCATAAATCTCTTTGACAAGGGGACTTTGACGGAGCTTCCAGACCAGAGCATGCTCCCGGCCCCCCTGTCCGACCACCAATACGCGCATCTTGCGGAATTGTAACAGGTTGCAGGGCCGGGCTTGCGGGGAAGCCCCGAGGCGGGCTAGACGTTGTGGGGACGGCTCTCGTATCTGTGTCACGATGGCCGCGGAACTCCGTCTGATGATCCCGACCCAATCGGTGGAACCCGACGATCGCGAACTCGTCCGGACCATCCGGCAGGGGGACGCCGAGGCGTTCGAGCAGCTCGTGCGCCGCAAGACCGGCAAGGTCTACGCCCTCTGCTACCGGATCATCGGGAACAGCGAAGATGCGAAGGACATTGCTCAGCTCGTCTTCATCAAGCTGTGGGAGAACCTCGAGAAATACGATCCGCAGTACGCGTTCGACACCTGGCTGTACCGGATGGTGACCAACGTCGCGATCGATTTCATGCGCAGCCGGCAGTCGCGCGAGAACGCGGTCAACTCGAACCTTCGCCTGGTGAAGACCTCCGAAGAGGCCGAACAGGGCGTCGTCGTCCAGAGGAAAGAGGTCGAGGCGGTCTTCAGGGAAGTCTCCAACGTCCTCTCACCGAAACAGAAGGCGATCTTCGTCATGCGCGAGATGGAAGACATTCCCTCGTGCGACATCGCGAAGATCCTCGGGTGCCGCGAGTCGACGGTGCGGAATCACCTGTTCAACGCGCGCAAGCTGATGCAGGAGCAGCTCCGGAAGCGTTATCCGGAGTACGCGCGGCTGTGGAGGGACCGATGATCGCCTGTCAGGAATTCCGCGCCGCGTTCGCTCCGGCGACCGAAGATCCGGGTGTCCTCGAGCATCTTCGCGCATGCGACGACTGCCTCGACTACGCCGCGCATCGCGATCCCGAGGTGATGTTCCGCGCTCTCGGCGGGCCGGAAATGGTCCCGCCGGGCGGCCTCGAGGCGTTCGTCGACGACGTGATGCGGCAGGTCCAGGTCCGCTCGACGGAGAACGAAATGGATCTGCGCCCGCACCTCCGGCTGCGGAGGCGCTTCGCAGTCGCTGCAGCACTCGTTCTGACCATTGCCGGGAGCACGCTGTTCCTCTCGCGCGAGCGTCCGGTTCCGGGCGCGGCACCGGTTCCGGTGGTCAGCCGTGCGGTCCGGCCGTTCGCCCTGCCGGTGAGCCTCACGACGAAACCGGCGGTGGAAACGTATCAGGCTGCAGAAGCCACGATCGTCGAAGTTCCCCAAGATGGAGACGACGTGAAAGTGGTGATGATCTTCGACGAGAGCCTTCCGGCGGACCTATGAAGCGTTTTTCGATGTTGTCACTGATCGTTCTGATGTCGTGCGGCGCCGCGCTCGCCGACGCGGGAGAGGCACGGCCGCTCAGCGTGCGGACGTTCCAGTTCAAGCACAAGGAAGCCGACCGGGCCGCGGCGATCATCAAGCCGCTGATCAGTGGCGAAGGGTCGATGTCGATTCAGCCGGCGACGAACGCGCTCGTCGTCACCGATCACCCCGACAACCTGCAGCAGGTTGCAGCGGTGCTCGCCGAGTTCGATGCGCCCCCCCGTCCGGTCACGCTGTCATTCCGCCTCGTCGGCGCCTCGCGCGCCGCATCGAACGCACCGCCGGTCCCCGAGGAGCTCCGCGACGTCGCCTCGAAGCTCTCGATGCTGAAGTTCAACGCCTTCGAGAATCTCGGCGAGGCGAACGTGCAGGGGCGGGAGGGGGAGCCGGGGCTGATCGAGCTGCCGAGCGGCTATCGCGCCGAGTTTCAATTCGGCGAGTACGACCCGGCGAGCCATACGATCAAGCTGAACAACTTCCGTGTTTCGAAGCTGCAGGGAAGCGGCAGGGACCAGCAGCTCGTCCAGCTCTACAACGCCACATTGAACGTGAAACCAGGTCAGACCCTGATCGTCGGCGCCTCGAAGCCGCAGGGCAATCGCTCGCTGATGATCGTCGTCTTGGCGCGCCGTTAGGCCGTCCGTTTTCTCCCACACGCGAAGGCGTCGCACGAACTCACCCCCGTGCGGCGCCTTTTCGTTTGCGCAGGTATTCCTCGACTTCGTCCGCGGGCCGGGCGTTGAAGACTTCCTTGGCGGTCAGCCCTCCCTTGCGCGCGACCCAGGTCCCGCTCACCACATGCCGGAATTCGGCGATCGAGTGTGCGTCGGGGTGGATGCTGAGCATCACGCCGCGGTCGACGGCCCGCCGGAGATGGCGCCAGTCGAGTTCCGCGCGGCGCGGGTTGCCGTTGATCTCGATGATGACGCCGCGCTCCGCGGCGCGGTCGAAGATCCGGTCGAAGTCGATCGAGTAGCCTTCGCGCGACAGCAGCAGCCTTCCCGTCGGATGGCCCAAAAAGGTCACGTGCGGGTCGTCGAGCGCGCGGAGGATCCGCGCGGTCATCTCGTCGCGGCTCATGCCGAATCGCGAGTGGATCGAGGCGACGACGAAGTCGAGGGTCGCGAGCGTCGCCGGGCCGTAGTCGATCGAGCCGTCGGCAAGGATGTCCGCCTCCGACCCGCGGAACACGCGCAGCGGCGCGACGGCCGCGCGGTGGCGGTCGATCTCCCGCTGCTGGCGCGCGAGCTGCTCTTCCGTCAGGCCGCTCGCGTAGAAGGCGCTCTTCGAGTGATCGGAGATGCCGACGTATTCGAGCCCGCTCTCCCGCGCGGCGGTGAGCATCTCGAGGAGCGTGTTGCGGCCGTCGGAGTAAGTCGTGTGAACGTGAAAGGTGCCGCGCAGATCGCCGGGTTCGATCAGCCGCGGGCGTTTCTTCGTCTTCAGCGCTTCGGCCGACTCGCGCAGTTCGGGTTCGACGAAGGGGATCCCTCCCTTCTCGAACAGCTCGCGCTCGGTTCGCGCCTCGAGAGGGCGTTCGAGCTTGCTGAGGAACGCGTCGACGAATGCGGTGGTGCCTGTCGTCGTGAGAAGCAGCAGGCCGAAACGCTCCGGTGCGGAGACGTGAAAGCGAACCTCGATCTCTCCGTGGACGATGCCGCGCGCCATCGCCTCGTCGACGCGCGTGAAACCGCTGGCCAGCTTCCGCTTCTCGATCGCGGCGAATGCCTTCTCCGGGTCCTTCGCCGCGATGGCGATGTCGACGTTGCGCACGACTTCCAGCTTCCGGCGGACACTGCCGGAGATCTCGACGTCCTCGACGACGGCGATCGAGGCGAGCTGCTCGCGCAGCAATTCCCCGGTGTCGATGCCGGCCGGGAGGAGGATCTGATGCGAGCGATTCCGCGCGAGGGCGATTCCATCGAGGATCTTCTGCTGCGTCTTCGGGCCAAAGCCCTTCAGCGGCGCGAGGCGGCCCGCACGCGCCGCGGCCTCCAGCTCCTCGAGTGACGCAATGCCGAGTTCGGAGTGGATCTGGCCGATCTTCCGCAGGCCGAGGCCGGGAACGCGAAGCAGATCGAACACGCCGGGCGGATAGTGGCTGCGAAGTTCCTCGAGGTAGCGCGATCCGCCGGTGCGGACGATCTCCTCGATGATCGCGCCGATCGACTTGCCGATGCCGGGGACGTCGTAGATCGCGCCGGAATCGACGAGCGCCTCGATGTCGTCGTCGAGCTTCTCGATCTCGCGCGCGGCGCGCTCGAACGCCCGGGCGCGGAAGGGATTCGTCCCTCCCAGTTCGATGTAGGAAGCGATGTCGCTGAGGATCCGGGCGACGTCGAATTTCGTCATGCGACTGTGTCAGGATGACACAGATGCAAGCACGCGACCGCCTCATCGTCGCTCTCGACGTTTCCTCGCGCGACGACGTCCTGCGGCTCGTCGACGAGCTCCGCGGGGCGGTGGGGATGTTCAAGATCGGCCTGCAGGCCTTCATCGCGAACGGACCGGCCATCGTGCGCGACGTCGTCTCGCGCGGAGAACGCGTCTTCCTCGACCTGAAGATCCACGACATCCCGAACACGGCGATGCGCGCCGTCGCGGAAGCGGGCCGCCTCGGCGTTTCTCTCCTCACCGTCCACGCCACGGGTGGCGCCGCGATGCTGCGCGCCGCCGCAGCAGCGCGCGTGGCAGGGCTCGAGCTCCTCGGCGTGACCGTGCTGACGAGCCTCGACGACGACGAACTGACGCGCGCAGGCTTCCGCGGAACGGCGATGGAGCTGGCATTGCGTCTCGCGGCGCTGTCGCGCGAGGCGGGAATCGACGGCGTCGTCGCATCACCGCTGGAGATCGCCGCGATTCGTGAGACGTTCGGTGGCTCGCTGCGGATCGTGACCCCGGGCATCCGTCCCGCAGGTTCGGCGGCGGGCGATCAGCGGAGGACGATGACCCCCGCGGACGCGATCGCCGCCGGAGCGGACATGATCGTCGTCGGACGCCCGATCACCGGAGCGGAGAGCCGCCGCGACGCCGCGCTGCGCATCACCGACGAAATCGCCGCCGCGCTGCAGTAGTCTTGCCTGCGGACCTCGAAAGGTCTTCGCACGTCGCTCCGCGCCGCACCGCAGCGGGCATGACGCAATGATACTGCCCGGAAACGAAGAGAGCGGACGCAGCGTCCGCTCTCTTCGAATCGATGGCACTCGGAACTCAGCGCGCGGCAGCCTGTCGCCGGCGCGAGGCACAGTTGTTCGGCGGGCCGGGGAAGAACACCTTCTGCGTCGCCACCTGGCGGCGGTTGCCGACCGAGTCGGTGGCGATGAGGCGGAAGAGGTGCTCGCCGCGCGTCGTCTGGTCGAGGTTCACGTTGATCCGCCACATGCTGACCGGCGTGCGGGAGGAGACGTCGTGGCGCGGCGGTCCGCCCAGTGTCGCCGCTCCGAGCGATCCGCCGTCGAGCATCAGTTCGACGTTGGCGATCTTCTGCGTGCCGGTGACCCATCCGTGGATCTCGGCGCCTCCGCAGGGGAGGGCCTGAGTGCCGTCCCACTCGATGCGGCCCGTCATCTGTCCGCAGGCGCCCCACGTCTGGAGGCCGCTCAGCTCGCCGATGGTGTAGACGAAGGCGCCGACCGCAATCGGGTTGTACTTCACCTCGTCGGGGTTGATCATCGTCGTCACGGCTTCGTAGAGCCGCGGGTCAAAGCCCTCGTACTGGAACACCCCCCAGTCGTAGACGGCAAAGGCGATCGTGCGGGCCGGTTGCCGCGTGAGCGGATCGCGCTCGTCGATCATGGTGATCAGCCGTCCGGCCGTCTCGTCGATCCACGCCTGCGGGTGGAACATGATCGGGTTCGCGCGGTCGATGGTCAGCGAGGGAGGAACGGTGTAGGTGAACGCCGGGGTGAAACCGGTGGCGGTCGAGAAGCTGTGAATGACGATCGAGTTGTCGTCGCCCACGCCGATCGTCCCTGCACCCCCGGCGACGAGGAACGTTCCCGACTTGTTCGCCGCGAACGTCAGGAACGGAGAGGCCGGGGTGCTGATGTTGTAGGCGTACGTGCCGTTGTAGGAGGTGGCGATGAGCTGGCCCGACATGAAGGCGATGTCGTTGAAGGCGCGCGCATTCACGGTCGAGCCGATGGAGCTGATCTGCGCCACGCGCGTGGGCGCCGTCATGTTCGAGATGTTCCAGAGGTCGATCGTGTTGTAGCAGAACGTCGTGTTGTTGGGCCAGCAGGGGAGGTCGGTCCCGGGAAAGAGTCCCGCGAGCGTGTTGCCGCTCACGGCCAGCCGCCGGTAGTGCGCTCCCGGCGTGCGGGAAACCAGGACCGGCGCGAGCCCGCCGGCGCGGACGTTGCGGAGGTCGAAGATCTCCAGTCCGGCCTCGCTGCTGACGAAGAGGAAACCGTTGTTGAAGGCGACGCCCGCGTTGGTTTCACGCGCCCCGAGGGAGCCGATGAAGTCCTCCCGGGCGACCTGCATGTCGCCGAGGTCCGTCACCGCGTAGGTGGTGAGCGTCTGGCCACGCAGCGCGAACACCTGCGAACCGAATCGGAAGACGCCGTGAGGCGAGAGATTGAAGTCGCTCGAAGGCGGATTCGTCGCCACCAGCGTCAGCGGGCAGTCCGCGACCAGATGGTCCGCTATCAGAGAGGGGACTGCGACGACCAGGACGAGGACGACCAGAGCGAACCGTGAAAATACGCGCATACAAGCCTCCCAAAAACACACCCGATGAACGCCCGCCGGCTCGCGACCCCCGTCGGGATCCGTCGCGCGAAGCGTCTCACGTCTTGCCGGGCACTCCACCTGATGACGCTGGTCGAGCGCCGCTCCAAAGAGCTGGTTCGGATTCGTCTTAGCTCGTAACTATGAATCAAATGAGGCGCTTTTGCAAGGTTCCCCTCGTTTCCCGACGCTGTATCATGGTCGGTGGCGAGACGGAACCGGGACGCTCATGGAAACACGATCGGCGCGCGGCGTGTTGCGGGAATGAGTACACCATGATCGACGGACACGTTCTCGTTCTGAACCGGGTCTTCCAGGCCGTTCAGATCACGTCCGTCCGCCGCGCCTTCACTCTCCTCTACAAAGGGCACGTTCGCGCCGTCGACTCCGACTATCGCACGTACGATTTCGAGGACTGGGCCGACATTCCGGTCCAGCCCGACGACCACTACGTCGTCACGCCCAGCCGGAACATTCTGATTCCCGCCGTCGTGCAGCTCCTCGCCTTCGACCGCCTGCCGCGGCAGGAGGTGAAGTTCTCGCGCGGCAACATCTATCTGCGCGACCACAACCGCTGCCAGTACTGCGGGCGGAAGTTCGCCTCGTCCGAGCTGTCGCTCGATCATGTCGTCCCGATCTCGCGGGGCGGAAAGTCGACGTGGGAGAACGTCGTCTGCGCCTGCCTGCCGTGCAACGTGAAGAAGGGGAACAAGCTGCTGAGCGAGTGCGGAATGCAGCTCATCCGGCAGCCGGCGCGGCCGCGGTGGCATCCGCTCCATCGCCTCCAGGGAAGGACGTTCCCCGACGTCTGGAAGAACTTCCTCGACGAGGCCTACTGGAACGTCGAGCTGCGCTCGTGACGCCCCGCCCCTCCCGCTGGCGCACTGGTTCCCGCAGTTTTTTAGTAATCACTACACTAAGCGTTCAGGTCGTCGCCACGTCCTCGAGTTCCTCGCCCGGATTGACGAAGCGGTTCATGGCGATGCCGTACTGCTTCTCGTAGAGCGCGCGGTAGCGGCCGCCGCGTGCCATCAACTCGTCGTGCGTGCCGCGCTCGGTGACGCGCCCCTCTTCGAGCAGGAGGATCTGATCGGCCCGGCGGATGGTCGAGAGGCGGTGGGCGATGACGAACGTGGTCCGCCCCTTCATCAGGGCATTGAGGCCGTCCTGAATCAGCGCCTCGCTTTCGCTGTCGAGCGACGATGTCGCCTCGTCGAGGATCAGGATGCGCGGATCGGCGACGATGGCACGGGCGATGGCGACACGCTGCTTCTGCCCTCCCGACAGCCGCACCCCGCGCTCGCCGACGATCGTCTCGTAGCCTTCGGGAAACCCTTCGGCAAACTCGTCCACGTGCGCGATTCTCGCGGCGCGCAGGACTTCCTCGGCCGTGGCCTTCGGATTGCCCAGCAGGATGTTCGCCCGGACCGACTCGGCGAAGAGGAACGAGTCCTGCGGCACGATGGCGATGTGGCGGCGGTAGTCGGCCAGCCGGAAATCGCGCAGGTCGCGCCCGTCGACGGTGATCCTCCCGCTCGCCGGCCGGTGGAACGCGGCGACGAGCGAGATGAGCGTGCTCTTTCCCGAACCCGACGGCCCCACCAGTGCCGTCGTCGTTCCCGCCCGGGCGGTGAAGCTCACGTCCCGAAGGACCGGAAGCCCTTTCGTGTAGGCGAACGACACGTTCTCGAATACCACATCCCCCCCGATCGAGTCGGTGCGCGGCTTGAGGCGATCGCTGGCGTCTTCCGGCTCCTCCCCCAGGACCTCGCGGATCCTTTCCAGTCCGGCAAACGCCTCGGAAATCTGGGTGCCGATGGCGACGATCTGGGTGACCGGTCCGACGACGAGGGCGAGATAGAGCGCGAACGTGATCAGGTCACCGAGCGTCATCCGGCCGGCGATCACCTCGCGTCCGCCCGCGGCGAGGATCGTCAGGCCCACCATGCTGACGATCAGGGTCGACGCGGCGCCGAGCCCGGAGACGGTCCGCATCGTCGCCACCACTTTGCGGAACAGACGATGCACGCCGCGGGTGAAGATCAGCTCCTCCCGTTTCTCCGCGCGAAACGCCTTGACCACACGGATGCCCGAGATCCCCTCGGTGAGCCTGCCGGTGATCTGCGCGTTGATCTCTCCCCGCTCTTTGAAGAGCGGCCGCACCGTCCTGAAGCCCCAGTAGAGCGCGCCGATCACGACGACCAGCACGAGGGCGATGATCAGTGCGAGTTTCACGCTCAGATAGAAAAGGATGCCGAGCGCGATCGCGGCGGTCACCACGCCGCCGGTGAGCTGCACGAATCCCGTCCCGACGAGATTGCGGATTCCCTCCGCGTCGGTCATCACACGCGAGACGAGTTCGCCGCTCCGCGTAGCGTCGAAGTAGTGCACGGGGAGGCGCTGTACGTGGCGCTGGATGCGCCTGCGCAGATCGGTGATCGACCGCTGCGCGGCGATGCCGAGGATCTGGGCGAGGGCGAACTCGGTCGCCGCGGCGATCGTTCCGGCGACGGCGCCGACCGCGACGATCGGCCAGAGGAGTTCGTGCCGGCCGCGCGTGATGACGTCGTCGATGAGGAATTTCGTCGTCCCCGGGATGACGACTCCGGAGAGACGATTGACGAGCATCAGCGGTACGCCGAGGAGGAGGCGCCTGCGGGCGCGCCAGAGCAGATCGCCGGCGTCGCGGAGGAGAGAACGGAGGCGCATGAGAGGCGATTGTACGTGGAGGCGAGGAGGCGAGGAGGCGAGGGCCGGTGTGTGGTCCTTCAACTCGCAGGGCCGTTGGATATGCGCGATGCCTGCGTCACGCGTCGTGAACGATTCGCCGCCCCCACATCTCCCGCGACAAAAGGGCAGGATATGGATGAACCTCTACACCAGGTGGCGACGAGGCGAAATGAGCGGGCGGGTGCTGCTCGCCTCGGCTCGCCTTCTCGCCCCCTCGCCTTCCCCTCCGTCCTCTCCCGCGCACAGTTCTTGCTAACTCGACCTTCCGGCCGGCGTGTCGTGACCGGCACGACGGCGGGAGTCTCGACCGATGACACTCGTGAATTCGCTTTGTGCAGAAATCAGCATCTTCAATGGAGTGGGTGAGTCGACGGGCGTGATCGTCGAACGGAGTGCGATCCGCGGCAGGAAGGGGCTGTGCAAGAGCATGCGCGACCTGGCCATCAAGTCGCGCGTTCTGGGCGACGGTTACTACTACCTTCCCGTCGATCTCTGGCCCAAAGGGAGCGAGCCGGTCGTCGTACACCGGAGTGACTGGACCGTCATCGGCTCGATCCCCCGCACGTCACGCGGCAAACGTCGATCGAAACAGCCGGCGTGACGCCCCCTCGCGCCTCTCGCGCACCGCGCCCATCCGTGGTATGCAGCGTGCAAAACGGGACGCACATGACACGACGCTGTACGGCTGCTTTTCTATTCGCTCTGGCGATCGCGGCGGGAGCATTTGCGCAGAACGTCGAAGAGGAGGGAGGTGCGAGCCAGGCGCGCACGCAGGCGGGGAAAGGTTACACCGCGGCGCTGGTGATGGACATGAACAGCCGCCGCATCCTCTTCGAGGACAACATTCACACGCCGTTTCCGACCGCATCCATGGCGAAGATGATGACGCTCCTGATCGTCATGGAGGAGATCCGCGACGGCCGCCTGCAGTGGGACACGGCGGTGACGGTCTCGCCGCGCGCGGCGAACATGGGCGGCTCGCAGGTCTATCTGCGTGCGGGAAGCGTGTGGCCGGTCAAGAATCTGGTGATCGCCACGATGGTCCACTCGGCGAATGACGCCGCGCAGGCCCTCGCGGAGCGCGTCGCAGGGTCATCCGAGGCCTTCGCCGATCTGATGAACGACCGCGCGCAGCAGCTCGGACTGAAGAACAGCCGCTTCGTCGATCCGCACGGCCTGCCGCCCGACACGCCTGGCGGGCCGCAGAATGTGATGAGCGCCCACGACCTGGCGGTCCTCGGCATCGAGTTGATGAAGCACCCCTTCATGCGGCAACTCGCCGTGATTGCGGAAATGCCCTTCAGGAACGGGACGCTCGAGCGGATCTACAACCCGAATCGTCTGGTCAATCCGTCGCGCCCGGAGTACTACGCCGACGCGACCGGCATCAAGACCGGCTACTCCGCTCCCGCCGGCTACTGCATCACCGCGTCGGCGAAGCGGGGAGACATCCATCTCGTCGCCGTGGTGATGGGGGCGGCGACTTCGCGCGGCCCGCAGAGTTCCTTCGGCATCGCCTCGCGGCTCATGAACAGGGTGTTCCTCGAGCATCGCGTCGTCACGGTGGTGAAGAAGGGAACGCCGGTCGGACAGGTCACCGTCGCCAACGGTCGGGCGAAGACGGTGCAGGCCCTCGCCGGTACCGACGTGAAGGCGATGGTCGAGCGGGGAAGCGAGAAGAACGTGAAGGTCTCGTTTTCGGGCGGCGCGGTCAACGCTCCGGTCCGGCAGGGTCAGGCCGTCGGCACGGTCGTCGTGCAGCAGGGACACGAGATCGTCGCGAGGATCCCGGCGGTCGCCTCCAGCGCCGTCAGCCAGCAGTCGTGGTGGCGGAAGTTCTGGCCGTTCTGATGGGGGGCGAGAAGGCGAGGGGGCGACTGTTAGGCGGTTTCTCCGCCTGCTCGCCCGCTCGCCTACTCGCCCGATTCAAAGAAGATCACCCGCCGCCCCTGGATCGTGAACCCGCCGCGTGCGAGTTTCCTCAGAGCGTCGACGTAGGCGACATGTTCCTCGGCGAGGATCCGGGCGGCGAGTGTCTCCGCGGTGTCGTCATCGCGGACTTCGACGGGACGCTGCACGAGGATCGGGCCGGCGTCGAGATGCTCGTCGACGAAGTGGACCGTACATCCCGAGATCTTCACGCCCCAGTCGATGGCCTGCTGCTGCGCGTTGACTCCCGGAAAGGAAGGAAGAAGCGACGGGTGGATGTTGACGATGCGGTTCGGAAAGCGGGCGACGAACGCCGGCGACAGCAGCCGCATGTAGCCGGCCAGCGCGATGTAATCGGGTCTGGCGTCTTCGAGAATCCGGAGGATGGCGGCCTCGTGTTCCTCGCGCGTGGAGTACATCTTGTGGTCGACGGCGAACGACGGCAGTCCGCCGGCGCGGGCGCGCTCGAGCCCTGCCGCCTCAGGGCGGTTCGAGATCACGGCGACGATCTCCGCGTCGAGCGCGCCGTGCACGATCGCGTCGTGAATGGCGGCGAAATTCGATCCGCGGCCCGACAGAAGGATCGCCAGACGCACCGCTACCCGATCCAGCTCGCGAAACCGGACGGCGGCTCGTCGTAGACGACCTTGCCGCTCCCCTTCACCACGTTGCCCACGAAGTAGAACCTCTGGCCGATCCGGGTGAAATGCTTCGACACGGCGTCGACCTGCCCCGCCTCGACGATCACCACCATCCCGATTCCCATGTTGAACACGCGCAGCATCTCGTCGCGGTCGACCTGTCCCTTCTCGTACAGCAGGCGGAAGAGCGGCAGCACCGGCCACGAGCCGAGTTTGATCCTCGCATCGAGGCCGGGGGGGAGGACGCGCGGCACGTTGTCGGTGAGTCCGCCTCCGGTGATGTGCGCGAGCGCGTGAATCGCCCGCTGGTCGATGAGAGGAAGCAGCGGCCGGAGGTAGGAGATGTGCGGCTGGAGCAGGGCCTCGCCGATCTTGCCGATCTCCGGCAGCACCGTCTGATAGTCGTATCCGAGTTTGTCGATGAGGATCTTCCGCGCGAGCGAATATCCGTTCGTGTGGAGCCCGGCCGACGGGAGCCCGATGAGGACATCGCCCTCGCGAACGGCCTTCCCGTCGAGCAGTTTCGATTCGTCGACCACGCCGACGATGAAGCCGGCGATGTCGTAGTCGTCGTCGCCATAAAAGCCGGGCATCTCGGCGGTTTCGCCCCCGATGAGTGCGCAGCCGTTCTCCCGGCACGCGCGGGCCATCCCGCGGATCACGTCCGTCATCACCGCCGGGCGGAGTTTGCCCGTGGCGAAGTAGTCGAGGAAAAAGAGCGGCCGCGCGCCCTGCACGAGGATGTCGTTGACGCAATGACAGACCAGGTCGTAACCGACCGTGTCGTGGACCTTCATCGCCCGGGCGACGCGCAGCTTCGTGCCGACGCCGTCGGTCGACGAGACGAGAATCGGGCTGGTGAGGTCGGGAAACGAGGCGCGAAAGAGACCGCCGAACGAGCCGATCTCCGACACGACCTCCGGCGTGAACGTGGTGCGCGCGATGTGACGCACTTCGCGCAGCGCCTCCTCCTGGGCATCGATGTCGACACCCGAATCGCGATAGGACGTCTTCTCCACGCCGCGCATTGTATTTTTGAAAAGAACCCAAAATCCAAAATCGAGTCTCTACAATGACCCGGTGGCCCAGTTTCTCCTCGTCACCACCCTCCTGACCATCGCCGGACTGATCGCGACCGTCGTCACCGGGTTCCAGGCCGCTCCCGACCGCGCCGCGCAGCACATTCTCTTCGCACTCGCCACCACCGTCGTCGGACTGTTTTCCCAGTCGATGACGATGTTCTTCTTCATCGGCACGGGGAAGGAGATCAAGGAGAAGGCGAACGAAGGAGGCGATCAGGCGGAGGCGGTCGCGCAGACGCGGCGCTTCAAGGCGCAGGTCTTCCCCGCCGCGACGTACGCCATGGCGGCGATCATGATCACCTTCATCACGGGAGGCGGCGTCGGAAGCGGACGGACCCCCCGGCTTCTCCACGACGTCCTCGCATTCGGGACCATCGCTCTCTTCGCCCGGGCCTACTGGGTGGAGATCCGCGCGATGGACGAGAACGCGAAGCTGATGGAGAAGTATCTGAAGAGCGAATAGGAAAGTCTCCTTTCCCCCTTCATATAATCCGCCGCGAAGGAATCGGAGGATTCACATGCGCAAATGGATCGCGCTGATCGCGCTCGCGTTCATCGCCCTTCCCGCCGTTGCCGACGAGGGGATGTGGCTGTTCAATCGTCCGCCGCGGCAGCTTCTGAAGGAACGGTACGGCTTCGAGCCCTCCCGGCAGTGGCTGGAGCATCTCCAGAAGGCGTCGGTCCGCTTCAACAGCGGCGGGTCGGGGTCGTTCGTCTCCGGCGATGGCCTGATCATCACGAACCATCACGTCGGTCTCGACTGCCTCCAGAAGATCTCCACGCCGGAGCATGACTACGTGAAGAGCGGGTTTCACGCGAAGAGCCGCTCCGACGAGGTGAAGTGCGTCGACCTGGAGCTGAACGTTCTCATGAGCATCGAGGACGTGACAGCGAGGGTGCAGGGGGCGGTGCAGCCCGGGATGAACGCCGGAGAGGCGCAGCGCGCCCGCCGCGCGGTCATCAACACGATCGAGAAGGAGTCGCTGGACAGGACGGGGCTGCGCAGCGACGTCGTGACGCTCTACCAGGGCGCCGAATATCACCTCTACCGCTACAAGAAGTACACGGACGTGCGGCTGGTCTTCGCCCCCGAGGTGTCGATCGCCTTTTTCGGAGGCGATCCCGACAACTTCGAGTATCCGCGCTATGACCTCGACGTCACGTTCTTTCGGGCGTACGAGAACGGCAAGCCGGCCAGGATCGAGCACTTCCTGAAGTGGAGTGCCGCAGGAGCGAAGGAAGGAGATCTGGTCTTCGTCACCGGACATCCCGGACGGACGAACCGGCTGAACACCGTCACGCATCTCGAGTACTTCCGCGACATGCTCTACCCGGCCAATCTCGAGCGCTTCCGCCGCAAGGAGGTGCTGCTGCAGACGTACAGCGAACGGAGCAGGGAGAACGAGCGGAGGGCGCACGACGATCTGTTCAGCTACAAGAATTCGCGGAAGGCGTTCGTCGGGCGGCTGGCGGGGCTGCAGGACCCGGCCGTGATGGCGATCAAGCGCGCCGACGAGAAGCGGCTGCGCGACGCGGTGATGGCCGACGAGGCGATGCGCGCCCGCTACGGGGACGCCTGGGAGACGGTCGATGCGGCGATCAACGAGTCGGCTTCGACGCTGCGCGAGCGAATGGCCCTCAGCCTCTCGGGCCGCCTCTTCAACACGGCGCTGACGATCGTCCGGATGGGGGAGGAACTGCAGAAGCCGAACGCGGAGCGGCTGCCGGAGTTCAGCGAGGCGGCGCTCGAGTCGCTGCGGCAGCAGCTCTACTCCGAGGCGCCGGTGTACGACGATCTCGAGACGCTGATGCTCGCCGACGACCTCTCGTACATGATGGAAAAGCTCGGCGCCGAGCACGATCTGGTGCGGCGCGTGACCGGCGGGAAGTCGCCGCGCGAGGCCGCCGGCGAAGCGGTGCGGGGAACGAAGTTGAAGGACGTCGCCTTCCGGAGGCAGCTCGGCGAGGGGGGAAAAGCGGCCGTCGACGCGTCGACCGATCCGATGATCGCGCTGGCGAAGGTCCTCGAGCCGCGGCTGCGTGAACTCCGCAGGCACTCCGACGAAGTCGGCGAGCGGCTGCGCCAGGCGTACGGGAAGATCGCCAACGCGCGGTTCCGCACGCAGTCGGGAGAGAACTACCCCGATGCCACCTTCACGCTCCGTCTCTCCATCGGTACGGTCAAAGGTTACGAGGAGAACGGGACCGCGGTCCCGCCGCAGACCGACTTTGCGGGACTCTACGATCGGGCGGCCGACCACGACAACGAGCCGCCGTTCGATCTGCCGAAATCGTGGCTCGACGCGAAGGCGAGACTCGACCTCCGGACGCCCTTCAATTTCGTCTCGACCAACGACATCATCGGCGGAAACTCCGGAAGTCCGGTGGTCAATCGCGACGGCGAGTTCGTCGGCATCGTCTTCGACAGCAACCTTTACGGGCTGCCGTGGGATTACCACTTCGACGACCGCCTCGGGCGCGCCGTCTCGGTGCATTCGCAGGGCATTCTCGAGGCGCTGCGGAAGGTCTACGGGGCGGCCAATGTGGTCAATGAGTTGACGAAGTGATGAACGCGCGCACGGCGGCTCCGGGTGACGCGCCGGCCATCGCGCAGATCTACAACGAGGGAATCGAGGACCGCGTCGCGACCTTCGAGACGCGGCCTCGTACCCCCGGCGACATCCTCACCTGGTTCGACGGCCGGCACCCCGTGGTGGTCGTCGAGGAAGGAGGCGTCGTCGTCGCCTTCGCCTCGACGTCGGCCTACCGGCCGCGCGAGTGCTATGCCGGCATCGCCGACTTCTCGGTCTATGTGGCGCGCACGGCGCGCGGCCGCGGAGCGGGAAGACTGGCGATGGATGCGCTGATCGACGCCGCGCGCGCGTCGGGATTCTGGAAGCTCGTCTCCCGCGTCTTTCCGGAGAACTCGGCAAGCCGGGCGCTGCTCCGTGCCGCCGGGTTCCGCGAGGTGGGGACCTACCGGCGCCACGCGCAGTTGGACGGCGTCTGGCGCGACGTGGTCATCGTCGAGCGGCTGCTGTGAGGGCGGCGAAACGTCTTTCTCCCGCGCCCCCTGCCTCGTGCCGTTCCGGCCCGGGATGACATCGCCCTCGTTTCGTGTTAAACCGCCCGCCTCGCAATGCCCGATCCCGGACACATCCGCAACTTCTCGATCATCGCCCACATCGACCATGGGAAGACGACCCTGTCGGATCGCCTTCTGCAGGCCACGGGGGCGGTCGAACAGCGCGAGATCCACGACCAGATGCTCGACGACATGGATCTGGAGCGCGAGCGGGGAATCACCATCAAGGCGCGGGCGGTCACCCTGCGCCACCGGGCGAAGGACGGGAACGAATACATCTTCAACCTGATCGACACACCGGGACACGTCGACTTCAGCTACGAGGTTTCGCGCAGCCTGGCCGCCTGTGAGGGGGCGATTCTGGTGGTCGATGCCACCCAGGGCGTCGAGGCGCAGACGCTCGCCAACAGCTACCTCGCCATCGACAACGACCTCGCCGTCCTTCCGGTGATCAACAAGGTCGATCTCCCGTCGGCCGACCCGGAGAGGGTGCGCGAGCAGATCGAGAACGTGATCGGGCTCGACGCGCACGATGCGGTGCTCGCCTCGGCGAAGGCGGGCATCGGCATCGACGAGATCCTCGAGAAGATCGTCACCCACATCCCCGCACCGAAAGGGGAGGCCGGCGCGCCGCTGCGGGCGCTGCTCTTCGATTCCTGGTACGACTCGTACCGCGGCGTCATGTGCCTCGTGCGCGTCGTCGATGGCGAGATCCGCCGCGGGCAGAAGATCAAGTTCCTGTCCACCGGGCGCGAGTACGAAATCACCGAGATGGGGATTTTCACTCCGAAGCCGAAGGCGGTCGAGTCGCTGGGCGTCGGCGAGGTCGGATTTTTCTCCGCCAACATCAAGGACATCGTCCAGGCCAAGATCGGCGACACCGTCACCGATGCGAAGGCGAACCCGAATCCTCTCCCCGGCTTCCAGGAAGTGAAGCCGATGGTCTTCGCCGGCATCTTCCCGATCAACACCGACGACTACGAGAACCTCCGCGACGCCATGGCCAAGCTCAAGCTCAACGACGCGTCGTTCACCTACGAGCCGGAGACGTCGGTCGCGCTCGGCTTCGGCTTCCGGTGCGGCTTTCTCGGGCTGCTGCACATGGAGATCATCCAGGAGCGGCTCGAGCGCGAGTTCAATCTCGAGCTTCTCACCACCGCTCCGGGCGTGCGCTACCGCGTGACCACGACCGACGGCGAGCTGCTGGAAGTCGAGAATCCGCAGAAGCTCCCCGACCCGGCGAAGATCCGTTCGATCGAGGAACCGTACCTCGAGGTCACCATCCTTTCGACCGACGAATACGTTGGCCCGATTCTCGCTCTGGCCATCGACAGGCGCGGCCAGCAGAAGAAGCTGGAATACGTGAGCGCCAACAGAGTGATGATCGTTTACGAGATGCCGTTGAATGAGGTGATCCTCGATTTCTTCGACAAGCTGAAATCGATCTCACGCGGATACGCCTCACTCGATTACCAGTTCATCGGATATCGCGAGAGCGACCTGGTGAAGATGGATGTTCTGGTCAACGGCGAACCGGTCGACGCCCTCAGTCTCATCGTGCACAGGGACAAGGCCTACGCGCGCGGAAAGATGCTCGTCGAGAAGATGAAGGAGTTCATCCCGCGCCAGATGTTCGAAGTCGCGCTGCAGGCAGCCATCGGTAACCGAGTCATCGCCCGCGAAACCGTCAAACCGCTGCGCAAGAACGTCCTCGCCAAGTGTTACGGCGGCGACATCACGCGCAAACGCAAACTCCTCGAGAAGCAGAAGGAGGGGAAGAAGCGGATGAAGCGGGTCGGGAAGGTGGAGATTCCGCAGGAGGCATTTCTGGCGGTGTTGAAGATCGACTGATCACCTCCTCCGGGAGGTGCCATGAGATCCTCATCCGTTCCGTTCGCCGCAGTCGTCGCGGCGGCGTTCCTCGCCGCAGCAGCCGAGGGGGCGCGAATCGACATGGACGACCCGCGGCGCGCCGTCGGCCGCGAAAGCGACATCCGGGTCGACGCCCAGCTTCTGCAGGAGACGCTCTCCCCCGGCGCTCGGATCAGCGTCCACTGCCGGATCGACAATCAGAGCGCAAGAGCGGTTGCCGTTGCGGCGAAGGTGACGGCGCTTTCCTACGACATCGACACGCAGACGATCCATCTGTCGATCGGTGCGGAGATTCCGTCCGGCGGCGCCATGCCTCAGCTCATCGTCATCCCGCCGGGTGAATCGAAGACGTTTGCTGCGGGCGGGACCGTCAGCGTGCCGGTGTCGGACGTTCGCTCCCCGTTCGCGCGGACGCCGCGCTTCGTGCAGATCCGGGTCAATGTCCTGCGCGATGCAGCGCCGTTCGCGCAGCTCATCGGTGCGTCCACCGCGGTCGCGCCGCCGCGCCTGAGCGACGCGCACTTCGAGATGTGGCTCGCTGCCAACGAGAGCATCTTCCTCAATGCCCTGCCGGTGCGGTGGGTCGCGCGCGGGGGGTCGGGAGTCGCCTCGGCGGAGGACCGGATGCCGTCATCGTGGTAGAGATTTTCGGGGCGGCCGGATTTTGGCGAGGGCGTGAGGCGTTCTCCTGACACACACACAGGAGGATCCCGTGAGGTTTCCCAGCCGGTTCCTGCTACCCGCCCTCCTTGCAGCAGCGGCGGTCGGTTGCGCATCGACGAAGACGGTCGATCTCGACGAGCCGCGGCGCGTGGTCGGGACCGAGAATGCCGTCCGCATCGATGCCGAGGTGCACGGCGAGACGCTCGCGCCCTCGCAGCGGCTGCTCGTCAAGTACGACATCACCAACCAGCGGCCGACGCCGATTGCAATCGCCGACATGGTCCCGGAGGTCAGCTACGATCCCGAGACGCAGATCGTCACCATCGGGATCGGTTCGGAGGTCCCGGGCGAGCGCCTCCTGCCGCGGCTGATTCCGATCGCACCCGGGGAGAAAAAGAGCTTCAGCGCATCGGCGTATCTCAGCCTGAAGGTCCCCGTCACGACCCCCTCTCCCTTTGCGCGCTATCCGAACGCCCTCCGCCTGAAAGTTCACTTCCTTGGCGACACCACGCCGTTCGAAAAGCTGATCGCGATTCCGGAGCGCGCGGTGGCCGACGCCGATCTGGCCAGCCGGCTCTTCCCGGCCTGGATCGAGAAAAACGAGACCGTCTACACGAACTCGCTTCCGATGCGCTGGGTGGGTGTGCTGCCGGAAGAGGCGATGGCGCCGGCCCTCCCCGCGCGACGGCGCCGCGGCGGCGGTTGACGCCGCCCCGGCACCACCTTGCCCCGGCGGATCAGAAGCTGGCGATTGCCTCGGCTTCGTTCTCGTAGACCTCGAAGACGGTGATCAGCTGCGTCACGTGCAGCAGTTCGTTGAGCTTCGACGGCAGGTGGAGCAGCTTGAGCTTCCCGCCGCGGTTCGTCACGGTGGTGTAGGCGCCTACGAGCTCACCGATGCCCGAGGAATCGATCGTCGTCACGCCGCTCATGTCGAGCAGGATCTTGTCCTTCCCGGCGTTGAGCGCGTTGGTGATGACCTCGCGCAGTTGCTGATCACCCGCTCCGATGGTGATCTTTCCCTCGAGTCTGATGACCTCGACCCCATCGACGGTGCGAGCAGTGGCTTTCATCGTTTTCATCTCCTTCGCGTGTCTTCATGCTTTGCTGCTGGCGATCCCGGTGCCTTTCGCCAGATTCTTGACCATGATCAGAGAGGTCCCCCGGCCCGGTTGAAACGAGTAGCGGATCTCGTCCATGAACGTTTTCATGTAAAAGATGCCCCGTCCGCTGGTCTTCATCAGGTTCTGCGGGTTGAGCGGGTCGCCGACCTTTTCGGGGTCGAACCCTTCTCCCTCGTCAGAAACCGTGATTTCCAGATCGTTCCCCCGAAGCTCGAGGGTCGCATGCACTTTCTTGCGGACATCGAGTTTGTTCCCGTGCTTGATGGCGTTCGCGACGGCCTCGCGGACGGCCATGCCGATCCAGTGCGATCCATCTTCGTCGACCCCTGCGTTCTCGCAGAGATGTTCCGCAATCACCTGAACCAGCTCGATATTTTCAAAGCGGCTGCTGATGGTGATCTCGATCCGCTCGCTGTCCCGTTCCATCGGCCGAATGTCGCGCATTCTACAGGGTAGAAGAGGAAGTCAGAAGACGGAAGTGGCCGGAATTGGGCATCGGGGGCGCCGGTTGACGCCCCCGTGCGGAGATTCCTGCCTGCGCTCTCCCTTCTGCTGCTGGTCGCCGCGACCCCGGCGGCCGCCTCGAACCTCGCCGAGGAAATCGCGAAGGTCGAGAAGATCCGCGGGCTCGGGTTCCGTCACGAGGTCCGGACCGTCACGGTCGGCCGCGCGGAAATCACCGAGAGGTTGCGGGCGCAGATCGGGAAGACGATGCCGTATTCGCTCGACGACTACTTCCTCGTCCTCCGCTCGCTCCATCTGGTCGACGGCGAAAACGAGGCGCTCGAAGCGAAGCTCTTCTCGCTCCTCGAGCAGCAGGTCCTCGCCTGGTACGACCCGCACGGGCACGTCTACTACGCGGTCGACGAGACGCCGGAGAACTTCCCGTCGATGGTGCCGGCGTCGATGATCGCCATCCACGAGCTGACGCACGCCCTGCAGGACCAGCACTTCGACATCGGCCGCCGCGACCTCGCCCTCCGCGACGACTGGGACGCGAGCCTGGCCTACCACGCGGTGATCGAAGGGGAGGCGACGCTGGTGATGATGGCCGCGCTGGTGGAGAGCTTCGGCGCATCGCTCGACGAGGTGGTGAGGACGGAACTCTTCACCGGGAAGCTTCTCGAAGCGGCCGGTGCGGCGGGTGCGATCGACCCGTCGGCCCCTTCGTACTTCGTCGAATCGCTGAAGTTCCCCTACCTCGCCGGGCTCACGCTGGTGGTCGAGGCCTACAAGCGCGGCGGATGGAAAGCGGTCGGTGCGCTCCACGCCGATCCTCCCCGCTCGACGCGCGAGGTGCTCCATCTCGACGAATACTTCCGGCGCGTCGAGAGCGGCAGTCCCCCCGCCCTTCCGTTCCGCCAGCCGGCCGCGGCGCGATCCCGCCTGGCGGCGATTCGTCTCGGCGAGTTCCACTGGGACTTTCTCCTCGGCGACACGAGCGGGTGGCGCTCCGACGAGGTGACCATCGTGCAGAACGCGGCCTGCGAACCGACGGTGCTGGTGACGGCCGAGTGGGACTCGGAGGCCGACGCCGCCGCGTTCGCCGGAAAGTTCGAGGCCTTTCTCTCCGAGCGTGCCCCGCGTGTTCGCCTCGTCCGGCAGGGAACGAAGGTGCGCGCCGCGTGGGGCGCCGACCGCACGCTGATCGCGGGCTTCGTCCGATGAACGTCGACTATTACACGCTGGAGAACGACGTGGCGAGCGGAATCTTCCGCCACCGGTTGGAGGAAGAACTGACTTCCGGCTTTCGTGACATCCTTCATTCCGGAGAGAGACTTCCGCCGGCGTCGCACTATGCGTCCCGCATCGCGCAGATCGTCAGCGCCGGTTCCACCACCCCCTTCCCGCCCGAGTTCGCCTTTCACCTCTATCAGGAGATCCTCGCCGCCTGCGAACATGCGCGCGCGGCGGTCCTCGGCGAGGAACCGTCGTAAGATCGCTCTGTGCAGCACAGGCTGAAGACGTCGTATCCGCCGCTCTCGTCGTTCGCCACGACGGGCGGTTGAGCGTGCAAGCTGGGTCAGGATGACCTGCGCTCGGTGCTCGCCAGACTCCCTCTGCCGGAGGGGAGCGGAAATCTTCTCGTCGGTCACGCGACCAGCGACGACGCGGCCGTGCTCCGTCTGAGCGGCGATCAGGCGATCGCGCAGACGGTCGACTTCTTCACGCCGATCGTCGACGATCCGTACGTGTTCGGCGCCATCGCCGCGGCGAACTCCGTGTCCGACATCTACGCGATGGGTGCCGAGCCGATCCTCGGCCTCGCCATCGCGGCGTTCCCGACCGGCAGGCTCCCGCTCGAAGTCCTGCACGAAATCCTCCGCGGCGGTGCCGAGAAGGCGGCCGAAGCAGGGTTCCCCGTTGCAGGCGGACACACCATCATCGACGACGTTCCGAAGTACGGGCTCGCCGTCACCGGGATCGTCAGCGTGGCGAAACTCGTGCGCAACTCGACCGCGCGGCCGGGCGATGTCCTCTACCTGACCAAGCCGGTCGGCAACGGGATCCTCGTCTGCGCGCATCGCGCGCTGAGCGGGAGGAAACTGCTCCGGCGGGCCGAGCCTCCTTCGCTCGACGAGGCGATCCGCTGGATGACGATGCTCAATCGCGACGCTGCGCGGGCGATGACGGCGGTCGGCGTGGATGCCGCCACCGACGTCACCGGCTACGGGCTGGTCGGCCATCTGCTGGAGATCTGCGACGGCTCCGGAGCGGGAGCCGAAATTTCCGTCGGAAGCGTGCCGCTTCTCGCTGGCGCCCGCGAGTATCTCGAGCGGGGCTACTGCCCCGCGGGGACGCGGCGCAATGTCGAGACGTTCCGGCGCCGGGTGCGCAACACGCTCTCGGAGCGGGACCTCACTCTGATGTGCGACGCACAGACCAGCGGCGGCCTGCTCATCGCCGTCGCGCCCGACAGGGCCCCGCAGTTCGAGGCGAAGTTCCGCGAAGGCGGCCTGTTCCATGCAAAGGTTGGCCGGGTGACCGAAGAGCGCGGAATCGTCGCTCTGGTCGCGTAAAGGAGTCATCGATGCCTTACTGCCCCATCTGCCGAACCGCCCTGGAGGAAGGAGTCGCCGAGTGCCCGGAGCACCGGGTGGCACCCGTCGACGAGCTGCCGTTTCAAACCGTTCCCGCCGCCGGCGACACATGGGTCGAGATCGCCAGCACGGGAACCGAGGACGAGGCGAAACTGCTGCAGGGTTTTCTCGAGGCCGAGGGAATTCCGGCGCAGATCGAAAACGTGAAGTTCTCGATGGAGCCGATCAACTTCGGCATGATGGGCGACATCCGGATCTACGTCGGATCGAGCGACGAACAACGCGCGCTCGAGCTTCTGCGCAAGCGCGCGGCGGAGTACGAGAAACTCGATGACGACACCGAGACGGTCGTGACCGACGAGGGGCCGGCGGCAATCGAGGAGAGCGCGGAGGCGGAGCCGGAATCATGACACCGGAAGCCGAGCGGGAAACAGGCGAGGACGAGCCGGAGCAGGCGCTGCTGCCGCGCTGGGTTCCGGTTCTCATCGGCGTGGTGCTGGTGACGCTCGCCTCCCTCGCGGTATACACGGGGCTGCGCTATCGCGGGACGTCGCGGTTCCCGGCACTCGTGCCGAAGCGCGACGCTGCGCCACGGCCCGCATCGCCCGCGCCGCCGGGCGAGCCGCAACCGGGCGCGTCGCTGATTCTGCCCGGCGAGGCCGGCGACACCACGCCCGCTGCGGCGGCACCGGTGACGGGACCTTCGCGCGCGATCGTGTCGGGAGACACAGCGGGCACCTCCGCCGTGGTGCGCATCTGGGCGCGGCGCGGGATGACGGTGCGGGCCGAGCCGGCGGATGCGGTGGTGTCGGTCAACGGCGTCGTGGTCGGGCCGGCGAACCAACTCGACTCGCCCGACGAGGAGTACGACTTCCCCGCTCCCGGGAGCTACACGATCCGCATCTCGGCCCCCGGTTACCGGGAGCAGCGCTACGTGGTGACCGCCACCGACTCCGCGACCATCGAAGTCGCTCGGATCGAGGCGAAGCTGCAAAAAGAATAGGCGCCGGGGCGAGCGAGCGCGACGCCGGGCCTGCGCTCCCGATCAGTGCGCCGCCTGGGCCTGCTGCTGCTTCTTCGACTCGGCGATGATCTTCTCCTGAAGGTTCTTCGGCACTTCCTCGTAGTGCGAGTACTCCATGTGGAAGGAGCCGCGGCCCTGCGTGATGGAACGGAGAGTCGATCCGTAAGTGAGCATCTCGGCGAGCGGCACGCGGGCGTGGACGGTCTGCATGTCCTCGTCGGCGTCGACACCTTCGACGCGTCCGCGGCGCGAATTCAGATCGCCCATGATGTCGCCGACGTACTCGGAGGGGATCGTGATGTCGACCTTCATGATCGGTTCGAGGAGCGTCGGTCTCGCCTGTTCCATCCCCTGCTGGAAGGCGAGCGAGCCGGCGATCTTGAAGGCCAGTTCCGAAGAGTCGACGTCGTGGTACTGCCCGTCGAGGAGACGTACGCGGAAGTCGACGACCGGATAACCGGCGAGAAATCCCTTCATCCGCGCCTCCTGGATGCCCTTCTCGACGGCGGGGATGTACTGGCGCGGGATCGCACCGCCGAAGATCTCGTCGACGAACTCGAAGTCGGCGCCGCGCGGAAGCGGTTCCATCCGGATCTTGCAGTCGGCGAACTGGCCGTGGCCGCCCGACTGCTTCTTGTGACGTCCGTGCGCGTCGGCGGCCTTGGTGATGGTCTCGCGATAGGGGACCTTGGGCGGATGGAGAATGACGTCGACACCGTACTTCTTCTTGAGCTTGGCGACGATGATCTCCACGTGGAGCTGGCCCTGGCCGCTGATGAGGAACTCCTTGGTCTGCTCGTCGCGATGGAAGCGGATGGTCGGGTCCTCTTCGATGATGCGCGCGATCGCGGCACCGAGCTTGTCCTCGTCGCCGCGCGCTTTCGGCTCGACGGCAAAGGCGATCGCCGCCTCCGGGTAGTCGATGTGCCTGATGACGATCGGATGCTCCTTCGCGGCCAGCGTGTCACCGGTGCGCGTGTCCTTCAGCTTCGCCACCGCGCCGATGTCGCCCGCGCGCAGCTCGCCAACCGGGATCTGCTGCTTCCCCTGCAGCACCTGCAGTTTTCCCAGCCGCTCTTCGTGATCGCGCGTCGTGTTCCAGCAGGTGGTGTCCGACTTGAACGTGCCGGAGAAGACGCGGAACAGCGACACCCGTCCCGAGAACGGGTCAGAGAAGGTCTTGAACACGAGTGCGGCCGGGAATGCCTCGGCGCGCCGTTCGAACTCGACGGCCTCCCCGTTCCGCCCCGTTCCCGCGATGGTCTTCGCCTCGTCGGCCGAGGGAAGGAGCGAGACGAAGGCGTCGAGGATCGGATGGCCGGCGATGTTGTGCGAGGCCGAAGCGAAGAGAACCGGATGAATCTGATGGTGCATCACTTCCCGCTTCAGACCGTCGAGCAGTTCTTCCTGCGAAAGCCCCCCCTGCTCGAAGAACCGCTCCATCAGCGTATCGTCGCCCTCGGCCACCTTCTCGATGAGGCGCTCGCGCCACGTCTCCGCCTCGGCCCTGGAGTCGGCGGGAATGTCGGTGAGTTCGAACTTCCCCGACTCGTCGGTCGCGTACGTCCAGGCCTTCATCGAGACGAGATCGATCACGCCGCGGAAGTCCTTCTCCTCTCCCATCGGGATCTGGATGGGGACGACCTGCTTGCCGAACTTCTTCTGCAGGGCCTCGAGCGTCCGCTGAAACGACGCGCGGTCGCGGTCCATCTTGTTGACGATCACCACGCGCGGGAGCGCGAACTCCTCGGCAAACTTCCACACTTTCTCGGTCGTCACCTCCACGCCGGTCACGCCGCTGACGACGATCGCAGCCGCGTCCGCGACGCGCATCGCCGCCTTCGCCTCCATCAGGAAGATCCCGAAGCCGGGCGTGTCGAGGAGATTGATCTTCGTGTTCTTCCACTCGGCGAAGGCGACGGCGGCCGAGATGGAGTGCTTTCTCTCGATCTCGTCAGGGTCGAAGTCGGTCGTGGTCGTCCCGTCGTCGATGCGCCCGAGCCGCGTCGTTGCGCCGGCGTTGAAGAGGAGTTGCGAGACGAGCGTCGTTTTTCCCGTGTCGTTGTGCCCCGCGAGAGCGACGTTGCGGATTTCGGAGCCGGAGTAGACCTTCATAGATGAAACCTCATGTGGGTTTTCAGAAGCATCGCGGATCATAAATGAAAAGGGGCCGCCGGCCGTCAGCCGCCGGCGGTCGGGTCGTCAGCGTGGTCGCCGTCAACCGCCGGGTCCCGGCGTCGCCGGCTTCAGCCATCAGCTCGCCTGGCGGCCGGCGGGCTGCAGGCCGGCGGCTGGCGGCCGACGCCCGCGCTATCATGGATGCCGCGTTGGTCAGGAGGCTACCCACTTGAAGCTCGGGCGCTACGAAGTCGTCCGAGAGCTTGGCAAAGGGGCGATGGGGATCGTCTACCTGGCCAAGGACCCTCTCATTGGCCGCCTGGTGGCGCTGAAGACGATCCGCGTGGCCGCTCACGCCGACGAAGAGGAGGCGAAGGAGTTTCAGCAGCGGTTCATCCGCGAGGCGCAGGCGGCGGGAATCCTCAACCACCCGTCGATCGTCACGGTCCACGACATCGGGCAGGACGAAGCCACCGGCACGTCGTTCATTGCCATGGAGTACGTCGAGGGCTACAACCTCAAGGAGGTCCTCGCGCAGGGGCGTCCCCTTTCGTTCGAGCAGGCGGCGGAGGTGATCGCGCAGGTGGCCGAGGCGCTCGACTTCGCGCACGCGAAGGGGATCGTCCACCGCGACGTCAAGCCGGCGAACATCATTCTGGTGGAGGGGAATCGCGCCAAGATCACCGACTTCGGCATCGCCAAGATCGCCAGCGGTGCGGCGAACCTGACCACGACGGGGCAATTCCTCGGCACGCCGAACTACATGGCGCCGGAGCAGATCAAAGGGGCTCCGGTGGACGGCCGCACCGACATCTTCTCGCTCGGCATCTGTCTCTACGAGTGCCTGACGCGCCGCAAGCCGTTCGGCGGCGACTCGCTGACCTCGATCTCCTACAAGATCGTGCACGAGCCGTTCGTTCCGCTGCGGGAGATCAATCCGCAGATTCCGGAGCCGTACGAGGACGTCATCGCGCGCTGTCTGGCCAAGGAGCCGTCGCGCCGGTTCCAGCGCGGACGCGATCTGGCGAACGCGCTGCGCGCCGCTGCGCGCGGCGAGCGCACCCCCACCGATCCGGTGGTTGCCGAAGAGACGATCGTCACCCGCGGACACGACAAGATCCCGACGGTGGAGGTGCCGTTCCCGGAAGCGATCGAACTCGACCCGACGCCCGATCCGCTGCAGACGAAGCCGCGGCCGCTGGTGACGATTCCGGCGGTTGCCGCGGTCGCCGGAAGTGCGGAGATGGTTGCGGCTCCCTTCGATCTCCCCCCTGGCGAGCCCGCTGTGGCCGAAGCGGGGGTCGCTCCGGCGAAACCGAAGCGGCCGCCCATCCGCCAGCAGCTCAGGAAGACGCTCTCGAACGTCCGCGCCTATCCCGTCTGGAAGATGCCGGTCGCGCCGCCGGTCTTCCTTTCGATCGTCGGCGCGCTCGTGCTGACGCTGATCGCGGCGGTGATCGTGATCCAGAGCCGGCATCCCGACATTCCCGCCGTCGACGAGGCGGTGGAAGCGCGGCGCGCGCGGGAAAAGCAGCTTCGCGCCGAAGGGAACGAACTGCTCCGGCAGGGCCGCGTGCGCGAGGCCCACGCGAAATTCTCCGAGCTGCGGGCGCTCGCGCCGAAGTCGCCCTATGTCGCCTCCGTGATGGCGAGGCTCGACGCCGCGCTGCATCGCGAGCAGCAGAAGATCGAGATCACCCGGCAGCAGCTCGCGCTCGCCGATCAGAAGCTTCAGGAAGGGATCGCCCGATTGCAGGAGAAGAAGTATGCCGAGGCGATCATCCTGCTCGAGGAGGCGTTCCACCTCAATCCGAACTCGGACGACGCAGCGAACTATCTGAAAGCGGCGCAGCAGGAAGAGCAGATGGCGCTCGCCCGCCGTCCCGCCGCGAGCACGCCGACGGCATCTGCGACGGCGGCGAAGCCGGCCGTGAAGCCGCCGCCCAGAAGAGTTGTCTCCCGCCCGCCGCCGGCCGCCTCCTCCGCGGTGCCGGCCAGGCCCGCGCAGATCACCACCTACTTCGAGAGTCCCTTCTCCGACGGCTACATCATGGTCAAGGCGGGAGCACAGGTCGTTGCGCACGAGAACCTCTGGGAGGAGAAGGGGCGTTTCATCCGGCGCAAGAGTCCCCGTGTGGTCAACGTCACCTCCGAAATCGAGCCGTCCAATACCGACCTGCAGATCTGGGTCGTGGTGCCCGCGCAGAAGATCAGCGAGCACAAGGTGCTGCCGAGAAACTTCGGCCCGGGGAGTGCGCACAAGCTGATCGTCAGCTTCGATGCGCAAAGCAGGACATTCGGCTACCAGTTGAACTGATGCGGTACGCCCTCGCCATGCGCGACGAGCTGTGGGCCGGCGGCATGTGTCTCGAGTCGCGCTTCGAATGCGGCGGAGCACGCGCCGACGGCGACGAGATCGATGCGCGTGACGAGATCGATCCGTTGCTGGCGTCGATCTGCGAACGGGAGATCGAGGGCGCGCGCGAGGCCGCGGCCCTCGCGCCCGGGGCGCGCGTCCGGATCGTCGCCCGCGCCGAGCGCGAGGAGGGGCGTGAGCGTGTTTCGTCGACGATCACCATCACCGATGCCGCCGGCGTCTCGATCGTCACCACGCGCGAGAACGCCGGCGGAGACCTGCAGCGCCTGCGCGCGGCGCTGGCGCGCCCGGTCGAACTCTCCGCGCCGCCGAAGCTGCCGATGGTGTGGCGCAACGGCTCCGCGGCGATTCTCTTTCACGAGGCGGCGGGGCATCCGGCGGAGCATCGCTGCACGCCGCTCGTCTGGCCCTCCTGGCTGCGGGTGGAGGATGTCGCCGAGGAAGGGAGGGCGGACCTTCTTGCCGGCGAACTCCCGCGGGCGGTCCGGCGCGAGTCGTTTCGCGACGTTCCGATGCCGCGGATGACCTCGCTCGTCGTCTCGCAGGACGGCGCGCCGTTCACCCTTCCGGACGAGCGCGTCGAGATCGCCTACGTCACCGATGGCAGCTTCGATCCGTTCCGCGGGATCGTCACGGTCCGCGTCGCCGTCGCCGAAGAGATCGCGGCGGGACGCGTGCGCCGGATCGCCCCCTTCGCGATCCGGATCGTGCGCGCGCGCGTCGCGGAATCTTTGCTGGGCGCCGCCGGCGCGCCGGAGCGCTATCCCGGAGTCGTCTGCTCGTCGGAAGGGCAGCAGCTCATCGTCGGCTCGCACGCTCCGGTGGTCGTGACCGCCACTCTGACATGAAGGAGATCTACCGCAAGTGGGGCCGCGCCATCCGGTACGAGAGGGGGAGGTTCGTCCGGACGCGCGAGGCAGGGGAGGCGTTCGAGGAGGGGATGTTCTTCGAGGCACGTCCCTCCGGGATCGAAGCCGCTCTCCCGGAGATCGAACGCGGCGAGGTCGAGCGCGTGGTGCGGGAGATCGAATCGCTCGTCGCTCCACCGCTGACGATCGACCGCCTGATCGTGACCCGGGGCGTGGCCAGACACGAGTGCGAAGGACGGCAATGGGAAGAGGAAACGCGGCGGCTGCACCTCGCGATCGCCTCGCCATGGGCGCGTGCGGTGGTCGATCGCGGCGACTTCGATCTGCGCGACCTGCCGGCGATCGTCGAGGCGCTCGCCGGCGCGCGGAGCGAGCGGCCGGCCGTCCGGATGCGGCTCGCCGGAAGCGTCGGCGCGGCGCTCCTTCCGCTGATGGCGGGACGGGACGTTCCCGGCGCGGTGATCAGACAGGTCGCGCGCGGTGTCGACGGCAAGGGGCTTCCCGTCGAGGAGTGCGTGATCGTCCGGCCACCGTGGCCGAACTGGTACCGCCCGAGCTATCGGGTCAGGCCGGTGCGGCTCCCGCTGCACCTTCGCATCGACCCCCTCGAAGGGCATCAGAGCGACGGCCCCGTCGCGGTCGCGCTCGCTGCACATCCGGAGGGGGCGACGCTGCGTCTTCTCTGTACCGGACCCGGCGGACCGTTCATCGCCACGGTCACGGCGACGCGGATCGAGTCGGCGAAGCCTTCGGCCCGCTGGTACCCATACTCCGGCGGCGCATTCGGCGCGGAGTTGACGGTGTCAGAGTAGAATCGCGCGCGAAATGACGTCATCGCTCAAGCAGATCGAGTTCCTGGCCCGCGCGATCGTCAATCGCCTCGAGGACCGCGGCCTGGTGGAGTTTCGCGACGCGGAAACCGGGATCCGGGTCGTGGCCAGGGTGCTCGAGGAGAACTTTGCCGCCGTCGAAGCGATCGAGCAGGAGGCGCGGCAGCGCCTCGCCAGAACGTTCGGCGACCGCGAGCCGCCCGAGGCGGAGCTGATGGACGAGATCCGGCGGGTGGCCGCGGAAAGGAACTTTCCGGTCTAGCGGTCCGCCATCGTCCGCCGGCGGCCATCCGAACCATGACTCTCGATCAACGACTCGAAGAGCTCGAGCGCCGCAAACGCGAGAGCGAAATGGGCGGCGGCGAGGCGCGCATCCAGCGCCAGCACGCCGAGGGGAAGCTCACCGCGCGCGAACGGATCGCGCTGCTGTTCGATTCCGGATCGTTTCAGGAACTCGACCAGCTCGTCGTCCACCGCAGCACCGACTTCGGGATGGAGAAGCAGCGCATCCCCGGAGACGGGGTCGTCACCGGCTACGGCACCGTGCAGGGGAGACTCGTCTACGCGTTCGCGCAGGACTTCACCGTCTTCGGCGGATCGCTCAGCGAGACGCACGCGGCGAAGATCGTCAAGATCATGGACCTGGCGATGAAGAATGGTGCGCCGGTGGTCGGCCTCAACGACTCCGGCGGCGCGCGCATCCAGGAGGGCGTCGTCTCCCTCGGCGGCTACGCCGACATCTTCCTCCGCAACACGCTCGCCTCGGGCGTCATCCCGCAGATCTCCGCGATCATGGGCCCCTGCGCCGGCGGCGCCGTCTACTCGCCCGCCATCACCGACTTCATTCTGATGGTGAAGAAGACGAGCTACATGTTCGTCACCGGGCCCGACGTCATCAGGACCGTCACGCACGAGGAAGTGACGAAGGAGAAGCTGGGCGGCGCCGACACGCACAACCAGATCTCCGGCGTCGCGCACTTCGCCGCAGACTCGGACGAGGACTGCCTGGCGCTCATCCGCGAGCTGCTGTCGTTCATCCCGTCGAACAACCTCGAGGATCCGCCGCGCGCGACCACGGCCGACGACATCAATCGCGTCGACCCCGGCCTCGACGCACTCGTTCCGGAGAGTCCGAACCAGCCGTACGAGATGCGCGACGTCATCCGCACCATCGCCGACGACGGGCATTTCTTCGAAGTGCACCAGGACTTCGCGCGCAACCTGGTCGTCGGTTTCCTGCGGCTCGACGGCCATCCGGTCGGCGTCGTCGCCAACCAGCCGGCCTTCCTCGCCGGAGTGCTCGACATCAACGCCTCGCGGAAGGGAGCGCGATTCGTCCGCTTCTGCGACGCATTCAACATTCCCCTGCTCGTGCTCGAGGACGTGCCGGGGTTTCTTCCGGGGACCGACCAGGAGCACGGCGGCATCATCGTTCACGGCGCCAAGCTTCTCTACGCGCTCGCCGAGGCGACGGTCCCGAAGGTCACGGTGATCACGCGGAAGGCCTACGGGGGAGCGTACTGCGTGATGAACTCGAAGCACATCCGCGCCGACATGAACTACGCCTGGCCGACGGCGGAGATCGCGGTGATGGGAGCGGAGGGGGCGGTCAACATTCTTTATCGCGGCGCCGCGGACGATCGCGAGCAGAAGATCGCCGAGTACAAGGAGAAGTTCGCCAATCCCTACATCGCGGCCGAGCGGGGCTACATCGACGAGATCATCGAGCCGCGTTTCACCAGACGCAAACTGGTCGCAGCGTTTTCCATGTTACGCAACAAGCGCGACAGGAACCCGCCGAAAAAGCATGGGAACATACCGCTCTAGGAATTCTCTGCCGGGCGGGGGAGGGCGGACGGGCCTCCGTGGGGTCCCGATCACGGGTCGGGGGGGTGCTGTTTGACGTTTCGTCGCCGGGCGTTCACTTTTTCGTGCAGAATGATCCGGAAATCCGAATCGGCCCAGGCCGCTTCAGGCTCTAACTATTTGACAGTGAAAGAGTTTGGCCATTAGCACTCCGGCAGTTCCTTTGCTACTCGAGGCCGGCGGTCGTTGAACTACGAAGGAGGAGAAGCGCGTCAGTTTCCCAAAGTGGTTATTTTTCCCACGTCACTAAGCCAGTAAAGGAGAATCAATGCGGATCTTTAAGTTACCCATATTCATCCTGCTCATGTGTTTCGTCGTGACCGGGGCCTGGGCCCAGGAGCAGACGGCGGCCATCATGGGCGTCATCACCGACTCGTCCGGCGCAGTTCTTCCGGGCGTGTCCGTGGAGGCGGTCAACGCGAAGGGCCAGCGGTTTGCCACGACGACGGACAGCAGTGGCGCGTACCGCTTCCCCTCGCTGCCGCCGGGTCTCTACACCCTGACGGCAACGCTCCAGGGGATGGAAACCGCCACGGTCAAGGATCTGGAACTCCGGCTCGGACAGTCGCCGAAGATCAATCTGACCATGCGGCTTCCGAGGGTCGCGGAGACCCTGACCGTCACGGCCGAAGCACCTCTGGTGGACGTCACCTCGAGCGCGACGGCGACGTCGATCCGGTCGGAGACGTTCGAGAAGCTTCCGAAAGGTCGCGATTTCTCGTCCGTCGTGACGCTGCTCCCGTCGGCCAACTTCGAATCGAAGCAGGGAAACAGCGCGATCGAAGGTGGAGGTCAGGGAGTCGGTGGCATCCAGGTCGACGGAGCTTCCGGATCTGAGAACCGCTTCATCATCGACGGTGTCGACACCACGCATCCGAGGACGGGCGGCCAGACGAAGGTCGTCTTCACCGATTTCGTCGACGAAGTGCAGGTCAAGTCGGCCGGCTACGAGGCCGAGTTCGGCGGCGCGGTCGGCGGAACGATCAACGTCATCACCAAGTCGGGCACGAATGATTTCCGCGGCACGGCAGGCATCGAGTTCGAGGACTCGTCCTGGGGTGGCGATCCCCGGCCGACGCTGCAGGTGAGCGCGGCTGACGCCACCAAGCCGGAGTACAAGACGTACCGGAAGGATGACGACAGCATCACGACGCCGCAGGTTTCGCTCGGCGGCCCGATTCTTCGCGACCGGCTGTGGTTCTTCGGAGCGTACGCCCCGTACACGCGCGACACCGATCGCACCGTCACCTTCACCAATGGCGTGACGAACACGTTCCCGCAGAAGTTCGAGCGCGACACGTGGGCCGGCTCGATTTCCGGCAACTTCGGTTCGCGCATGCTCTTCAAGGTTTCGGGAAACAACAGCGGCTATACGCAGTCGAACGCACTTCCCGACATCACCGGCCGGGCCGGGAGCTCGGACCCTGCCGTCTATCGCGGACAGAACACGGAGCGCGAGAACTGGAGCTACTCCGGCTACGCCGACTTCGTGGCCAATCCGCAGTGGTACCTCTCCGCCCGCGGCGGCCGGTACTACGACAATGTCTCGCAGAAGGGAATCCCCACCGATCCGATGATCTGGTTCGCGTCGGGGTCGAACAGCCAGTTCCCGGACACCCCCGCTGCCGCCGTCCGTCCCGCGGGATTCCGCTCCGTGGCGACGAACCGGGCAGTCCAGAAGGACGCCTATACGCGTGACAATTTCGCCTTCGACGCATCGTGGTACCCGACCCTGATCGGTTCCCACCGGATCAAGGGCGGTGTCCAGATCGCCAATCTGAAGAACGAAGTTCTCGACGCGACGCAGAACTACATCGTCCGGACGTACTGGAACTCGGCTGGACCGTTCGGTACCGCCGCCAACCGCGGCAAGTACGGTATGGCGGGTGTCTACGTGTTCGGCACGATCGGAAACGTCGACAGCAAGAACACCGGGTTCTTCCTGCAGGATTCGTGGACGACGTTCAAGGATCGCCTGACCCTGAACTTCGGTGTGCGCACCGAGCAGGAGAAGGTCCCGAACTACGCCGATCCTTCCCTCGGCCTGCCGAAGTACGCCATCAACTTCGACTACGGCGACAAGGTTGCGCCGCGTCTCGGCTTCTCCTATGACGTGTTCGGCAACGGCCGCTCGAAGGTCTACGGAAGCTGGGGCAAGTACTACGACATCACCAAGCTCGAAATGCCGCGTGGCTCGTTCGGCGGCGACAAGTGGATCTGGTTCAACTTCGCCGTCGAGGATCCCGACTGGACCAAGTGGCAGTGCAGCAACGTCACGAGCAATCAGAGCGTGATTCCGACCTGCACCGGCGGTCTCCGCTATGCAGGAACCAGCGTCGATCTCCGTCACCCGTCGCTCGAACTCATCGAGCCCGACCTCAAGCCGATGGAGTCGAACGAGTTCACGCTCGGTGTCCAGCATGAGCTCGCGAACAACATCGCGCTCGGCGTCCGGTACGTGAACAAGCACCTCGTCCGTACGATCGAGGACGTCGGCGTGCTGGTCATCAATCCCGATGGCTCCTCTGCCGAGGAATACTTCATCGCCAACCCCGGATTCGGCGTTGCCAAGTACACCCTCGGACGCGATCTCCCCGCGCAGCCGAAGGCCAAGCGCGACTACCAGGCGATCGAAATCGAAGGAACCAAGCGGTTCAGCAATCGCTGGGGCGTGCACGCCAGTTACGTCTACAGCCGTCTGGAGGGGAACTACAGCGGTCTGACCAGCTCCGACGAGAACGGCCGCATGTCGCCCAACGTCAACCGCTACTTCGACAACCTCTTCAGCAGCTTCGACGCCAAGGGCAAGCCGGTCTATGGCCGCCTTGCGACCGACCGCCCGCACGTCTTCAAGGCGCAGCTGACGTATGCCTTCCCGTGGGGAACCGGCGTCGGCCTCAACCAGTACATCGGCAGCGGTACGCCGATCACCACCGAAGTGCTCTATGAAGGCGTTCCGTTCTACCCGTACGGCCGCGGTGACCTCGGCCGGACTCCGACGCTCAAGCAGACGGACCTGCAGTTCCTGCACGACTTCCGCTTCGGAGGCCGGTATGGGGTTCAGCTCGGCCTGACCGTCCTGAACGTCTTCGATGAGGACACGGCCATCAACCGGGTCGGCTCGCTCTCATCGACCAACGTGACCGGCGTCAGCCATCAGCAGTTCTTCCAGGGCTTCGATCCGATCGCGAAGATCCCCAACTTCGCGGCGGTGAAGAACCCGCTCTACAACCAGGACAGTGAATTCCAGGCACCGCGGCAGGTCCGCGTCATGGCCAAGTTCACGTTCTAGTTGCGGTATCATTTTTTCGGGGAAAGGGCGGGACGTGGTCCCGCCCTTTTTTGTGAAGCATGCACTCGATCAAAGCCGCTGCTCTCGCTCTGGCCGCGCTCGTGGCCGCTGGCTGCGCCTCTTCCTCATCGCCCGGCGAAACCGCCCGCCCCGAGGTCACGCTGCGGCAGCTTTCAGCCGTCCCCGATTTCAACGTCACCTCGGCGTCCGGAATCCCGATGCATTTCGAACTGACGATCACCAACCCGCTCCATCGCGTCGTGCGACTCGTGTCGGTCGAAGTGGAATCGGTTGGACAGTCGGGAGCCTACGCGATGAAGCGCGTGCGCCATGCGTTCGACGTCGAAATCGCGCCGGGTGCCCGGCAGTCGATCGAGTTCCGGGCCTGGGTCCAGCCGCTCCAGCAGGACATTCGAGGCGACGTCAACGCCCCGGTTCTGATCCGCGGCCAGGCCCGCTTTGCGAGCGACCGCGGCGTGGTCCGCAGCAACTTCGTGGGACGAGGCCAGTGAGGGACGAGACGGGCCTCCCGACGCGCTCCGCGGGACTCGTCCTCCGTGGAATAACCTCCTCCGCGTGCGCCGTTTAGACGTTGCCGCACGTTGACCCGCCTGCCGGCGGTGTGCTACAACGCAGCGCTCATTTTCTGGAGGTCGTTCGTGTACGCCATCATTCGTTCCGGTGGGAAACAGTATCGGGTCGCCAGTGGAGACGTGCTCCGCGTCGAGCGCGACGTCCTCGGCCAGGCCGAGAAAGAGAAGATCACCTTCAGCGACGTGCTGATGATCGGCGGAGACGCGCCGAAGATCGGGAGTCCCACCGTGGCGGGCGCATCGGTCGTGGCGACCGTCCTCCGGGAGAGCCGTGGCGAGAAGGTCACTGTCTTCAGGAAGAAGCGGCGCAAGAATCACACGAAGAAGACGCGCGGCCACCGTCAGGAAATGGTCGAGCTCCGGATCGACAGCATCAACATCTAATCGGGCAGAGGGCAGGACCAATGGCACACAAAAAAGGTCAGGGATCGTCGCGCAACGGCCGCGACTCGCAGCCGAAGATGCTCGGCGTCAAGCGGTTCGCTGGTCAGTTCGTGACCGGCGGATCGATCATCGTCCGCCAGCGCGGAACGAAGTTCTACCCCGGCAACAACGTCGGAATGGGGCGCGATCACACGCTCTTCGCCAAGATCGACGGCATCGTGCAGTTTCACGACAAGGGCGCCCGCGGCCGCTTCGTCAGCGTCACCCCTGCCGCGGCCGAGTAACCGGCATCTTCCGCGATCTCCAGGGCCGCCCGCAGCGGGGCGGCCTTTCTGTTTGACGGGCGAGCGTAGAATGACAGTCGATGGCGCGTGTCCAACGGCACGCCGCGTATGAACGATTTGCCTGCGGCTCCCGGCAAGTTGATCGCGGAGCTGACCCCGTGGAACCTCGGCCCTTCCGGCCGGTCTCCGGGGTCTTCGGTGCGAACCACCGGATGACGGCCGAACCGTTCACAGCCGTGGAAATCGACCTTCTCTTCATCGGAGCTCCGGCGGCGGAGCCTGAGGAGTTGGAACACCGATCGCACTTCGGGACAACGAAATGATGTTCATCGATCAGGCGACCATTCGGGTCAAGGCCGGCGACGGCGGGAACGGATGCATCGCCTTCCGGAGGGAGAAGTTCGTGCCGAAGGGGGGGCCGTCCGGAGGCGACGGCGGTGATGGCGGCTCGATTTACGCCGTGGCCACCC
>DATLYG010000044.1:0-11735 GCA_035574985.1 Thermoanaerobaculia bacterium | reverse complement strand
CCACTCGCAGCCGCCACTCGCCGGCGGCCGAGCGGCCGCGGAAGATCGTCAGCGGCTGCGCCGGCTGCGTGTCGAGGCCGAACGTCGCACGGAGATCGCGCGAGCGGTCGAGCGACGGCCGCTGGAGGACGGCCTCGGTCCCGTCGGGAGCGATCACCACGACCTCCAGATCGCCGCGATTCGGATGGGCGATGTCGACGCGGACGTAGAGATTTTCGACCGGGCGTGTTTCGTCGATGCGGACAGCGGAGACGAGGCCGCGTCCCTCGAAGTCGGGAATCGCCCGCCCGTGGTCGACACTCTGGAAGTAAGTGATCTCGCCGCGCGGGCGCACGTCGCAGTCCCCGGCCGGAAGGATTCCTCGCGCCGACATCGCCGCGCAGATCGCCGGCCGGTTCGCCCCTCCGTACAGCAGGCGGTCGGCGTCGAGCATTCTCCCGGCAACGGCGCGAAACGTCGGCCCGGGAGGAAGGCCGAAGAGCGATTCGATCACGATCGTGTCGGAGATCTGCTTCCCCTGCTCGAGCCCGTAGCGGCCGGCCAGCGCGAGGAAGACGTCGCGCAGCGCCGACGACCAGATCTCGCCGTTCCGGTGTTCCGTGCCGGCGCGGTCGCTGACGATGAAGTCGGCCATCGTCTTGCGGCTGTCGGTGCGGCGCAGGCAGTCGGAGCCGCGCGGATAGCCGCACTGCTGCGAGCCGTCCCCCTCCCAGCAGCGCGCATCCCAGTCGGCAATGCATCCCGGATCGCGGCCGCTGGCGACGGTCTCCGCGTACGTCGCGGAGAAGGCCCAGTAGTCGCCGAATCCCTCCGCGAGGGCGCGGCTCTCGCTCGCCGGCCCCCCGCCTAACGCGCCGGGAGCGATCCAGTCGTGGATCGCGTGCGCATACTCGTGCAGCACGAGATCGGTGTCCTCGGCATCGTCCGTTCCTCCGTCGCCGAACAGGAGGACTCCTTCGCCGCGATTCGAACTCTGCAGGTAGTACGACGTATCGGCCCCTGCAGCGGCGTGAGGATCGACCGGGATCGCGTATCCGACCACACGCCGCGCGCCGCTGTAGCCGAGCGATTGCAGATATCGCTGATTCCGGTCGATGGCATGGTAGACGTTGACCTCTTCGAATTGCGGCTGCGAGCGGTCGAAATCGAGCACCCCGCCGGCGTCGGCACGTGCCGTGGCCGGCAGCTCCCGGTCGACGACCGTCACGTGTGGTCCCGTCAGCGGCCCGGAGGGAACGAGGTCCGGAAGCTCGACCGTCCGATAGGCGGCCGGGGGGACGGCGGCAGCCGAATCGTTGCGGTCCTGCAGCGAGGGATCGTTCGTGGCCGCCACGGGGTTGACGGGAAAAGCGCGGCCCGAGGCGCGGTAAAAGAGAGGCTCGCGCAGGACGACTTCGCCCGTTGTCGCATCGCTGTAGACCGCGACCGGCTCGAGCGGGTTCTCCGCAGCGACCTTCCGCCGGACGCGCCGCACGGTGCCATCGAGCAGCAAGAGCGTCGTCCCGTCGGAGCGCTGCGAAAAAACGAGTTCGTCGCTCGCCTGCGCGAGCCGATCGAACACCTCGCGCGTCCCGTCGTGGCGGACCGACTCCACGCGCAGCGCGCCGGCCACCTCGACGCCGCCGATGAACTGGCGATATTGGCGATGGATGCCGGTGAGCGACTCCCGCTCGAGGACCAGACGGAGGTCGGCGGCCACGGCCGCGCGGGCCTCGAGAAGCGCGAGCGCGCCGCAGAGAAGTCGCAAGGGAGTCACCCGCCGATTATCTACGCATGGACGCGCGACTCCGTCGCCGGTTCCGATGGCGGCGGCGGGTCGGCCGTGGCGGAAGCGGCGGTCTCGGCCGGCAGCGAAAAAAAGAAGGTCGTTCCCTGTCCCTCGCGGCTCTCGACCCAGATGCTGCCGCCGTGGCGGTCGACGATCTGCCGGGTGATGTACAGCCCGAGCCCGAGGCCGCCGTAGTTCGTCGAGGAGACCTGCCGGCCGCGATGGAACCGCTCGAAGACCAGCGGCATCTCGTCAGCGGGAATGCCGATGCCACGGTCGCGCACCGACGTGACGAACTCGCCGTTGCGGTCCTCCACGCGCACGAAGACGTCACTGCCGTCGGGCGAATACTTCACGGCGTTCTCGAGAAGGTTCCCGAGTACCTGTTCGAGGCGGTCGCGGTCGCCGACGACCCGGCGGGAGCGCTCCGGCACGTCGACGTGGAAGCTGCGGTCGCTGACGGCCGCGTGGTGTCGCTGCACGACTTCGCGGACGAACGAGGACCAGTCGATCGGCTCCCGGCGGATCTCGAGGCGGCCCGTCTCGATGCGCGAGACGTCGAGGAGCTCGAGGATGAGGCGCGACATCCGGTCGATCTGGTCGAGGGCGATGCCGAGGTACTCCTCGGCGGTGGCCAGATCGGTCTCGCGCATGAGCGTCATCGCGAGCTGCGTGTAACCCTTGATCGACGTGACCGGCGTTCGCAGCTCGTGCGAGGCGATGGAGAGGAACTCGTCCTTCAGGCGCGAGAGGTCCTCGACCTTCCGCCGCGCCTCCACCTGCTCGGTGTAGAGGCGGGCGTTGTCGATGGCGAGCGAGGCGCGCTCGGCGAGGACTTCGGCGAGCGGGAGTTTCTCGTCGGTCATGGCGCGATCGGGATCGTGCGCGGCGATGATCAGCGCGCCGAGGTTTTCGCGGCGCGTCCGGAGCGGAAGAATGAGCAGCGAGGCGAGCTTCACCGGGTTCGCCGAACGCGAGGTGCCGACATGGTAACCGGCCGCGTCATCGCCGCTCACGCCTCCGCCGACGTTCATGGTGAGCGAGGGATAACCGGTCGAGACGACCTGGCCGATGATTCCTTCGCCGACGACGAGCGGCTGCCGATAGATGTACGACCAGGCCAGGCCGATCGAGGCCATGTCGCGATGATGGATCGCCGCCACGCGCAGCTCGCTGGAGCCGTCGGACCGGAGGATCACCGCAGCCCAGTCCCCCAGCACCTCGGCGACGCGTTCGGCGATCGCCTGCGTGACCCAGACCGGATCGATGTTGCTGGAAAAGAACGCGCCGGCGTCGGCGAGGATCTGGGCGCGCTCGGCCTGAAGCTGCATGTCCTCCTCGAGCCGCACGCGCTCGGTGACGTCGCGGAACGTGACGACCGCTCCGGCCGTCCGCCCCTCTTCCCGCAGAGGTGTTGCGTTCATCGAGATCGCAATCTCGCGATCCTCGCGCGCGATCCGCATCGTCACGTCCTGGACCGCACGCCCGGTGGCGAGCGCCTGCGCCGCCGGAAGCTCGCGCGCGGCGAGCACCCGGCCGTCGTCGCCGCGGAATCCGTAGACCGTGGAGTGCTCGTCGATCAGCACTCCCGTGTCCGACTTGCCGAGAAGTTTTTCGCCGGCGGGGTTGATGTAGGCCGTCCGCCCGTCATGATCGACCAGCATCACCCCGTCCGACATGCCGGCGATCATCGCTTCGGTCCGCTTGATCTGCGCGGCGAGCGAGCCGGCGAGCGCCGACTCGATCTTCACCACCCCGAACGCGGCCACCAGCAGAAGAACGACGCCGCCGAGAAGGATGGCCACGATGAGCCATTGCCGCACGCTCGCGGCATGGGCAAGCGCCGCCTCGGCGCGGACTTTCTCGTCGGCGTCGATCAGCGCCATGTAGTCGGGAGCCTCGCGGCGCAGGCGCGAAGCCTCGAGCATGAACTCCAGCGCGTTTCCGTGCCGCCCCTCGCGCGTGAGGGAGACCTGCCGGTCGGTCACGCGGCGGATCTCGTTGAAGTGGCGCCGGAAGGCCGAGAGAAGCTGCTGCTCGCGCGGATCGGTCGTCGTCTGCTGCGCAATCATCGCCATGCGGTCGAAATCACGCACCGCGTCGTCGTACTGCTGGAGAAACTGCGTCTGCTCGGTCAGCAGATAACCGCGCGAGGCCGACAGGAGCGTGGCCGTCGCGCGGTCCATCCCGTAAACGGCCTCGCGCATCGGGCCGGCCGAGCGGAGCAGCCTCTGCTCCTCGCGCGTCTCCATGTTCAGGATCGCGAGATTGAGCGCCAGCCCGCCCACGACCAGCACGACGAGGGCGGCAAACCCTCCCCACAGCATCTTTCGAATCGAGCCGGCCATATGCGCAGATCAGGGCGGTGCCATGCAAAATTCACGCCGTGTTGCTCACAAGTCATCGCCCTTCAATGACTTCGCTCCATGGCGCGAGAATGGCTCCCGAGGAAAAACCACCATGCCCGACCCGCTGAACACCTACCGCCGGATGCGCGACTTCGCCGCCACACCCGAGCCCTCGGGCCGCCCGAGGACCAAACGGCGAACGCGGCCGATCTTCGTGATTCAGAAACATCAGGCGTCGCATCTCCACTACGACTTCCGCCTGGAGATGGAGGGAGTGCTCAAGTCGTGGGCCGTGCCGAAGGGACCTTCGTACGATCCTTCGGTCAAACGGCTGGCCATGATGACCGAGGACCACCCGTACGAATACGCGTCGTTCGAGGGAGTGATCCCCGAGGGAAACTATGGTGCGGGGAAAGTCATCATCTGGGACGCGGGAACGTGGGAGTTCCTCGGACCGGGAGACGATCCGGTCGAGGCGCTCGCGAGCGGCAAGCTGACGTTCCGGCTCCACGGGAAAAAGATGTTCGGCGAGTGGGCGCTGGTGCGGATCGGAGGGCGGACGGCAAAAGGGAACGAATGGCTGCTGCTGAAGCACCGCGACGAGTTCGCGAACAGCGAGGTCGACGTCACCGAGGTCGCTCCGCGATCGATCGTCTCGAACCGTCTGGTCGAGGAGGTCACGCCGGAGCGGACGTGGCAGAGCAACCGGCCGGCGACGCGGCAGGGGAGGACGTTCGCGGCAACGCTGCAACCGGAAGGGGTCGAGGGGAAGGGGAAGAAGAAGCGATCGCCCGCTCGCCCGGGCGCCTCCTCTACTCGCTCCGCGGCGAAAGCTTCTCGCGCAACGAGTCGATCTCGTTCTTCGCCATCTCGAGCAGCTTCCGCTCCGAATCGAAACTCGCGCGCGCAATCGCTTCCGAAAGCTCGACCCACTCGACGTCGTCGACCTCGCTGAGCTGCGGGGTGAGCGTCCCTCCCGTCCTGAGCATCAGATAGAAGTCGACGCGCTTGCGGATCAGCGTCTCTCCGACGCGGAAGAAGTACTCGATCGTATCGAGCGGGCGGACGATCTTCGCCTCGAGTCCCGTTTCCTCGCGGACCTCGCGAAGGGCCGCCTCCTCCGAAGACTCTCCCTTGCCGACGGCACCCTTCGGAAGACCCCATCGTTTTTTGCCGCGCGTGGCAATGAGCGCGACGACGGCGCGGCCGTCGATGAAATCGATGACGGCCCCACCGGCGGAGTGCTCGTTCCGGGCGATGCGGTGCGGCATCGGCTGAGCCATCGGTGCCATTGTACGGTCGCATGCAGGTCGCTGCACGGCCTCCGCGCAGACGAAGTCCGTCACGCGCGATGGCCGGTGCCGGTGCCCTTCATCGAGACCCGGCCTTCGGTCGCGGCGTCCGGCGTCCGGATGCTTTTGTTGCGGCGCCGAGCGGCCGGATGCGAGGCGCGGCGACGCAGGCGATGCGGGACATCGTCGAGCAGCGGCAACGAAGCAGGTGCGCATCTCGCTGCAAAAGGCAGGCTCCTGAGCAACCGCGAACACTAGTTCTTTTCCCCCTTTTGGCGTACATTGCTGGCAGACGCGCAGAGACGACAACAGGGAGGTACGGCATGAACTGGCTTGCTACCATCACGGTCGTTGGGCTCGTTGTTCTCGCTGGTCTGATCTGGCTGTTCTTCCGCACGCGGACGGCGGACCTGATCGACGAGATGCTGCAAAAGCGCAAGGCGACGTCGAAGCTCGCCGTGCGCGGTCAATACGTCGAAGGGATCGAGTGCATCCCGGTCGCGCTGGCGCTCACCGAGGAGTGTTTCTACTACGAGAATCCCGATCTGCAGGCCTCGTTCGAACTCAACCGCATCGACGAAGTCGAATACGACGACGAACTGGCAACCGGCCGCTCGGCGCCGCACGGCATGAGAGTGCTGCGGATGCGCTCGCACGGGACCCCCTTTGAATTCCTCCTGCCGGAAGCGGAGGTCTCAAAGTGGATGGAAGCGCTTCCGCCGCGGCGCCCGGGAGAGGCCTCGCGCGCATCGGCGTGACCGGAATGCCTGCCGCAGCACACCTGTTGGGTTTGGGCTGCGGCGAGTCGGGGTGTAGCGCAGTCTGGTAGCGCACCTGCTTTGGGAGCAGGGGGTCGGAGGTTCAAATCCTCTCGCCCCGACCAACGGCGCCGCGCTGCGCGCGGCGAATTGATAATCGAGGATCGAGGATGCAGAAACGGGAGGATTCGCCATGCGCGCTCCCGTCTTTCTCGATCGTCAAATCCTCACTGCCCGGCGCGAACGCGCCGCATCCCCCTCCCCGTAGCTCAGTGGGATAGAGCAACAGCCTTCTAAGCTGTGGGTCGCAGGTTCGAATCCTGCCGGGGAGACCACTCTCCCGGCGAGTGTCGCGGTTCGCGACTCGATGAGCCACGATGTCAACCGCGCTCGCCTTCGATGCGCAGAATCGTCTGCCGCAGCGCGCCGTGGTGCATCGCCACGTCGACGTTCTGCTGCAGGATCCGCACGTAAGGTTCGGCGAAGGCGGGGTCGGGAGTGGTGCCGAAAAGCAGCTCGATCCGCTCTGCGATCCGGTCGAACTCCGCCTCCTCGAAATCGACGCGCGCCATCTCGTCGATGTCGACGATCAGCGCCGTGAGCGGCTTGAGCCACGCGAAAAACGGGTGTTCGTCGAGAAGCCTGAGGAGATGTCCCGGTCCGCTGACGTTCTCGTAGCCGAACGCGTAGTCCGCCTTCGCGGCGTGGATCAGCGTCCGGTGCAGCGGGATGAGAACCTGCGAGATCTCGCGGAGCGCCGCGCGGAGCCGCGCCCGCGACGGATCATCGGGCGTGTGCATCGTCCGCGCGTAGAAATCGTTCTTGTCGAACATGCTCGATGGTAGCGCAGAAGCCGCGCCCCGCAAGGGGCCCTGAAAAACTCACGCCTCCATGGTTGGCTGGGGAAGGGTCGCAGGCAGTGAGCCAACCATGGAGGCCGTGAAAGCGGCGCGTCACGTCGAAGGGTTTCAGTCTACCCCAACTGCCGGACCGTATCCACAGGCTCAGAGCTGCTCGTTGACCGCGAACGCCGCGGCATCCCGGAGCTTGTGGCCCCACCTCCTTTCTTTCCATTCGGCGGCCGAGGACTCGGTGCAGAAGGCGAGGTCGCGCCGGAAGATCTCCTCGAGCTGACGGGCGATCGCCTCGTCGCGGACACCGAGGGTGACTTCGTCGTTCAGCTCGAAGGAACGGTCGTCGAAATTAGTCGAGCCGATCGAACTCCAGCAGCCGTCGATGGTCATCACTTTCTGATGCAGAAGCGACCGGTGGTATTCGAAGATCCGTACCCCTCCTGCGAGAAGCGCTCCGAAACGATGGTGGCTCGCATGCTGGACGGCGGGGCTGTCGCTCGCCGCGGCGGAGGGAACCATCACCTGCACGTCGACGCCGCGCCGCACGGCCGCGACCAGGGCCCGCACGGCCTCGGGGTCGGGAACGAAATAGGGATTCTGGATCACGATCCGCTTCTTCGCCGCCGCGATGGCGACGGCATGGAGCAGCTCGACCGACGACGGCAATCCCGAGGGCGAAACGTACACCACGTGGGCCCGGCTGCTCCCCACCCGTTCGAGAGAGGGAAAGAAAGCCTCGCCGACCGGAACGTCGCCGGTCGATTCGATCCAGTTCTCGAGAAACGCCGATTGCAGCGCCGCGACCGCCGGCCCGCGGAGGCGTGCGGAGATGTCGCGGACCTCGCCCTCTCTCGCGTCGCCGAGCCAGTCGTCGGCAATGCAATGGCCGCCGACGAATCCGGTCTTCCCGTCGACGACGCAGATCTTTCGGTGATCGCGGTTGTTGAACGTTCCGAGCGTGAGGAAGTTGAAAGGGTGATAACGGGCGACGCGACATCCGGCGGCGCGGAGTTCGGCCTCCTCATCGCGAGCGAGCTTGCGCCGCGTGCCGTCGACGAGGACGCGCACCGCAACGCCCTCACGCCCTTTTGCGGCGAGAAGGGTGACTAGGTCGCGCGAAAGGCGCCCCGGCTTCCAGAGAAAGGTCTCGAAGGTCACCGACCGCTCGGCGCCGCGAATGGCGTCGAAGAGCGCATCGAAGAAGCGTCCGTTTTCGAGAAGGACGACTTCGTTCCCGTCGATGAGCGAAGCGTGCGTCGCCCCGACGAGGCTCGGGAGCAGCTCGTCGAACGAGACCTCGGGACCGACCTCGCTTCTCGCATCGGGGCGGCGCTTGAGCGACCAGAGGGCGACGGCCAGCGCTCCGAGGCCGAGCGCCCCCGCGGCAACGGCGACGTTCGAAAGCCCGATCGTCTTTCCTGCCATGCTCATCGGAGCCGAAGCACAATCGGGGCCTGCCCTTGAGCTTTGGCCCGAAACGGCTACAATGCGCGCCCGCGCCGGAGGCCGGCGGACGGAATTCTCCCTTCCGGCCGCCGGTTACTGTCGCTGCTCGCACCCATAGCTCAATTGGATAGAGCATCTGACTACGGATCAGAAGGTTTGAGGTTCGAGTCCTCATGGGTGCGCCAACGCGAGACTCGACCGACGGCGGGCGCTGCAGCCCGCCGTTGTACTCTTTGAATGATGAGCCAGGCGGAGTGGATGGAAGAAGCCCTCGCGCTGGCGCAGCAGGCGGCGGCAGCGGGCGAGATCCCCGTCGGAGCGGTGGTGGTCGACCGCGGCGGCGACATCATCGGGCGCGGCCGCAACCGCCGGGAAGGCGACGGCGATCCGCTGGGTCACGCGGAGTTGGACGCCATCTCCGCGGCAGCCCGCGCGATCGGCGACTGGCGGCTCGAGGGGACGACCCTAGTGGTCACGCTCGAGCCATGCGCGATGTGCGCCGGCGCGCTCGTCAACGCACGGGTGGAGCGTCTGGTCTTCGGCGCGTATGACCCGAAGGCGGGCTTCTGCGGTTCGCTCGGCAATCTGGTCCAGGATCCGCGGCTGAACCACCGGATGGAGGTCACCGGCGGCTTCATGGAACAGCGCTCGCGCGAACTCCTGCAGGAGTTCTTCCGAAGGCTGCGGGCGAAAAACTGTTAGACGGAGAGGTGGCAGAGTGGCTGAATGCGGCGGTCTCGAAAACCGTTATACCCGTGAGGGTATCGGGGGTTCGAATCCCCCCCTCTCCGCCAGCTTCGCGCCGGCGAATCGGGAATGAAGAACCGGAGAGATGGCCGAGTGGCTTAAGGCGCACGCTTGGAAAGCGTGTGTACGGCAAAACCGTACCGTGGGTTCGAATCCCACTCTCTCCGCCAGAGCCGCCCGGGCCGGCGGCGCGCGGAATGGAGCATTGAAAAAAGTTCACGGTAATTCATCATGTAAATTCTTTCTCAATTCTCGACTCCGCGCAGCGAAAGGCCCGCTGGGAGGAGCTCGGGTCCTGTGCAGCAGGCGTACCGAACCGCGTCAGGTCCGGAAGGAAGCAGCGCTAAGGTGCATCCCCTGTGTGCCGCAGTCAACCTGGGCTCTTCCGAGCGAGCCTTTCTGTCTATACTGAGCCGCCCATGTCCTACCAGGCTCTCGCCCGGAAGTACCGCCCCCAGACGTTTCGCGACATCATCGGTCAGGAGACGGTGGTCCGGACGCTGCAGAACGCAATCCGGGAAAACCGCATCCACCACGCCTACCTCTTCTCGGGGGTCCGCGGGGTGGGGAAGACGACCACCGCCCGCATCCTGGCGAAGGCGCTCAATTGCGTCAAAGGACCGGCGGCCGAACCGTGCAACGAGTGCACGATCTGCCGCGAGATCACCGAGGGGATCGATCTCGACGTGCGGGAGATCGACGCCGCGACCTACACCGGCGTCGACAACGTCCGCGAGCTGCGCGACGTCACGCAGTTCCAGCCCGCACGCGACCGCTTCCGTACGTTCATCATCGACGAGGCGCACATGCTCTCCGGCGCCTCCTGGAACGCGCTTCTCAAGCTCATCGAAGAACCTCCTCCCCACGTCGTCTTCATGTTCGCGACGACGGAGATGCACAAGGTCCCGCAGACGATCCTCTCGCGCGTACAGAAGTTCGCGCTGCGGAAGATCACGCTCGACGAGCTGATCGCGCGTCTCGAGGAGATCGGCAGGGCGGAGGACATCCGGGCCAATCGCGACGCGCTGGAGATCATCGCCCGGCGCGGCGAGGGAAGCGTCCGCGATTCCCTCTCCCTGCTCGACCAGATCATCGCGTTCAGCGGCCGCTCGATCAGTGCCGCCGACGTCGCCACGGTCCTCGGTCTCTCCGACACGTCGTTTTTCGCCCGGCTCGTCTCGCTCATCGGCGAAGGCGACCATGCGGGAGTCATCGAGGCGCTGCAGGAAGCGGGCGAGAGCGGTCGCGATTTCAAGCTGCTTTATCGCGATCTCCTCGCGTTCGTCCGCAATCTCCTGCTCCTCGCCGGAGGTGCCGATCCGTCGCTGACGGGGGCCTCGCCCGACGACCTGCCGGCCATGCGCGCCACGGCGGAGACCTTCTCCTACTCGGAACTCCTCCGCATCGCGAACCTCCTCCTGAAGGACGACGAGGTGGTGAGGAACGCCGAACACCAGCGGCTGGCCGTCGAGATCGCGTTACTGAAGGCGGCCACGTTCCCGCGCCTTCGCGCAATCGAAGAGGTCTTGACCCGGGAGGGAGCGGGGCGCGAGGTGCGCACCGCCGAGGTCCCGAGGCGCGAGGCGCCGCGGCCGGATGGGGCGAAGCGCGAGGCGCGAGACACGAGCGGAGGCGACGATCTGGCGGCGCTCGTCGAACGGATCCGCAAGTCGAAGCCGCTCATCGCCAGCTACATCGAACAGGCCAGGAGCGGGAAAAAGAACGGCAGCCGCATCGAGTGGGTCTTCACCGATCCGTTCTATGCCGATGCAATGACCGATTCGAAGCAGACCGTCGAGAAGCTCGCCGCGGAGCTGTATGGCGAGCCGGTGACCGTCGAGATCAGGAGCGAGGCGTCCGCCGGTGTTGCAGGGCGTCCGGCACAGACGTCTCCGCTGCGCGACGACCCCGTCGTGAAGGCGTTCGCGAAGCACCTCGGCGGCGAAGTGATCGAACCACGCAAGCGGTAGGAGACTCCGATGAACCCGAAGCAGCTCATGAAGCAGGTCCAGCAGATGCAGGAGCAGATGCAGCAGCGCATCGCGGCCATCCGCGTCGAGGGAAGCGCTGGCGGCGGGATGGTCAAGGTGCAGATGGGAGGGAACAAGGAGCTTCTCGGCGTGACCATCGACAGGGAAGCCGTCGACCCCGATGACGTGGAGATGCTCCAGGACCTGATCCTCGCCGCCGTCAACGAAGCGTCGCGGAAAGTCGACGAGGAGATGCAGTCCCAGGTCGGCGCACTGACGGGCGGAATGAAAATCCCCGGATTGTTCTGAAGCACCCCGGAGGGGCCGACTCCGGCACTCGTATCCATGACCGCGCCGCCGCTCGCCAATCTGATCAACGAGTTGACCAGGCTTCCCGGAATCGGGGGGAAGTCGGCGGCTCGCCTCGCCTACCACATCCTCAAGAGGCCCGCGGCGGAGGCGGAGGCGCTCGCGGCCGCGATCCTCGAGGTGAAGGCGAAGATCTTCCGCTGCTCGGTGTGTAACAACATGACCGACGTCGATCCGTGCGCC
>DATLYG010000043.1:0-2820 GCA_035574985.1 Thermoanaerobaculia bacterium | reverse complement strand
GCAGCCACCAGAGATAGCGCACCATTTCCTCGTCGATGCGCGCCTTCATTTCCTGGAACAGCTGGAAGCTTTCGCGCTTGTACTCGACGAGCGGATCGCGCTGCCCGTAGCCGCGGAGTCCGATGCCCTCCTTCAGGTGGTCGAGGTTGTAGAGGTGATCCTTCCACTGCGCGTCGACGATCTGGAGCATCACGTCGCGCTCGATGCGCCGCATCAGCTCCGCGCCGATCACCTGTTCCTTCTGCTCGTAGGACTTCCGGATGACGTCCCAGACGGCCTCGCGGATCTCGTCGCTCGATCCGCCGGCGAAGTCGATCCCCGAGAAGTCCTCCTGCGCCAGGCCGTACAAACGAGCGATCTCCTGCTTGAAGCCCGCGACGTCCCAGGACTCGACGTCCATCTCGCGTCCGATGAACCGCTCCACGGTTTCGTCGAGCAGGTCCTCGGCAAGCCCCATCAGGTAGCCGCGCGTGTCGACGACCTCGTTCTCGTCGAGGCGGATCCGCCCCTCCAGCAGCTCGCGCCGCAGCGAGTACACGTTCTCCCGCTGCTTGTTCATCACGTCGTCGTACTGGAGCAGGTGTTTGCGGACGGCGAAGTTCTGCGCCTCGACCTGACGCTGGGCGCGCTCGATCGCGCGCGTCACCATGCTGTGCTCGATCGGGACGCCTTCCTCCATCCCGAGCCGCTGCATCAGGCCCGAGATGCGGTCGGATCCGAAGATCCGCATCAGGTCGTCTTCGAGCGACAGATAGAACCGCGACGAGCCCGGATCTCCCTGCCGTCCGGCGCGCCCGCGCAGCTGGTTGTCGATGCGCCGCGCCTCGTGGCGCTCGGTGCCGATGATGTGCAGACCGCCCAGCGCGACGACCTCGTCATGCTCCGCGTCGGTCTGCCGCTTGAAATGGCTGAAGATGCGCTCCCAGTCCGGCCGCGGGACCCGGTAGAAGTTGTCGACGTGGAAGAAGTAGACGTACTCCTCGTCGTCGACGAAGCGCGCTTCCTGCTTCGACAGCTTTTCGGCGACGCCCTCGGCAAGGCCCTGTTGCCGCGCCATGAACTCGGGATTGCCGCCGAGCAGGATGTCGGTGCCGCGGCCCGCCATGTTGGTCGCGATCGTCACCGCGCCCTTGCGGCCGGCCTGCGCGACGATCTCCGCCTCCTGCGCGTGGTACTTCGCGTTCAGCACCACGTGGCGGATCCCGCGCTTCTTGAGCATCGCCGAGAGCCGCTCGGACTTCTCGATCGAGATCGTGCCGACGAGCACGGGACGGCCCGCGCTCGATTTCTCGATGATGTCAGCGACGATCGCGTCGTACTTCTCGCGCTCGGTCCGGTAGATCAGGTCCGGCTCTTCGATGCGCCGCAGAGGCCGATTGGTGGGGATGACGATGACGTCGAGCTTGTAGATCTTCGCGAATTCCTCCGCCTCGGTTTCGGCGGTTCCGGTCATCCCGGCGAGCTTCGCGTACTTGCGGAAGTAGTTCTGGAAGGTGATCGTCGCGAGCGTCTGGTTCTCGCGCTCGATCTTGACCTTCTCCTTCGCCTCCACCGCCTGGTGGAGTCCGTCGCTCCACCGGCGTCCCGGCATCAGACGCCCGGTGAACTCGTCGACGATGATGACCTGCCCGTCCTTCACCATGTAGTCGACGTCGCGGCGGAAGAGCGTGTGCGCGCGCAGCGCCTGGTTCACGTGGTGGAGGAGGGGCATGTTGCTCGGGTCGTAGAGCCCGCCCGGGTTCAGCCGGTGGGCGAGCATCTGCTCGGCCTTCGCCATGCCCGATTCGGTCAGCGTGACGGTCTTGTGCTTCTCGTCGACGATGTAGTCGCCCGAGGCCTCCAGGCGCTCGCGGTCCTCGCCCTTGGTGTCGCCGCGCGTGACCGCGCCGGGCTTCAGCTTCGGAATGATGCGATCGACCTCGTAGTACAGGTCGGTCGATTCCTCCGCCGGGCCGGAGATGATGAGCGGCGTGCGAGCCTCGTCGATGAGGATGCTGTCGACCTCGTCGACGATCGCGTAGTGATGGCCGCGCTGCACGAACTGCGACAACTCGTACTTCATGTTGTCGCGCAGGTAGTCGAACCCGAACTCGTTGTTCGTGCCGTACGTGATGTCGCACGCGTAGGCCGCCTGCCGTTCCTGGTCGTTCATGTCGTGCTGGATCACGCCGACCGACATCCCCAGGAACCGGTAGACCTTGCCCATCCACTCCGAGTCGCGGCGGGCCAGGTAGTCGTTGACCGTGACGATGTGGACGCCCTTGCCCTCGAGAGCGTTCAGATACGCCGGCAGCGTCGCGACGAGCGTCTTGCCCTCGCCGGTCTTCATCTCGGCGATCGCGCCCCGGTGAAGCACCATGCCGCCGATGAGCTGCACGTCGAAGTGCCGCATGTTCAGCACGCGCTTGCCCGCCTCGCGGACGACGGCGAACGCTTCGGGCAGCAGGTCGTCCAGCGGCTCGCCGTTGGCCACCCGCTGGCGGAACTCCGCCGTCTTGGCGCGCAGCGCCTCGTCCGACAGCGCACCAATCGAGGGTTCGAGCGCGTTGATCTGCCCGACGCGCGGTCGCAGTCGCTTGAGCTCGCGCTCGTTCTGCGTGCCGAAAACCTTGGCGAGAACGGTGCCGATCATGGAGAGGTGAGTCGGACGCGGATAATCCACCGATTGTAGCGGACCGCCGGAGCGAGGGTCAAACGCGGACCCTGCGAAGTGGCTGGCTGATGGCGACTTAGCCGCACCCGCCACAGGACGTTCGGGCGCGTTTCCGCGGACGAACGTTCAGACTGGGACGGCGGTCCATGGACCGCTGTTGCGGGCGC
>DATLYG010000042.1:0-11282 GCA_035574985.1 Thermoanaerobaculia bacterium | reverse complement strand
CGTCGTCCGCATCATCGCGCTCAACCCCGTTGCCGCGTCGTGGTAGTCGATGATGTCGTAGCGAAGGCGCTTTCCTTCTCCCGAGATCTCCACGCGCACGAGGACGACGTCCGGCTCGTCGTGCGGGAGGTTGCGCGTGAGCAGCTCGCCGAGAACGCGGCGGGGGACGACCCGGATGCCGTCGACTTCGATCGGCTCGCTGCGGCAGAGGCCGAGGTCGATCATCGTCTTGAACTTCGCGCAGTGACCGGGATAGCGGATCGTCTTGTAATCGAGTTCGCGAACACGGCCGAAGAACGTGTCGGGAAGCGTCGAGGTTCCGCCCGAGGTCTGGAACGCCTCGAGAACACCGAACGGCGGCGGAAACTCGATCGACTCGACCTCGGTCATCGATTCGACTTCGACGATCTTTCCGTCGCGGATCACCCGCGCGCGCTCGACGTACTCGTTGATCAGCCCTTCGACGGAGAAAACCAGCTGATAGTCGAGAGGCGGCTTCGGCTGCTGGGGAAGACCGCCGACGCGAATGTGAATGGCGTCGGGCTTTTCGAAGTGTTTCGCGCCGTGCGCCACGAGGACCGCCACCATCCCGGGCGCGAGGCCGCAGTCGGGAATGACGCTCACGCCGTGCTCGCGCGCGGCGGCGTTCAGAGCCAGTTCCGCGGCGACGACATCGTTGTTTCCTCCCAGATCGCAGAAGTTCGTTCCCGCCTCGATGGCCGCTCTGGCGAGATGCACATTCAGCTTGTAGACCACGCAGCTCAGGACGGCGGCATGGCCTCTCATCAGATCGACCACGGCGGCCGTGTCGCTGACATCGAGCTGGAGGGGGACCACTTTCGGCCCGACGCGGGCCGCCACCGCGCGCGCCTTCGCGCCGTCGACGTCGGCGACCGTCACCTGCGTCACGTCATCCTGATGGGCGAAATCGAATGCCGCGCCGAGTCCCATCCGCCCGGCGCCCAGTACGAGCATCTTCATCAACGCGCATTGTAGAAGCAGTGAGAGGCAGCTTCACCCCGGGCCCCGCTCTCTCGGACCGCCACGGCCCCGAGACCCGGAACGCCGGTCAGGAGCCGGCAGAACGCTGCGGGGAGAGGTATTGCTCGATCGATGAGAGAAACGTCTTCACGTCGATCGGTTTGGAAATGTAGCCGTCGCATCCGGCCTCGAGAAAGCGGTCCTTGTCGCCGCGCATGGCATGCGCGGTGAGGGCGAGGATCGGCACACGGCGGGTCCTTTCGTTGTTCTTGATTTCGCGGACCACGCTCAGCCCGTCCATCCCCGGCAGATGAATGTCCATGAGAATGAGGTCGGGGGGCGGCGACGTCCCGGACCGGGTGATCGACAGCGCTTCCTCGCCGCTGCTCGCCTTCAGGATGCCGTAGCCGCCTTCTTCGAGCAGATACTCGACGAGCTGCATGTTCATGTCGTTGTCCTCGACGACGAGAATGTTGCGCTGTCGCATCGAATGGATGGCGACAGTTTACCAGCGGACTACGAACCTTTCTTCTTTCCGAAGAAGCCGGGATCGAGGTCCACTTTCGCCGCGTTCTGCAACCGCGTCAGCTCGCGCTCGATCGTCTCGCGCTGCACCATTTGCGTGAGCGGTTCCCGCACCTCGTCGAACTTCCGCGTGGTCCGCCCCTCGACCCGGAAAATGTGAACGCCGAACTGCGTCGTCACCGGCGCGCTGACCTTCCCCGGCGCGAGGGCATCGACGGCCCGGCGGATCTCCGGCGGCAGTGACTCGGGCGGGACCGGGCCGAGCCGGCCGCCCCGGGGGGCCGAGCTGGAGTCGTCCGATTCGCTCGCCGCCAGTTCGGCGAACGGTTCGCCCCGCGCGATCCGGCCGGCGATCTCCCCTGCACGCCTCTCCGCCTCTTCACGCGTGCGCGACCCGCTCTTCGGCCCCATGGCGGCCCCGTCGTAGCCGATGAGGATGTGACTGAGATCGACCGTCTCGAAGCTCGCCTTCCGCTTGTCGTACTGCGCACGGAGATCGGCCTCGCGCGGCGAGCCGGCGATCTTCCGGATCGCGAAATCGGCCAGGATGTTCGATCGGTCGTACACCAGCCGGGTGTTCACTTCCGGATCGCTCTCGGCCCCGAGGCGCCGCGCTTCCTGCTCGAGCACCTTCAGCCGTACCAGGTGGTCGGCAAGCTCGCGCTTCCCTGCCTCCGACGTGTAGAGCGATTGCGTCCGCGGCGGAAGCTCGGAGAGAAAGAGCGCGAACTCCCGCTCGGTGACCGGTTCTCCGTTCACGCGCATGATGACCGTGTCATTCCCCTCCCTGACGCGAAAGGCCTGCGATTGCGGCAGGGGGAGGGCGGGACGCATGGCATCGATGCCGTAGGCGATTCCGAAAGCGAGGGCGATGACGAGAATTCCGGTGATCAGATCTTTCGTGCGCAAGGGTTCCTTCTTTCCCGCGTCGTGGTGCGGCCGGCGTCGCATCCCACGACGATGATTCTTGTCCGTTGACGCTCCAACATCGGTCGAGTATTCTCCGCGCTTGTGAAACTTTTCACGGGTTCAGCCGTGATAGCTTCACGCCTGCCCCGCGAGCGGGCCGCGTCGACAGCGGTCCGGTGACTGCACCGAGCATCCTATGGCCAAAGTTACCATCGACGGAATCGAAGTCGAAGTCCAGGACGGCATCAACGTGATCGAAGCGGCCAAAGCGGCCGACGTTCACGTTCCCCATTTCTGCTACCACCCTTCGCTCACCGTCGTCGGGCAGTGCCGCATGTGCCTGGTCGAGGTCGAAGGAATGCCGAAGCTGCAGGCCGGCTGCGCCACTCCGGTCAAAGACGGGATGAAGATCCACGTCCACAACGAGAAGGTCGACAAGGCGCGCAAGGGGCAGATGGAGTTCCTCCTCATCAACCATCCGCTCGACTGCCCGATCTGCGACAAGGCCGGCGAGTGCCCGCTGCAGGACTACTCGTTCAACTACGGCACGGTCACCTCGCGCTACGGGGAGGGGAAGCGGACGTATCCCGGCATGGATCGGACCGCGATCGGCCCGCACGTGATGCAGAACATGAATCGCTGCATTCACTGCACGCGATGCATCCGCTTCTGCCAGGAGATCACGGGGACGAACGAGCTGGCATTCTTCAAGCGCGGCGCGGCGACCGAGGTCGGCATCTTCCCCGGGGTACCGATCGACAACTGGATGAGCGCCTGCGTGACGGACCTCTGCCCGACCGGCGCACTCACGCCGCGCGAGTTCCGGTTCGAGTCGCGCGTCTGGAATCTCGACTCGGCCGACTCGGTGTGCAACGGATGCGACGTCGGCTGCAACATCTTCATCGGACACCGCAGCGGCCGGATCTATCGCTACCGGCCGCGCGTGAATCTCGAGGTCAATGACCACTGGCTCTGCGATTACGGGCGGTTCTCCTACGAACGGTACGAGACCGACCGCGTGGTCGTGCCGAAGGTCCGCACCGAAGAGGGCTACCCCGGCATCGCCACGTGGACCGAAGCGCTCGACGCGCTCGAGAAGACGCTGCGCGACACGGCGGCCGGCGCGATCACCGTCATCGCCTCCCCTCACCTGACGAACGAGGAGGCATGGCTGCTGAAGAAGCTCTTCGGCGAGCGCCTCGGCATCACCGCCATCGATGCCATGGTCGACCCGATCGGCCCGATCCGGATGAAATCGCGCACCGAGTGGCTCGAAGGGACGCAGGGAGCGCCGAACTTCCGCGGCGTCACGTCGGTGATCGGAACGACGGGACGTTCGATCGAGACGCTGATGACGACCGGCGCGGACGGCGTCGGCGTTCTCTACGTCACCGGCGCCGACTTCAGCGTGCGCGCCGCCGATCCGGCAGTGGTCGCCAATCTCCGGAAGGCGAACGTTCTCATCGTCCACGCCTGGGACGCCCGTCATCCGCTCTGCGAGGCCGCCGACATCCTTCTTCCCTCGACCACGCATGCCGAGAAAGAAGGAACGTTCACCAACCTGCAGGGGCGCGTACAGAGAATCCATCAGGCCTTTCCGCCGAAGGGCCAGGCCGCCACCGATCTCGAGATTTTCCGCCGGATCGGCGCGCGGCTCTTCCCCGGCGCGGACGAATTCCGGTTCACCGACCCTTCGGACGTTTTCGAGGAAATGCGTGAGAGCGTTCCCGCGCTGCAGAACATCGTCTGGGCCGAAGACGGCTCGGGGGCGCTGCAGCAGCCGAACGCCTGAGGAGCCGCGCCGATGCCCTTCAGCCCCACCGACGTCGCCATCTCGGTCCTGAAGATTGCCATCGTTCTCGGCGCGCTGCTCAACGTCACTCCGATCATGGTGTGGGTCGAACGCCGGGGGAGCGCGCTGATCCAGGACCGCCCCGGTCCGAACCGCGTCGGGCCGTTCGGCCTTCTGCAGTCGTTCGCCGACGCGCTCAAGTTCATCCTCAAGGAAGACCTCGTCCCGGCGCAGGCGCACAAGTGGCTCTACACGCTCGCGCCGACGTTCGGTCTTCTCCCCGCCGTGACGACCATCGCGGTGGTTCCGTGGGGGCGCCCCTTCTGGCTGCCGGAGAAGGAGTGGTTCGGCATCACCTTCTTTCCGGGCGGCTACGACTTCCAGCCGATCGTCGCCGACGTGAGCGTCGGGCTGCTGCTGATTTTCGCCCTCGCCTCGCTCGGCGTGTACGGGATCGTGGCCGCCGGCTGGTCGTCGAACAACAAATACTCGCTTTTCGGCGGGATCCGCGCCTCGGCGCAGATGATCTCCTACGAGCTGTCGCTGGCGCTGGCGGCGGTGAGCGTGCTGATGACCGCCGGCTCTCTGCGGCTGACCGACGTGGTGGCGCAGCAGACGGGCTACTTCGTCCTCTTCGACGCGGTCCGGATCCCGGCGTGGAACATCTTCTCGCCGGCGATGTGGATCAGCTTCATCGTTTTCACTGTCTCGGCCTTCGCCGAGACGAACCGCCTGCCGTTCGACTTCGCCGAGGCGGAGGCGGAACTCGTCGCCGGCTACCACACCGAGTATTCGTCGATGAAGTTCGCCCTCTTCTTCATGGCCGAATACATGGCCATGGCGACCATCTCCTGCGTCATCACGACGCTCTATCTGGGGGGATGGGACATTCCGTACTGGGACGAGCCGGGGACGTGGTGGGCGTTCGTGCTGACGGCGCTTTGTTTCGCCGCCAAGGTGGCGTTCCTCCTCTTCGTCTTCGTCTGGGTCCGCTGGACGATTCCCAGGCTCAAATACGACATCCTCATGCGCCTCGGCTGGAAAGTCTTCCTCCCGCTGGCGGTCGTGAATATCGTTCTCGTGGCAGTGTTCATCGCGATGGGATGGATTTGAGATTCCGGTCGCGCTGCGACTCCAGATCATGCTCGAATATTTCGTCTTCTTCTTCTTCGCGGCGGTGGCGGTACTCTTCGCGCTGGTGGTGATCCTCCACCGGAACCCGGTGGTGGGCGCGCTCTCGCTGGTGGTGTCGTTCTTCGCCCTGGCGGTGATGTACGTGCTGCTCGACGCGGCATTCCTCGCCGCGCTGCAGGTCATCATCTACGCCGGCGCGATCATGGTTCTCTTCCTCTTCGTGATCATGCTGCTGAATCTCCAGCGGATGGAGGAGCCGCCGACGCGGCCGGTGCAGCAGTTCCTCGGCTACACGGCGAGCGGGGCGTTTCTGATCGGCCTCGTCTACTACATCGGCAAGTACACGCTTTTCACCCGGCGCCCGCCCGGGCCGTTCCGGGCGGACGCCCGGACGATCGGCGTCCGCCTCTTCGAGGCCTACATTCTGCCGTTCGAGATGGTGTCGATCCTTCTTCTCGCGGCGATCGTCGGCGCGCTCCTGCTCAGCGGCCGCACGACCGGCCAGCGGACGAGCGCCGGCACCGAAGCCGGTCCGCGGCCGGTCACCGGGCCGGCCGCCGATGCGAAACCGGAGGTGGCGCAGTGATCCCGACCGAATGGTTCCTGATCCTGAGCGCGATCCTCTTCGCCATCGGTGTCTGCGGCGTGCTCACGCGCCGCAACGGCATCACGATCTTCATGTCGATCGAGCTGATGGTGAACGCCGTGAACCTGACGTTCATCGCCTACGCCCGGCAGTTCGAGCAGACGCACGGGCTGATCTTCGTCTTTTTCATCATGGCCATCGCCGCGGCGGAGGCCGCCGTCGGCCTGGCCATCTTCATCTCGCTCTTCCACCACCGCGACACCATCGACGTGGATGAAGCGAATCTGATGCACTGGTAGGGCACAAAGGTCGCATCGTTCAGCCCGGGAAGGAGCTGACGATGGACAAAACCGACAAGCTCATTGAGCGGGAAGAAACGGAGAGGAAAGACCACAACCGCGACGGGATCGATGACGAGCTCGGTCCACCGGTGCCGGATGTGCGAGCGGGCTCGGCCAGACTCGCCGAGCGGCTCCGGCAGAACACCAGCAGCGATCCATCCCTCTCCGGCGGAGACATCGATGCACAGTGGGAGATGGCGGAGAGCCAGGGCGACGAAGCGGTCGCCGGCAGCCACGCCACTCCCGGACAGAACGACGTTCAGGAACTGGGAGAAGCGGTCGGGATCACGTACGCCGACGACGAGGAGCTGAAGGCCGGCGAGAAGGAGCGTGAGCGCGATCGCCGCCGGTGGGAGCTCGATCCGGCTTCCGCCGACGACTACCAGGACCGGATGAGAGGACGATAGGCAGCGGCGCGAGGTTCTCCTCGCGTCGCAACGACGTGAGGAGAACGAGGCATGAGGGACGAGGAATGAGGCATGAGGGGCTGATCGCGCCCCTGCTTCATGTCCGCCGCCTCATGCCGGACGCGCAATGTTAGACAAACTCTGGCTCATTCCGATCGCTCCGTTCATCGGCTTTCTGTTGAACGGCCTGTTCGGCAAACGCGCCGGCAAGCGTTTCGTCACCGCCGTCGCGATCCTCTTCTCGCTCGCCGCGGCGGTCTTCGGGACGATCGCCACCATCCAGTACACCCAGACCTACCACCACGGCGAGCGCCACCTGAACGTCGTCTACAACTGGTTCGACTCCGGCGGCGTCGGGGCCGACATCGCCTTCCAGCTCGACCCGCTCTCGATCGTCATGCTGATGGTCGTGACCTGGATCGGCTTCCTCATTCACGTCTACTCCGTCGGCTACATGCACGACGACGAGGGCTACTGGCGCTACTTCGCCTATCTGAACCTCTTCCTGACGGCGATGCTGATCCTGGTCCTCGGGAGCAGCTACCTGTTCATGTTCGTCGGGTGGGAGGGCGTCGGGCTCTGCTCGTATCTCCTCATCGGTTACTACTACCAGACCGATTACGCCCCGGCCGCCGGAAAGAAGGCCTTCGTCGTCAACCGCATCGGCGACTTCGGATTCCTCGTCGCCATGTTCCTGATGTTCGCTCACTTCGGCAGCGTCGACTTCGCACGCGTATCGGATCTCGCTGCCGGCGGCGGCGTTCCCTCGTGGCTGCTCGCCTCGATCTGCCTGCTCCTCTTCCTCGGCGCGTGCGGCAAATCGGCCCAGATTCCCCTCTATGTCTGGCTGCCCGACGCCATGGCCGGTCCCACCCCCGTCTCGGCACTCATCCACGCCGCCACGATGGTGACCGCCGGGGTCTACATGGTGGCGCGCTCGAACGTCCTCTTCCGCCTCTCGCCGGAGGCGATGATGGTGGTGGCGATCGTCGGCGGCCTGACGGCGCTCTTCGCCGCGACCATCGGCATCCGGCAGTTCGACATCAAGAAGGTTCTCGCCTATTCGACCGTGTCGCAGCTCGGCTTCATGTTCATCGGAGTCGGGGTCGGCGCCTTCGCGGCAGGGATCTTCCACCTCGTCACCCACGCCTTCTTCAAGGCCTGCCTCTTCCTCGGATCAGGCTCGGTGATTCACGCCATGGGAGGCGAGCAGGACATCCGGAAGATGGGCGGCCTGCGGGAGAGGATCCCGCACACCTACCGGACCTTCGCCATCGCGACGTATGCGATCGCCGGCCTGCCGCTGGCCGCCGGCTTCTTCTCGAAGGACGAGATCCTCGCTTCGGCGTGGTCGACGCCGTTCTTCCCCGGCGTCGGCAAGCTCGTCTGGCTGCTGGGAACACTTGCTGCCTTCTGTACGGCCTTCTACATGTACCGTCTTCTCTATCTGACGTTTCATGGACATTTCCGAGGAACCCACGAGCAGGAGCATCACCTCCACGAGTCGCCCCCGTCGATGGTCGTGCCGCTCTGGATCCTGGCGGTCCTGTCGATCTTCGGCGGCCTGCTGAACATCCCGCACGCCATTCACGTCCCCGGCGCGGCGCTGCTCGGCAACTGGCTGCACGCGATCGTCCCCGAAATCGAGGGCACGCACGGCGTGATCGAGCTGGCCGCGTCCACCGAGGTCCTCGTGGCGCTGGTCTCCACCCTGGTGGCGCTCGCCGGCTGGTGGGTGGCGCGATCGCTCTACCGGGAGAAGCAGCTCGCCAGCGACGAGGCCTTCGAGGCGCGCACTCCGGCCGTCGCCCGGGCGATCGAGAACAAGTGGTACGTCGACGAGATGTACGAGGCGGCGATCGTCCGTCCGCTCGAGCGGCTCTCGCTGGCCTTCTGGAAGGTTTTCGACGCCATCATCGACGGTATCGCCGCCATGCTCGGCTACGTCGTGGCCGGCTTCGGCGACATTCTCCGCTTCCTCCAGACCGGCAACGTACGCAACTACGCGTTGATGTTTTTCCTGGGAGTGATCGTTTTCATCGCATTCTTCGCATGATCGAACCATCGGGCTGACGGGCCCCAACCGTCAGCCGCCAGCCGTCGGACCGGGATCCGCTGACGGCTGCCGGCTGATGGCTGAAGGCCCCGAAAACCCGGCGAGTGCAACCAAGGATTAAGCGAATGCCCATTCTGAGCACCATCGTCTGGCTCCCGATCATCGCGGCGGTGATCGTGACCGCCTTCCCCCGCCGCGCCGAGACGGCCATCAAGGGATGGGGGCTGTTCGCCTCCATCGCCACCTTCGTCGTCTCCCTCGGCATCCTCCCCCGTTTCGACGGCACGTCGGGCGAGTTCCAGCTCGTCGAGTCGAAGCCGTGGGTGCCGCAGTGGGGGATCCACTACTCGCTCGGCATCGACGGCATTTCCCTCTGGCTCGTCCTTCTGACCACGCTGCTCACTCCGATCGTTTTCCTTTCCTCCTGGAATGCGATCCACAGGCACCTGAAGGCCTACGTCGCGTCGTTCCTCCTGATGCAGGGAGCGATGATCGGCGTCTTCGTCGCCACCGACATCCTCCTCTTCTACGTCTTCTTCGAACTGACGCTCCTTCCGATGTACCTGGTGATCGGCGTCTGGGGCGGGAAGAACCGCATCTACGCGGCCATCAAGTTCTTCCTCTTCACGATCGCGGGATCGCTGCTGATGCTGTTGGGCATCATCTACCTCGCCTTCCAGTACTACCACCAGGCGCAGATCCCCTCGTTCGCGATCCTCGACCTCTACAACACGGTCCTCCCCTCGCGCGAGCAGACGCTTCTCTTCTTCGCCTTCGCGCTCGCGTTCGCCATCAAGGTGCCGCTCTTCCCGCTCCACACGTGGCTTCCCGACGCGCACGTCGAGGCGCCGACCGGCGGCTCGATCATCCTCGCCGGCGTGACGCTGAAGATGGGGACGTACGGCTTTCTCCGCTTCGTCCTCCCGCTCTTCCCCGCCGCGACGCTCGAGTACACGCCGCTGCTGGTGACGCTCAGCGTGATCGGCATCATCTACGGCGCGCTCGTGGCGTGGGTGCAGCCCGACATGAAGAAGCTCGTCGCCTATTCGTCGGTCTCGCACCTCGGTTTCTGCGTCCTCGGAATCTTCGCCCTCAACCAGACCGGCATCGAAGGATCGATTCTGCAGATGGTCAACCACGGGCTCTCGACCGGCGCCCTCTTTCTTCTCGTCGGTGTGATCTACGAGAGGCGTCACACGCGCCTGCTCGCCGATTACGGCGGGATCGCCCGGGTCATGCCGGTCTACGCGACGTTCTTCGTCATCGCCGTCCTCTCGTCGGTGGGTCTTCCCGGCCTGAACGGCTTCGTCGGCGAGTTCCTCATTCTCGCCGGTTCCTTCAAGGCGCACCCGCGCGCGGCGGTCCTGGCGGCGACGGGCGTCATCCTCGCGGCGATCTACCTTCTCTGGCTCGTGCAGAAGGTCTTCTTCGGGCCCCTCACGAACGAGGAGAACCGCAACATCCCCGACATCGCCTGGAACGAGATCGCGGCGATGGTCCCGCTGGTGGTCCTGATGGTCTGGATCGGGGTCCGGCCCAATACCTTCCTTCAACCGATGTCGGCGAGCGTGAATCAGCTCCTGACCGTCGTGAAGAGCGAGAAAGGCGCCCGGATTCTCGAGGCCCGCAGCGAATCTGATGCCGCGCCCCTCGTGCCGGGCGCCCCCGATCAGGGAGGTGCGCGATGATCACGCCCCTCATCGAACCGGGTTGGATGAATGCGATCCTGCCCGAGCTGATTCTGACCGCCGGCGGCCTTCTCCTGATTCTTCTCGATGTCTTCAGCCCGAGAGCGCGGGGGGCGCTCGCTCCCCTCGCGCTCGTCGTCCTCATCGTCACCGCGTGGGCCGAGAATCTCGTCGCCGGCGGGACGTTCTTCGGCGGGACGTATCAGATCAGCGCCATCACCCGCATCTTCGACATCACGTTCCTCCTGGCCGCGATGCTGGCGACGCTCCTGGCACGGGAATACCTCGACCGCGAGGCCATCGACGGCGGCGAGTTCTATGCTCTCCTGATGTGGGCGACGGTCGGCATGATGATGATGGCCAAGGGCCTCGACCTCCTCATCATCGTTCTCGGACTGGAGATGCTGTCGATCTGCATCTTCGTTCTGGTCGGCTACCACCGGAGGATTCCTCTCTCCAACGAGGCCAGCCTGAAGTACTTCCTCATGGGCGCCTTCGCGACCGGCTTCATCCTCTACGGCACGGCACTCTTCTACGGCGCGACCCGGTCGACGAACATCGGTGTGATGGCCCGCTGGTTCGCCGGCGGAGGGGAGCCGACGCAGCTTCTCACCATCGCTTTCGTACTGCTCATGTCGGGATTCGGCTTCAAGCTCGCGCTCGCGCCGTTCCATCCGTGGGCTCCTGACGTCTACCAGGGCTCGCCCACGCCGGTCGCGGGATGGCTGTCGGTGGCGCCGAAGGCGGCGACCTTGATCGCCCTCGTCCGTCTGTTCGATGCGATGGGCCCGGTTCTTCCCCGGACGTCGTGGATGACGATGGTGGCCGCGCTGGCGGTTCTTTCGATGATCGTCGGCAACGCC
>DATLYG010000041.1:0-15337 GCA_035574985.1 Thermoanaerobaculia bacterium | reverse complement strand
CGCCTCCTGCACGCGGCGCCGCAGGTTCTCCATCTTCACGTCGACCACGTGCAGGACTTTCGCGATGAGGTCGCGCTGGATTTCCTCGAGGCGCGGCGAAACGCGTCCCCCCGGCTTGGCGATGAAATCGACGGCGCCCAGTTCGAGCGCCTTGAAGACGCTCCGGTCGCTCGCCTTCGAAGAGACGGCAATGACCGGCGTCGGGAGGTTCGCCATCACCCAGCGGAGAAAGGCGAATCCGTCCATGATCGGCATCTCGAGATCGAGCGTCACGACGTCGGGACGGTGCTTCATCAACTGCTTGATGCCGTCCTCGCCGTTGACAGCCGTCCCGACGACCTTGATCTCCGGATGCGACTCGAGCATCCGTGACAGCGTCACGCGGTTGTATGCGGAATCGTCGATGATGAGAGCGCGAATCATCTCGAGACAGCTCTCCAGGTGGTAGAGGGTGTCAGGTCTCCCCTTGACCCTCCGGGGAGGGTCAAGGGGAGACCTGACACCCTCTACCAGGGGGAGAGACGGGACCCCTATGTCATTTCTGGTACACCATGTCGTTCTTCAGGTGGCGCAGGCGGAACTGCGTCGAGAGCGAAATCAGTGATTCGGAATGGCCGAGGAGCAGGTAGCCGCCATCGACGAGCCGGTTGTAGAAGTTCGAGACGACGATCTTCTTCGAGGCGTCGTCGAAGTAGATGATCACGTTCCTGCAGAAGATCACGTCGAGGTGGCCCAGCAGCGACACGCGCGCCTCGTCGTAAATGTTGAGGCGGCCGAAGGAAACGCGGTTGCGGATGTCGTCGTGGATCCTCCAGGAGCCGTCCGCCTCGCGCGTGAAGTATTTGTCCCGCAGCGATGCCTCCGTCGCGCGGAAGGCGTTCTCGCGGTAGCTTCCCTTCCGCGCCTTCGCCAGCACCTGCTGGTTGATGTCGCTGGCGAAGATCTCGAAGGTCGCCTTCTCGTAGTAGCCCGACTCCTGGAGCAGCATGGCGATCGAGTACGGCTCCTCCCCCGAGGAACAGCCGGCTGACCAGATCCTCACCTTCTTGACGCTCTTCCTGGTCAGAAGCTCGGGGACGATTTCCTCGATGAAGGCGGTGAGCTGGGCCGGCTCGCGGAAAAAGTACGTTTCATTGGTGGTGACGAGGTCGTAGATCTGGTCGAACTCGGCGTCGGAGCGGGGGTCGTACTGCAGGAAGTAAAAGTACTTCTGGAACGAGTCGAAGTTCAGCTCCTTCGCCCGCGGGGAGAGGCGCTTCTGGAGAAGGTACTTCGAGGAATCGGCGAACCACATGCCCGTCCGCTTGTAGATCTGGTCCCGCAGTTGCCGGAAGACGTCGTCCGGCAGCTCGAGATGATGATTCAGCGAAAGGTTGAAGGTCGCCATAGGGACAATCGTTCAGAACATCAGCTGCTCTTCATCGCCTGAAGAATCGCCGCGATGACCACCTCCCGCCGGCTGTCGGCCGTACGCCACGCCTCCTCCAGAAGATCGCGGTAGAGTTGTTTGTGCCTGACGAACGTCTCGGAGACGTCGTCGAGAATGGCCGCGTTCTCGAGCGCCCGGAACAGATGGGGGAACGAGGAGCGGTCGGGGATGCGGTCGAGAGCCAGCACCACCGACTGCTGCACGTAGGTGTCGGGATCGTTCAGGGCGTTGTGCAGAACCGGCAGGGCGTAGCGGTCGCCGCGATTGCCGAGGGCCGTGGCCGCGGCCGCGCGGATGCGCCAGTCGTGATCGGAGAGCGAGGCGACGAGGCGGTCGAAGACCTCGCTTCCCGGAATCCGCGAGAGAGCGAGCAGCGCGGCGCGGCGGATCTCGAGATCGTCCTCGTGCAGGCAGTCGAAGAGAACCTGCCTGACGCCGGGACTCTCCGACTTGCCGAGAGCCTCGATGACGGCGATGCGCACCGGTGGCAGGTCGCCTTTCAGATGGCGCATCAGCGGCTCGAGTGCGTCGGGATGGCGGTATTCGCCGAGGGCCTGGGCCGCGGCGGTCCGGATCCAGATGTCGCCATCCTCGAGGGAGCTGATCAGGGGGAGAAGCCCCTTTTCGGGACGCAACCGTACGATCGCATTGATCGCGGCCAGGCGCACCGCGGTCGACTCGTCGGCGAGCGAGAGCACGAGCTGGTCGGCAAAGCGCTCCTCGCCGAACTTCCCCATCAGCGACACCGCCTTCTGGCGGATCACCGCGTCGCTGTCCTTCGAGGCGAGCAGCAGCTCGTCGTGATACCCCTCACCCTGGATGTTCACGTAGACGGAGAGGGAGTTGAGTTTCGCCGGCACGGAGGGGGACTGGAGGAGCTTGCGGATCTTCGCCAGCACCTCCCCCTTGAACTCGGGGAAGGCGGCGACGAGCGCGGAGATCGAATTGACCGCCGCCTGCTGCGAGGCGACATCGGGATCGTCGAGCTTTGCGAGGAGGTAGTCGATGGAGGCCGGATCGGCCACCTCGCCGAGGGTCTCGATGGCGAGCCTCCGGATGGAGGGATTCTCGTGATCGAGGAACGGAAGGATGCTGGGGATCGACTCGCGGCCGCCGACCACGTCGAGGACGCGCAGCAGCAGCGCCACGGTGTCGTCCTCGTCGGTGTTCTGGAGCGCGGTGAGGATGGCCGGAACGGCCGCCGCTCCGAAGTCGATCAGGCCCTGGGCCGCCACCTCCGCCGTGTCGGGCTGCTGCAGGTAGTCGAGCAGCACCGGCAGCGCCCGCTCGTCTCCCGACCATCCGAGAAACTTGAGGATGAAGTTCTTCACCTCCCGTTTCGGCGTGGCGCGAAGGTGCTCGATCAGCGGCGCGATCTTCTCGGTCGGGAAGGACTCGCGGAACTTCCTCTGAATCAGCGTCCGCTCCGTCTGCTCGACGATGCGCGGCTTCTCGGCCTCGGCGATGCGGACCAGAGCGCGCAGCGCGGTCAGGTTCAGCTTCTCTTCGCCGGCGATGATCCGCAGCAGGAAGCTGACGGTGCCGACGTCGGCGATCTTGCCGATCGCCTCGAGCACCGGCTTGCGCAGCGATTTCTCGCCGTAGAGCGGGAGGATGGCGGGGAGAGCCGCGCGGTCGCCGATTTCGCCGAGTGCCTCGACGATGTGGAACTTGAGCCAGAGGTCGTCGCGGCGCTGCAGCATGGCCAGCAGTTGCGGGAGAGCGGCGGCGTCCCGGTACTTGCCGAGCGAGGAGACGATCGAGGAGGCGACATTGATGTCCTGCTCCCGTTCGAGCATCTCCTGAAGCATGGCGAAGCCGTCGTGGCTGCGGAGATCGCCGAGGAGGTTCACCAGCGAGAGGCGGACGTCGACGTCGGTCTCGACGCGCAGCCGCTCGATGATCGGACCGATCGACGCATCGCCGATGCGGATCAGCGCCTCCGTCGCGGAATTGCGCTTGCCGGCGTTCTCCGCGTCGGCCAGCGCGTCGAGGAGACCGGCGATGACTTCCGCGCGCGCGTCGCGGACGAAGCCGTCGACGATCGTCTTTCTCACCCGCCAGTCCTTGTCGCCGAGAAGCTCGAACATCAACGGGAGATCGCGGTCGTCGCTCGACTGCGCCACCATGTAGGCGGCCTTCTGGCGCGCGTCGGGATCGGCCGAACGGGCCTGTTCGATCAGATGCGGATCAGCGGTCATGGAGCCTCGCTCCGCCATTGGTGCGCTCCATCTCCTCACGCTTCATCTGCACGAACTGCTGAAGCGTCTCGGTGAAGATCTCCGTCTCGCGGCGGACGCGAAACGGAACGCGCGATTCGTAATACTGCCGCCCTTCCTCGATCTCGTCCCTGAGGACCTCGAAGAAGTTGTTGTTGCGAATGCCGTGCTCGACCTTCGCGGCGTTGTAGATGATGATGTCCGACAGGATCAGCCGCGCCAGGCGCCGGGCCTCGTCATACTCGCGCGGCTCGACCGGAATCTCCGCCGTCACCCCGATGTCGGGGAAGAGCTTCCGGATGATCTGCTTGAACTCCTTCTCCGGGATCTGCTCCTCGATGTACTCGTCGGCGCCGTAGAGATTCGTCGGATTGGCGCGGAAGCGGTTCGCGCGGAAGAGCGCGCCGATGAGAATGACCCTCGTGTTCGACAGGGTGGAGTCGGCCTTGATCTCCTCGGTCACCTCCACGCCCAGCTTGCCCCGGAGATAGACGTTGACGATCGCCAGGTCGGCGCGCGCGCGGCGAACGAAGTCGAGCGCCGCGTCTCCCGACTCGAAATACGTCACCTCGAAACCGAGACGGCGGAGGTGTTCGCCGAGAAACTGCCGGAACGGACGGGGCTCGTCGGCAATCGCCGCCACGCGCCGCACCGGGGCGGGCGAGACCTGCGGCCGGAGCCCGGATGGGAGCGGCAGGCCGTTCGGATCGGTCGGCCGCCGCTTCGGCTGCGGCGGGACGGCCGGCGGCGGGGCGGCCGGCGCCGGGCGGAGGACCATCTGATTGCGGCATGCGGGACAGGCCACACGCACGGGTGCTGCCAGCGGCAACCGGACCGCTGCGCGAAATTGCGAGCCACAGTGTTTGCAGGTCAGATCCATTCCAGAAATCCGGGGAACAACTCAGGCGGCGGATTGCGGGAGTGCGCTCCCGGCGAGTAGCTTGTCCAAATCGAGCAGGATCGTCAACGCACCGTCGTGACGGAAGACGCCCCGGATCGACTCTTCGAGTTCGCTGGCATGCACGACCGGGTGGGCCTCGAGCGAAGCGGCGTCGATTTTGACCACCCGCAGCACGCGATCGACCTCGAATCCGACCGTCTCTCCATTCTGGTCGATCACGATCACCCGGCGGTCCTCGTCTCCCCCGGAGGCGGGAGGATGACGGAGGCGGCGGCGCGCGTCGAGCAGGGTCACGATCGTCCCGCGCAGCGAGATGATGCCGACGATCGACGGGTCGGCATTCGGGACGCGGGTGACGGGCCGGGGTGTCACGATCTCGACGATCCGGCCGATGTCGACGGCGTAGTGCTCGCCGGCGATGACGAAGGTGAGGAGTTCGGCCTGATCGGCGGAGACGGCGGCGGCCTCCTCGGCGATCGACGTCTCCTCGCGGCGCTTTCCGGCCTCTTCCCGGAACCGGTCGAGTTTCGAGGGGGAAGGAGGCGGGGCGGCCGGCCGCGTCTCCGCCGGAGTCACGGCGGCGGAAGGGGCCTCGTGTTCCCGATCTGCTGATCGAGCCTCTTCATTACTAACGGATTTAGGCCCTTCGCTATCTGTTGCCTTCTGGCTATCCTCCTCTACAGATTTCGCCTTCCCCTTCTTTGCCTTTTTCCGTATTTTGACCAGATCAACCATGCGGCTGCTCCATTCTGTGCTCTCGCGCGGCGGCCGCGACGCGTGCCGGATCGATCACCCGCGCGTCTTCGCCGAACGCGTCGAGCAGCGCCGTCGTGGCCAGAGTATTGATGAGGCGCGGAATGCCGCCGCTGCGCGCGTGGATCTCCTCCATCGCCGCCCGGCTGAAGGGGTTCCGCCCTCCCGCCACGCGGATCCGGTGTTCGATGTAGGCGATCGTCTCCTCCAGCGACAGCGGCCCGAGGGTGTAGCGGAGGCCGATCCGCTGCCGCAGCGCCGCGTAGGCGTCGCGCCCCAGACGGTTCTCGAGTTCCGGCTGGCCGATGAGGATCACCGAGAGGAGATTCTGGTCGTCGAGCTGGAAGTTCGTCAGCAGGCGGATCTCGTCGAACGTCGCCTTCGACGGGATGAGCTGCGCCTCGTCGATCATCAGCACCGGCTCTCGTCCCTGCTCGTAGAGCTCGAACAGTTTCGTGTGGATCTGGTCGAGGACGTCGTTCCGGAAACGTGCCGGGGTGATGCCGAGCCCCGCCGCGATGGTCCGCACGAGCTGCGCCGGCGAAAGACGCGGATGGATGATCAGGATGACCGGGCGGGCATCGCCGATCCGGTCGATGAGCGCGCGCGAGAGCGTCGTCTTCCCCGACCCGATGTCGCCGACCAGCAGCGCCAGATCCTTCTCCTCGACGGCGTATTCCAGCCTCGCCAGCGCCTCCCGGTGCTGCGGGCTCTCGTACAGAAAGTTCGGATCGGGGGTCCTCCCGAACGGTTTCGTGCGGAAGCCGAAGTGTTCTTCGTACATGAGCGGGTTCGCGACGGCGGTCAGATCGTCCTGGCTCTCCTTCTCCTCACACCTCACGCATCGCGACGGCGGCCCTCATCTCCCGTGCACTTCCTCCGAAGTGGTCGATCAGCGAGCCGATGTCGATGACCAGCACGATCTCGCCTTCGCCGATCTCGGTCGCGCCGGCGATGCCGGGGGTGCTCTTCAGCCGCTCGCCGATCGATTTGATGACGATCTCCTGCTGGCGGACGAGCGAATCGACCAGGATCCCCACCACCTTCTCGCCGGCACGCGTGACGACGACGAACCATTTCGTGTCGGGACCATGGTCCCGCTCGTCGGGAAGATGGAACGCATCGGCGAGCCGCAGCAGCGGCAGCGTGAAGTCGCGCAGCGTGAAGACCTCGCGCCTCTCCACCGTGCGGATGTCGCGCGAGTAGATCCGCAGCGACTCCTCCACCGACGTCAGCGGAATGGCGAACTTCTCCCCTCCCGCATCGACGATCAGCGCCTGAATGATCGCCAGCGTGATCGGAAGCATGATGCGGAAGGTCGTCCCCTCCCCCGGCGTCGAGATGACGTCGATCGTTCCCTTCAGTTCCTGAATGTTCTTCTTCACGACGTCGAGGCCGACGCCCCGCCCCGAGATCTCGCTCACCGTGGCCGCGGTGGAGAAACCGGGAGCGAAGATCAGCTCGTGCGCCCGCACCGCGTCGACCGTCTCCTTCTCGCCGATGAGCCCGCGTTTGATCGCCACCTGCCGCACCCGCTCCGGGTCGATCCCGCGCCCGTCGTCCTTGACGTCGAGCACGACCGAATTCCCCTGCTGGTACGCGAGGAGCGTGACGCGCCCTTCGGCCGGCTTCCCGGCGGCCAGGCGCTCCTCGGGCGGCTCGATGCCGTGGTCGAGCGCGTTGCGGATGATGTGCATGAGCGGGTCCGTCAGCTCCTCGACCATCATCTTGTCGAGCTCCGTGTCCTCCCCCCGCAGCACCAGCTCGATCTCCTTGTTCAGCTCCCGCGCGACCTTCCGGACCGTGCGGGAGAGCTTCGAGTAAATCTGCCCCACCGGGACCATTCGCGTCTCGATCACCGATTTCTGCAGCTCGTTGAGCTTGCGATCGAGATTGCGCGAGACCTTGGTCAGCTCGTGCGAAAGCATCCGCACCTGCTGCACGTCCGCCGAGCGCGTGAGCGCCTCGAGCTGCGTCTTCTCGATGATCAGCTCCCCGACGATGTTCATCACGTGGTCGAGCTTCCCGATGTCGACGCGCACGGTCTGCGAGAGCGAGCGGAGCGAGAGGTCGTCCTCCGCCGCCGGCTCCTGTGCGGTCGCCGCGCGCACCTCGGCCGGCCGCGCCGGCGCGCTCGCCTTCCGGAGAGAGGAAATCCGCGCATCCGGCGCAATCGCGGCGACCGCCGCTTCGTCGAGCGTCGAACCGTAGAGGAGCCGGAAGGCGATCCCGTTGCCGCCGCTCGTGTCGATCGCAGGCAGCGTCGAGATCACCTCGCCCGACGCATTGAGCGACGTCGTGAGCACCCGCAGCCGCTCGTCGAAGTCGGCGAAATCGAACGTCACCTCGATCGACAGGATCTGCTTGCCGCTCTTCACGTTCTCGCGCAGGCGATGCTCTTCGTACTCGGTGAGCGACTTCCGCGTCTGCTCGTCGAGCGTCAGCTCGGCGAACGGATCGTCCAGCCGCTGGGGCTGCTGCTCCGTCACCACGTGGTGAATCCGCCGGACCAGTCCCGTGATGTCGACCAGCCCCGCCAGCGAAGAGTCGTTGATGGCGATGACCAGGCGGTTGAGGCTGTCGACCGAGTCGTAGAGCAGATCGATCAGCTCCGCATTGATGGCGATCTTCCCCATCCGGAGCCGGTCGAGCATGTCTTCGAGGTTGTGCGACAGCTCGGAAATCTCGGTGAAACCGAGCATTCCCGCCAGCCCCTTGAGCGAGTGGACCTCGCGGAAGATCTTGTTGATGACTTCCGGGCGGACGTCCTTCCCCTGCGCCTCGAACTCGACCAGATCTCGCGAGAGGGTGTCGAGAAGCTCTTCCGCCTCGCTCGTGAATTCCTGCTTTGCACGATCGTCTTCGCGGACCATCAGAGACGGTCATGGTAGCAGGGGTGCGGCGCGGCGGGGACGCTCCGATTCGACGGGACGGAGAAAACGGCCACCGGCGTCCGGCGACACCACCCGGGACCCGACCCCGGCCGGGATCAGGCGACTTTCAGGAGCCGCCGCAGTTTCTCGATCAGCTCCGCCGCCTGGAACGGCTTGACGAGGTATTCCTCGGCGCCGAGGGCCGCGGCTCGGCGGCGGTCCTCGTCGCTGCTCTCGGTCGAGATGACCATGATCGGGATCTGCTTGTAGACGGGGTGGTTTTTGAGAAAGCTGACCAGCTCGAGCCCGTTGATGTCGGGCATGTTGATGTCGGTCAGGATCGCGTCGAATTTGTGGTGCGGAAGCGTCTTGAGGGCCTCGAAGCCGCTCGCGGCCTCGACGATTTCCAGGTCATACGACTCCGTCCCTCCCTCGATGATCGTGGTGAGGTACGCGCGCATGGATGACGAGTCTTCGACTACCAGGATCTTCATAACCTTCCGGTGACCGCTGCCGCCACGCGGCGGTCACCGCCCGGCGCTCATCAGCCGCGCCTGCACCGCCTTTCCGAACGCGTACCCTGCCTGCGAAAGGAAGATCTCGAGCCCGGTCGTGCCGTCAATCGGACCGCGGTTTTCCGCGTTGTCGCCATACAGAATACCAATCGTTTTGTCTCCGTGCATGATCGGCATCGCGACCACTTCCGTCGGGAGCATCCCCCCCATCGACTCGATCAGTTGCACGTTCGCGGGGGTCTTCCGCATCTTCCCGCGGTGCACCTCGCGCGCGGCGGCGACGTCCCCGAGAATCGACGGCGCGTCGCGCGCGATGCGCACCCGCCGGATCCGCGCGTCCATCTCCTCTCCTCCCCCCGTGAGGCCGAATCCCCCGAGGCCGACGAACGCATCGTCCGCCACCATGAAGAGCGCTCCCCGGTCTAGATACTCGGCCGACATGCGGAGGATGGTCGCCGAGACCTGGCCGATGTCGTCGGGATTGCTCAACTCGTTGATGAGCTGCTTGAGAACGGTGAAGCTGCGATCGAGACTGTCCTTCTGCGCCAGTTCGTAGAACTTTTTCCCCGCCTCCGGACCGTAGCCGCCGATCATCTGCCGCCACTGGGCAAAGGCACGCTCGGCGAAAAGCACCAGTTCGTCGGCGAAGAGCGTCAGCTCTTCCTCGGCCATCCCGGGCTGCAGGCGCGCCGGCGCGGGACGCGTCAGATAGAGGTCGGCACCGAGGGAAAGCAGATGGTGGCGGCGCCGGAGATCGGCCTCGATGTCGATCACCACCACCGGCAGACGGGGGTTCTTGCGCTTGATCTGCTGCAGGAGTCTGACCGAGGGCCCCTCGCCCCCCTGGTCGTTCTCCGTCAGCTCGAGAAACGTGACGAAGAAGCTCGTCGAACGGAAGAGGTCCGCGATCGCTTCCCGAACGTCGTCGATCGATCCGAACTGAAAGATCTTCGCGTTCTTCTTTCCGAATGCCCGCTTGGCGGCGACGCGAATCAGCGGGTTGCGCTCGAAGAGAACGACGTTGCGGTACGCGGCCTCGGGGCTTTCGACTTCGATCAGGCCGCCGGTGACCTTGAACTGGCCGGCGTCGCGCGCGGGAGGAGCCGCGCCGGCGATCGCCGCCGCGACGTCGCCGAGGGGAGTGTCCTCGGGAACCGGCGAGAACTGTGTCTGCGGCTCCTCGCGCGCGGGGAAGGGGACGACGTTTTCCGCCGGGGGCGGCGCGGAAGGCGTTTCGGGGACCGGCGCGGGAGCCGGCGCGGCGGGAGCGTCCCCACCGCCCAGTCCGAGGTTCAGCTTTGCCGGAGCCGTGTCGGACGCCGCGCCGCGCAGCAGCGCCTTACCGGCTTTCAGCGACTCTTCGAGCCCCTGCAGCGGTTTGATTTTTTCTCCTTCCGCCGCACCGAGGATCTTCTGCGGCGGGAAGCCGCCTTCCCGGAAGAGCTGATCGGGCTCGTATTCGATGTCGAGGGCGCTCATCGTCTCGCTGAGGATGAAGTTGAATTCCCCCTCGCGGCTCTGCAGCAGCGGCGAGACGACGTCGAGAATCCGGCTCCGGATCGCTTCGCCGAGGTCCTCCTTCCTGAGGATGTTCAGCTCGAGCGCCGCCGTCCCGAACGGGATCCCGCTCTCCTCCATCCTCCGCAGCGTCTCGGCCGCCTGGCCCGGAAGAAGGCCGCGGCCCTGCAGCCAGACGAGGAGATCGGGATGGTCCGGTGAGGAGGCATTGACGACCAGTCCCTGCCGGAAGAGCACCGTGTGGCGCCCCTTCGCGTCGACGATCTCCAGCACGCCCGTGCGGCGGCTGAGAAACACGATCTGGATGATGTCCGTCAGCGAGAGATCTTCCAGGCGCCCCAGCAGGCTCACGACGCGAGATTGTAGCGTTTCAGGATGCCGTCGAGGATTCCGTTGATGAACTGCGAGGACTTCTGCGTGCCGAACTTCTTCGCGATCTCGATGGCCTCGTCGATGATGACCAGCTTCGGCGTCTCGTCCTCGTGCAGGAACTCGTAGACCGACATGCGGATGATGTTGCGGTCGACCACCGCCATCCGCGACAGCCTCCAGTTCTCGGCCTGCTGCTGGATCATCCCGTCGATCGTCTCCATGTTCTCCACCGTGCCGCGGAAGATCTTCGTGGCGAACTCCCGCGTGTTCGGCTTCGACCTCTGGAGGTCCTCGAACGTGGAGATGATGGTCTCGGGTGAATTTCCCGACATGTCGTACTGGAAGAGCATCTGCAGCGCGAGCTCGCGCGCTTTTCTTCGGGCACCCATTGGATCACTCCCGCGTCTCGGATCTCAGATTCCGGGATCTTCCGGAAATCGCCCGGACCGGAACCTTCATCATGCGGCCAATCACTCCCGTCCACTCCGGGAGGCGTGCCGGTTCCGAGCCGGATCGCCGGGACTCCGTGCGATCTCCGGTCTGCGTCCCCGCGCCGGGCAGCGGACCGCATGCGTGCAGAACGCACCGCCCTTCGCCTTCCCTGTCGCTCGGAACGAGCCTCGCAGCGCGCGGGTCGATCTCCGTTGCCGGCTCCATCGCCTCCTGCCCTGCCATCCGATCACCACACGACTCCCTCACGGCCCCTCCTCGGACCCGAGACCCGAGACCTGAGCCCCCAGCGAAGCCATCTCGATGGCCGCCAGCGCCGCCTCCCACCCCTTGTTGCCCGCCCCGGAGGAGGAGCGTGCGACGGCCTGCTCCCAGGTGTTGCAGGTGATCACACCGAAGGCCACGGGAAATCCGGCGTCGACGGAGATCCGGGAGAGTTCGCGGGTGACCTGACTGGAGATGTGGTCGAAGTGCGGGGTCTCGCCCCTCACGAGGCAGCCGAGGGCGACGATCGCGTCGAATCCGCCGCGGGAGATGAGCATCCGGACGGCCGTGGGGATCTCGAAGGCCCCGGGGACGCGGAAGAGCGTGATCGCATCATCCTTTGCGCCGTGCCGGGTCAGGCAGGCGAGAGCGCCGTCGAGCAGGCCGCTGACGATCTCGTCGTTGAAGCGGCTCGCCACGATCGCGAAGCGGAATCGGGAAGCGTCGCGCTCTCCCTCGAAAGAACGGGGCATCGCGGCGCGGGATTATATGGGGAGTCGCGAACCGTGTAGTGCTTCATCAATCTTTTGAAGCACGACACTACCGGGCGCCCTTCGCGGCGACCATCGGCGGTTCTTCCGGCCTCTGGCCTGCGAAGAAGTCGAGCAGGCCCTGATGGACTGCCTCGGCGACCTGCTGGCGGTATTTCTTGGTCTTCATCAGCTTCCGGTCGTGCTCGTTGCCGAGATTGCAGATCTCGAGCAGCATGCGCGTGGGAACGACGTTGTAGCGAATGATGGCCGGGACCCACTCCCGTCCGTCCCGGACGACGCTGTCGCGCACGGGATGGAAGGGATGCACTTTCAGTCCCGCTCCATCGAACGCGCCGATGACCGCCTCGGCCAGCTCGCGCGAGAGACCTTCGGCCAGGAGCGACTCTTCCGCCGAGTGGCTCACGATCGGCCGCTCCCGCACCTCGGCGCGGGCGAGATAGACCTCGCCGCTCTTGCGATACGAACCGCGGATGTAACGCTCCCCCGGAATGTAGGCCATCGCGCCCCGCAGCGCGGGATGGAGCGAGTCGGCGTGGATCGAGATGAAGACCACCTTCTCCTTTTCGACACCGCCGCGCATGGCACTGCGGAAGATCGAGTTCGCCAGATACCACCGGAGATTCACGCCGACGACCGCGTCTTCGAGCGAGTAGCGCGGCGTGGTCAGCACCACGTGGTCGTTGTTCGTCTCGAGCTGGTCGCGATTGACGACGCGATAGCCGAGGCTCTTCGATTTCGTCGTGACCGAAACCTTCGCCCCCGTCTTTTTCTCCAGAATCTCCTTGAGCCGGCAGACCACGTCGTAGACGTAGCGCGATTCGGCCACGCCGTCGTGGTACGTCCCGACGTCGCGGCCCCCGTGACCCGCATCGAGGATGACGTGGACGCCCGAGAGATTGCGCGCGCGCGTGCGTTTCGCCAGACGCGAACTCTCGCGGATCGACGCCTCGCGCGCGAGGCGCGCCGGATCGTCCCCGGGCCGGTATTCGGCGAGCAGCAGATCCATCGGGATCTTCACCGGATAGCCGACCGGAATCTTCGCCACGTCGTCGATTCCGTTGAATTTCACGATGCGCTCGAGCACCTCGTTGACGTCCCGCGCATAGACGCGCCCCGTGAAGCGGATCCCGACCGACGAGTAGAGCGCCTCCCCCTTCTGCAGGCGATAGATGGCGTACGGCTCGGCGGCGTTCCGGACATACGTCAACGACGGCTGTCCGACGGCCACAACTTCAGCAGCCGCCTCCGCCACATCCTCATTCGCTGTCGCACGCTCAACCGGATCGTCTTCGGACTGCCGAACCTCCGCGGGACCCGCCTTCGATGCATGCTCCCCCTCCGCGCCGCCGCGGAATGCGGCGACGAGCAACTCACCCGGAATCACGATGACGTCACCTTTGCGGGTCGAGAGTCCCCGCCCCGGATTCGCCTTGCGGATCGCGCCGTAGTTCACGCCGTCGCCGGTGAACCATTCCGCGATCTTCCAGAGCGACTCCCCTTCGATCCCGCGATCGCCCACGACGACGTGCCGCCATCCGGCGGGGGTCATCTGGTCGAGCGGGAAGAGGTCCTGGACGACGCGCCGCTGCAGGTCGGGGCGGAGCAGCGCGAACGGGATGCGTACCGGCATGCCGTGCAGAAGCGTGTCGCCGGCTCCGTTGAAACCGGCGATCGTCTTCCAGTTGCCCGCGTCGCCGGTCAGGCGCTGCGCGAGCCGCGTCCAGGCGTCGCCCTCATGCGGGCGGACGACGACCTCGATTTCGTAGTCTTTGGTGAGAGAGGCGTGCAGGTCGGGCCGGGTCCCTGAAGCGAGAAGCGTCGCCGGAAGGAAAACGAGGAAAATGCCCCACCACACCCGCACGGCCTCATTGTACATCCGAGGCCCGAATTCGGATCAGGGTCGACACGCCGGCACAACCCCGTCGAGAGCCAGCCGTTCGAGGGGGTCCCCGCCCCCTCGCCTACTCGCCTGCCCCGCTGCCCGGCGCCCGCCGCCAATACCCCGTTTCCTTCTCGAAATATCCCGCCGCCCGGAAGAGCGCTTCCTCCCCGAAGTGGCGCCCCATGATCTGCAGAGAGAGCGGCAGACCGTCGCGGGTAAAGCCGGAAGGGACCGCGATCGCCGGGATCCCGACGAGGTTCGCCGGCGCGGTGAAGATGTCGGAGAGGTACATCGAGAGGGGGTCGTCGATCTTCGCGCCGATCTCGAAGGCCGGCTCCGGCGTGGTCGGCGTCAGGAGGTAGTCGAACCTCTCGAGCGCCTCTCCCATCTCGTGCCGCAGCTTCGCGCGAACCCGCTGCGCTCTGCCGTAGTACGCGTCGTAGTAACCGGACGAGAGGGCGAAGGTGCCGAGCATGATCCGGCGCTTGACTTCGGGGCCGAACCCTTCGCCGCGCGACTCGAAGTAGACGTCGTCGAGCGTCCTCACGCGGTCGCTGCGGTGGCCGTAGCGGACGCCGTCGAAGCGGGAGAGGTTCGCGCTCGCCTCGGCGTTGGCGACGATGTAGTACACCGCGATCGCGTACGGCAGCGTCGGAAGGCTCACATCCTCCACGACGGCGCCGCCGCCCCGAAGGACGTCGAGGGCCGCCTCGAAGTTGCTCCTCACCTCTCCCGTCAGGTCGCGCACTGCCTCGGCGACGACGCCGAAACGCCGGCAGGCGATCCCTTCCCCGACCGCCGCCGCATAGTCGCCGGGCGGATGGTTGCTCGATGTCGAATCGCGCGGATCGTACCCGGCGATCGTGCCGAGGACTTCCGCGCACTCGGCAACGGTCTTCGTCATGATTCCGATCTGGTCGAGACCCGAGGCGAAGGCGACGAGACCGCGACGGCTGACGCGCCCGTACGTCGGCTTCAGTCCGACCACACCGCAGAACGCCGCCGGCTGCCGCACCGAACCGCCCGTTTCCGACCCCAGCGCCGCGGGGACCATCCGCGCGGCGACCGCTGCGGCCGAGCCGCCGGAGGAGCCTCCGGCAACGCGTCCGAGGTCCCAGGGGTTGCGCGTGGGGCCGAACGCCGAGTGCTCGGTCGAGGAGCCCATGGCGAACTCGTCGAGGTTCGTCTTGCCGACCACGATGGCGCCCCTGGCGCGGAGCCGCTCGACCGCCGTCGCGTCGAACGGCGAGACGAATCCCGCCAGCATCCGCGACGCGCACGTCGTCGGCATCTCCGTGGTGGTGATGTTGTCCTTGACCGCCACCGGCATGACGCCCCCGCGCGCGAGCTGCGCGCGCGCCGCGATGTCGTCGACGCAGAGAAACGCATGAATGGCAGGGTCGCGTTCCGCGATCGCGCGAAGCGAGGCCTCGAGGTACTCGCGCGGAGAGACCTGTTCCCGCGCCTCGCTCCACGGCAGATCCAGAACGTCGAGACTACTCATCTCCGATCACCTTCGGCACGATGAAGAAGCCGTCGGCCCACCGCGGTGCGTTGCGGGCGACCTGCTCGCGATCGAGCGGAGGCTGCACGACGTCGTCGCGCATCGGCGTGGCCGCGCCGGCGGGGGTCTCTTCGAACGCGCTGACGTCGACCTCGTGCAACTG
>DATLYG010000040.1:0-5635 GCA_035574985.1 Thermoanaerobaculia bacterium | reverse complement strand
AGGCCTCGCGCACGACGGCGATTCCCGCCTCCCCGGCGGCCGCGGCCATCTGCGAGGACGCGGCGCAGACGATGGCCAGCGTCGGATCGACCGCGCGCATCGCTGCGGCGATCGTCTGCGCGAGGTCGCGGTCGCGGTGCGCGTCGTTGTAGAGGGCGCCATGCGGCTTGACGTGGATCAGCGGAACGCCCTCGCTCGCGGCGATGTCGCGCAGGCGCGAGAGCTGCTCGAGGAGTGACTCCCGCAGTGCCGGCAGCGCGATCGCCATCGACCGGCGCCCGAAGTTCGCCCGGTCCGGATAGGAGGGATGCGCCCCGAAACGGACGCCCGTCTCCCGCGCGCGCCGCGCCGCCTCGCGCATCGATCGGTCGTCGCCGGCGTGGCCGCCGCAGGCGACGTTGGCCGAGTCGATCATCGGCCAGATTTCGTCCTCCCGTGGAGCGCCTTCGCCGAGGTCTGCGCTGAGATCGATCATCGCTTGTTCGCCGCTCCGCGGCCCAGCAGGAAGGTCTCCAGACCGATGTCGACGGGCACCCCTCCCGACTTCCGCTGCCGGTCGAGCTCGGCCACGGCGGCGAGAGCGGTGAAGAGCGACTCTTCGCTCTCCTTCGCGGCCGCCTCCCATTTCTTGTGCAGCGGAAACGGGTGCGGCCGCTGGCGGACGATGCCGAACGTCTTCATGTAGTCGCCGAGTTTCTCCGCCACGCCGTCGCGAAAGCGGTTGTAGGTCATCGGCTGACGGAGGTCGATGCCGGCGGCACGGGCGAAGGAACGGATGGCGATCATCTGCCGCAGTTCGTCGGCCAGCGGGAAGAGAAAGCGGCCGTAATGGATCTCGGCTGCCGCCTTGGCGTCCTCTCGCCGCGCCTGCGCGACCAGTTCCCGCAGCTTCGCCACGGCCTCGATCGCCTTCCCTTCGCTGAAGAGCGATGCAAGCTCGTAGCGGGCCCCTCCCTCGAGTTTCGCGATCTCGCGCTCCACGACTTCGGCCGTCACCTTCCCGCCGCTGCCGACGAGCGTCGCGAGCCGCTCCGCTTCCGAGACGGCGAGGCGGATATCGGGAACCTCGCGCGAGAACTTGTCTGCCAGCAGTCGATCGATGCCGAGGCGCTGCCGGAGCGCCGCGATCGCGCGGGAATCGAACTTCACGCTCGTCTCGGCGGCGATGCCGGCGATGGCCTGGTCGAGCGCGGCCACGAACTGCTCGCGAGTCAGATCGCAGGCGACGACGGCGCCCTTGCGATCGATCAGATCGACGGTCGCGGAGTCGCGCGGCAGCTCGCCCGTTCGCATCAGGAGGACCGCTCCCGGCGCGCCGCCGCGGGCCACCGCATCGGTCAGCAGTGCGGCATCGTCCTCGCCGCGGCCCGCCTTTCGCCCTGTGGCGCGGCAGAAGGCGAGCATGTCGGCCAGGGCGGGCTCGTCGCCGGCGCCGAGAGCCGATGCGATCTGCCGGTCGGTCATCTCGAGGTCCACCCCGGCCAGGCCGAGGACATGGAGGAGCTTGGCACCGGAAGAGGCGCGCTTGCGATCGGTCTTCGACGACTTCCAGTCGGAAATCGCCTTGTCGAGCAGCGAGGCGATCTCCTTCGCCGAAACGAAGGCATTCACCTCCGGCACGATCAGCAGGCGCTTCGCGGCGAAGAGCGCGTGCGTGCGGTACGAGTCGACGATCGCGGCGAGCTCGGTGCCGGGATCGAACGACTCGACCGAGATGCCCGGGTTCGCTGCCATCAGCGCCTCGCGCAGATCGTGAAAGGCGCGTTCCACCAGGTACTCGCTGGTCCCCCCGACGAGGATCACCGGGGGCGCCGTTCCCTGGTTGATCGCGGCGAGAACGCTCTGGAGAGGCTTCGGCATGAGTGGGGGATTCTTTTAGCAAAGAAAAAAGGAGCGGCAAAGCCGCTCCTTCGGAAAATCGCGAACCGGCAGCCGCTACTGCAGCAGTCCCTTTTCCTGAAGCTCCTGACAGTCGATGCAGAAGGGCGTCCATGGCACCGCCTGCAGGCGCTTTTCGCCGATGGTATTGCCGCAGTTCGAGCAGGTGCCATAGGACCCGCCCTTGATGCGATTGAAGGCTTCCTCGATCAGCATGAGCGTGTTGCGCTCGCCGTCCGAGAGGGAGAAGTTCAGCTCTTTCGAGTAGGCGCTGGCAGCCTTGTCGGCGAGGTCCTGAATGCCATCATCGGGCTGTGAGTTGCCGGCCGCCTTGTCCCGCTGGTACGACTCGAGAACTTCGCGCTGCTTCTTGCGGAGGGCGTCCTCGTACGGCTGGTAGGGGTTTGCTTTTGCTTTCGTTCTGGCCATTTGGGATGCCGGCTCTCCTTACTTGTGATATCGGATGTTGCGCATCAACGTGCACGCACGATAAATCTGTTCCAACAGCACGACCCTGGCGACCTGATGCGGCAGGGTCATGGCCGAAAGCGCGAGGAGTGTGTCCGCGCGTTTTCTGACGGTCTCATCGAGTCCGACATCACCTCCCACGACGAAGTGGACGCCGTGCGGCTGGTCGATGGTCAGTCGTTCGAGCCACCGTGCAAACTTCAAAGAATCAAAGACTTGTCCCCGCTCGTCGAGGACCACGGTATACCCGCGATCGGGGATCGCGGCCAGCAGGCGCGCGGATTGAGCGCGCATGATAGCCACATCCGTTCGGCTTTGTCTACCTCGCTCGGGCGGCAAAGAAACCACCTCGACTGGAAAGAAATGACGGATCCGTTCGAGGTAGCGGTCGATGGCCGCGCCTAACTCGGCATCGGCATGGGAACTCGGCCAGATGAAGCGAAATTTCATGCCCCTTCAGGGTGGCGGTTCGCTCAGTCGAGACCGTACCTTCTCCTTTTCTCGAGGAGCGTCTTGCGGTTGATCCCGAGGATCGCGGCCGCACGCGAGTAATTGGAACGGGTGCGTCGGAGGACCTCGCGAATGTATGCCGCCTCCAGCTCGTCGAGGGTCCAATCACGGCCTGAAGCCGAGGCGACGAGCGCCGACGCGTGGGAGGGTGGGAGAGAGGGGGCGGTGATGCGGTCGCCGCTCTCGAGGAGGGCCGCCCGCTCGATCGCGTTGCGCAGCTCGCGGACGTTTCCCGGCCAGGGGAGCGTCCTGAGAAAGGCGATGACCTCATCATCGATCGGTTTGGACGTGAAGCGCCTGGCCAGATCGGCAATGTCCTCCTGCCGCTCCCGCAGAGGAGGGAGGTGCAGCGTCACGACGTTGATCCGGTAAAGCAAGTCGCGGCGGATGGCACCGGCGGCGACGAGCGCCTCCGGATCGAGGCTCGTGGAGGTGATCACACGCGCACGGAACGGCACGAGCTGCTGTCCGCCGAGGCGCGTGAACCGGCGCTCCTCGACGGCCCGGAGCAGCTTCGCCTGCAGACCCGGAGACAGCGCGGAGATCTCGTCGAAGTAGACCGTGCCTCCCCCCGCCGCCTCCAGCCTGCCGGCCCTGCGGCTCAGCGCATCGGTGAACGTTCCCTTCTCGTAGCCGAACAGCTCGCTCTCGAAGAGGTCGGCCGGGATCGTCGCGCAGTCGATGTGAACGAACGGCTGGTCGCGACGGTTGCTGCAGGCGTGGATGGCGGAAGCCAGATAGTCCTTGCCGACGCCCGACTCGCCGACGATCAGGACGCTGACGTCGTGATCGAGAATCTTTTCGACCGTGCGCAAAAGGGACCGCATCGCGCGGTTGCGCGAGCGAACATAGTCGGACAGCCGGGGTTCACGACGTCTTCTTGATGGCATGCCGCCGCGGAGCCTCGGCCTCGCCGGTGAACTCCGCCGTCACATTCGGCGCGTCCCCCCAGAGGCGCTCCAGTCCGTAGAACCTCCGGCAGTCCTGCGTGAAGATGTGCACGATGAAATCACCGTAATCGAGCAGGATCCAGCGCCCGGGAGTCGCCCCCTCCACCAGCATCGGCCTGACGCGCATCTCCGACTGCAGACGCTCCGCGATCGTGTCGGCCACCGCCTGCGATTGCCGCTCGTTCGTCGTCGAGGTGAGGATGAAATAGTCGGCGATCGAAGTCAGCTCCCCGACGGCAAAGACGTCGACGTCGAAGGCCTTCTTGTCGAGTGCTGCGGCGACCGCGAGCCGTACGCGGCTTTCAATCGAATGCTTCACGTCGTTCACCTGTAGAGTCCGTTGCGCTGAATGTAGCGCGAGACCCGCGGATCGACAAAAGCGTCGACCGGCTGCCCCGCTTTCAATCTCTCTCTGATTTCCGTCGATGACACGGCGACGGCCGCATTGTTCGCAAAAACGATGCAACCGTGCTTCCCGCGCGATCCGGCCGCCGCCACGCGCCCCTCGACGATTGGCGGCGGCGTCCCGATTCCGCCGCGCACGAGGACCACGAGGTTCGCCAGCTCGAAGATGCGCCCCACCGATTTCCACTCGTGCAGCGTCCTCAAGTTGTCGTCGCCGATGATCCAGTCGAGCGTCGCCTCCGGATGCTCGCGGCGCAGCACCTCGAGCGTGTCGACCGTGTACGAGACGGCTTCGCGCTCGAGTTCCATCGGCGAGACGGTCACGTCGTCGAGATCCTGCGTCGCCAGCACTGCCATCGCGAAGCGGTGATAGGCGGAAACGGTCGCCCGTCCCTGCTTGAACGGCTGCACGCGGGCCGGGATGAAGATCACCCTCTCCCATCCCATCTCGCCGCGAACGGCCAGCACCGGTTCGAGATGGCCGCGGTGAAACGGGTCGAAGGTGCCGCCGCTCAGCCCGATCTTCATGCCCGGAGTGCGGAGGCCTCTTCACTCCGCGCCTGCTCCGCTCGTGCGACCACGCCGGCGAGCATGCGAACGAGTTCCTTCACGCCGTCACCGGCGACGGCCGAGATCTCGTGGTAGGGAAAGGCGTGCCGCGCGGCATAGTCGCGAAGACGCTCGGAGTTCCCCGCGATCGCCGAGTCGAGCTTCGAGCCGCAGACGATCCGCGGCTTCTTCGAGAGCGCCTCCGAGTAGAGTTCCAGTTCACGCGCCACCACATCCGCGTCCTTTTCCGGATGCTCGTTCGACGAGAGGTCGACGAGGTGGAGCAGCGCGGCGCAGCGCTCGACGTGGCGCAGAAACTGGTCGCCGAGACCGTGACCCTCGTGGGCACCCTCGATCAGGCCGGGAATGTCGGCGACCACGAATGTCCGCTCGTCGCCGGCGCTGACGACGCCGAGGTTCGGGACGAGCGTCGTGAAGGGATAGTCTGCGATCTTCGGCTTCGCGGCGCTGATGACCGAGATGAGCGTCGATTTCCCCGCGTTCGGCAGCCCGACGATGCCGATGTCGGCGATCAGCTTCAGCTCGATGAAGAGTTCCCGCTCCTCCCCCTCCTCGCCCGGTTGCGCGAAGCGGGGCGCCTGACGCGTCGCTGTCGCGAAATGCTGGTTTCCCCACCCTCCCCTTCCGCCTTTCGCGAGCAGGACACGCTGCCCTTCGGCCGTCAGATCGGCGATCACCTCGCCCGTCGCCTTGTCGCGAATGACCGAGCCGACCGGCAGTTCGATCGTGACGTCGTCGCCGTGACGCCCCGACCGGTTCGAACCCATCCCGTGCTCTCCCCGCCCGCCCTTCCACTCGCGCTGGAACTGCAGGTGGTACAGCGTGTTGAGCCGGCGGGTGGCCACGGCGTAAAT
>DATLYG010000039.1:0-18130 GCA_035574985.1 Thermoanaerobaculia bacterium | reverse complement strand
GCCGCCACCGCCCCTCCGCCCGCCGCCACCGCCCCTCCGCCGCCCCCTCCCCCTCCGGTCGCCGCACAACCGCCCGCTGCAGCCCCGTTCGAGGTGCCATTCGAGGATGCCGGTGGCGACGCGGAGGAGGACCCGTTCGGGAGCGTTGCGGTCGAACCGGCGGCTGTTTCTCTCGCGGCGGGCGGGCCGTTCGCGGAGACGGTCCGCGATCCCGTCGCAGAACGGCAGGAGACCGAGGAGATGCTCGGGAATGCGCGCGCGGTCGTGCGGGCGCTGGAATCGGCCCTCGCCGCCGCACGCGAGAACGAAGAGAGGCTCGAGCGGGCGCTGCAGCGCCTCACGCGCTCCTGAGAGCTGCGGACTGACAGCTCGTCATGACGTGGTACCAGGAATGGTTCGGAGAGGAGTACCTCGACCTCTACTCGCATCGCGACGAGGAAGAGGCGCGGCAGCAGGTCGCCTTCTTCCGCGCGCAGTTCGGCAGGGTCGAAGGGCCGGTTCTCGACCTCGCCTGCGGCACGGGACGGCACCTGAAGGAGCTGCAGGCACACGGCTACCGCGTCGCGGGATGCGATCTCTCGTGGGTGCTGCTGCGCACGGGACGTGAGGAATACGGAGAGATGCCGGTCGCGCGCGCCGACATGCGATCGCTCCCGTTTCGCAGCGGGAGCTTCGCTGGATTGGTCAACTTCTTTACTTCTTTCGGGTACTTCGCGGAGGAAGAGCAGAACCTGCAGGTCGTTCGCGAGATGGCGCGCGTGCTGAGGCGGGGAGCGGTCTTTCTCTTCGACTACCTCAACGTCGATCGCGAGCTGAAGAAGCTGATCGAGCGCGAGACCCGCGACACGCCGCGCGGCCCGGTGCGCATCGAGCGATGGTTCGACGCCTCGGACCGTTCCTTCAACAAACGGATCACGATCGGAGAGAGGCGCTACCTCGAGCGCGTTCGCGGATACGATCTGGATGAAATCTCGATGATGTTCACCGAGTCGAGACTCGCGATCCGCACCGCGTACGGCGACTTCGACGGCCGCCCGTTCGAACCGTCGTCCCCCCGCCTGATTCTCGTGGGGACCAGGCGATGAGCGAGGGGTGTATCCGGCTTCCGTTGCGCAGCTATCCGGGGATGAATCCGTTCGTCCTCGACTGGCTCGGCGGCGCGTTTCCGGATCTGCCGCGATTCGACCCGGCGCGAGTCGCGGGAAGCGAGTCGCGGAGGAGGGGAAGAACTCCGGCGTTCCTCGCCGCTCTCGCGGAGTCGAACCGCCGCTGGGGTGCTCACGTCGAGCGTGAGCTGGAGGCGTGGGCGTCGGGCGAGACGGTGACTCTGATCGCCGGGCAGCAGGTCGGCTTCGCCGGAGGGCCGCTCTACACGCTCGCGAAGATCGCCTCGCTCCTCGAAATCAGGCGCCGGCTCGAGAGCGAGGGAAAACGCGCCACGCTCTTTTTCTGGCTCGCCACCGAGGACCACGACTATGAAGAGGTGGCGACGCTGCACCTCCCCGTGGCGGCGCTGACGGGGTCGGGCAGGGGGCGGAGTCAGCTCGATCTCCTGACGCTGCGCGCGGCGCCGCCCCCCGATACGCGCGCCGCGGTGGGACTGCTGCCGGTTCCGGAGCCGCTGATCGCGGAGCTGCTCGCGCTGATGGATCTTCCCCGGCCGCGGTGGCTTCGCGAGGGGATCACGTTTCGCGACTCCTTCGCGGAACTGCTGGTGTCGATCTTCGGGAGCGAGATCGTGCTGGTCGATTCGCTCCTGCCCGAACTCCGCCGCGAGGCCGAGCCGCTCTTCGAGGCGATTCTTCGCCGCTGGGACGACGTGCAGAAGGCGGTCGCCGCCGACTCGGCCGAGCTCCGCAGCCGCGGGTACCAGCCGCAGATCAGCTCGCGCGAGGAGGAGTACACCGTCCTCTTCCGCCTCGACGGAGAGGGAAAGCGCCGGATCGTCGCGCGCGGCGAGGCGCCGGGCGACCCGGCCACGCTCTCGACGTCGGCGCTCACCCGCCCGCTTCTGCAGGACTATCTCTTCGCGCCGGATGTCTTCGTCGGGGGCCCGGCGGAGGTGGCGTACTACGCGCAGCAGCGCACGATGCACGCTCTGTTCGAGGTGGCCATGCCGGCCGTCGCGCTCCGCGGGCACGTGCTGGTGGCCCCGAAGCGGACGCTTCGCGCATTCGACCGTCATGCGATCGCGCCCCAGGAGGTCTTCTCGACGGCGGAGGAGGTCCTGGCGAGGCGCGAACCGGACGGCATCGCGGAGATCCGGTCGATCGCCGGCCGCGCGCGGCGCGATCTCGCCGAGGCGCTCACGCGCATCGGCGAACTCGCGCTTCCCGCCGAACACGCCATGGCCCGGGCGCTCAGCCGCTCCATCGGTCACATCGAGTATCACTTCGACAAGCTGACGGAACGCGCCATCCGCGCGCTGGTCCGGAAGGACCGCGAGCGGTGGGCGGCGATGCAGGAGTTGATCGCGACGTTCCATCCCGACCGGCAGGTGCAGGATCGGGTCGCCGCCTGGTTCCCCTGGTGGTGCCAGTACGGCAAACATCTCGTCGACCGCGTGGTCGAAGAAATCGAGCCGGGCAGCGAGAGCTTCAAAATGATCGGCCTATGAAGGGAAAAGAAGGCGTGGGGCGGGACCTGACGGTTGATGTGATTTTTTTCGGGGCGCATCCCGACGATGTCGAGCTGTCCGCGGGAGGGACGGTGGCGAAGCTGGTGCGGGACGGTCTTCGCGTCGGCATCGTCGACCTCACCCGCGGCGAGATGGGCACGCGCGGCACGCCGCAGACGCGGATGCGGGAAGCCTCCAGCGCCGCGCGGGCGTTGGGCGTGGCCTTTCGCGAGCAGCTCGACTTCGGCGACGGCGGACTCCGGACCACGCGCGACGAGGAGCTGCAGATCATCGAGGTCATCCGCCGCCGGCGGCCGTCGCTGGTCTTTGCCCCCTATCCCGACGACCGCCATCCTGATCACACGAGGACGGGCCGGATCGTGACGGAGGCGTCGTTCTATGCGGGTCTGCGTCAGTTGAAGAGCGATCTGCCGGCACACCGGCCGCAGATGACGATCCATTACCTCCAGAACTATCAGGTCGCTCCTTCGTTCGTCGTCGACGTGACGAAGGTGTGGAAGACGAAGATGAAGTCGATCCACAGCTATCGGTCGCAATTTCACGACCCGAAATCGAAGGAGCCCGCGACATTCATCTCCGATCCGAAGTTTCTGGAGATGATCGAGGCGCGCGGAAGGCACTTCGGCGCGCTCATCGGCGTCGTCTACGGCGAGGCCTTCGTCACCCGGCAGCCTCCGCGGGTCGACGATCTGATTGCCGCATACCGGGGAAGAGAGGTATGACGGCGCGAGGACGAGCGGGCAGGCGGCGAGGATGAAGATCGGAATCACCTGCTATCCCACCTTCGGCGGTTCGGGCGTGGTCGCCACCGAGCTGGGGATCGCGCTGGCCAGGCGCGGCGACGAGGTTCACTTCATCAGCTACGCGCTGCCGTCGCGGCTCAACGTCTTCCACGAGCGCGTCCACTTTCACGAGGTGACGGTCACCGCCTATCCGCTCTTCGATCCTTACCCGCCGTACACGCTGGCGCTGGCGACGAAGATGGCCGAGGTCGCGGCCTACGAGAAGCTCGACGTCCTCCACGTTCACTACGCGATCCCTCACGCGATCAGCGCCCATCTGGCGAAGCAGATTCTCCGCTCCGACTCTCTGAAGATCATCACCACTCTTCACGGGACGGACATCACGCTCGTCGGACGCGACGAGAGCTACCTGCCGATCACGAAGTTCGGCATCGAGGTCTCCGACGGTGTGACGGCGGTTTCGCAGTGGCTGCGCCGGCAGACGGCGGAGAATTTCGACACCGACAAGGCGATCGAGGTGATCCCGAACTTCGTCGATCCCGACCGCTTTCGAAGCAGCCGCGGCGCCGCTCTCCGGGAGATTTTCGCGACGAAGAAGGAAAAGATTCTCTGCCACGTCTCGAACTTCCGCAGCGTCAAGCGGGTGCTCGACGTCCTGAAGGTTTTTCATCTCGTCAGCCGCACCATGCCGAGCCGCATGCTGATGATCGGCGACGGGCCCGACCGCTCGCGCGCCGAGGCGTTCTGCCGCGAGCATCACATCACCGATCGCGTGATGTTCCTCGGCAACGTTCCGAACCTCGAGGAGGTCATCGCCGCCTCCGATCTCCTGCTGCTGCCGTCGGAGTCGGAATCGTTCGGCATGGCCGCGCTCGAGGCGATGTCTTGCGAGGTGCCGGTCATTGCCACCCGATCGGGGGGGCTGCCGGAAGTCGTCGACGACGGCGTGGCCGGCTACCTGCTCCCGGTCGGCGACGTGGAGGCGATGGGGCAGCGGGCGATCGAGATCCTCTCCGATGCGGAGCTGCAGCGCCGGATGGGAGCGGCCGGCCGCCAGATCGCCATCGACCGCTTCGATGTGGCGAACGTCGTCCCCCGCTATCGCGAGCTCTACGAGCGCGTACTGGCCGGCGAGATCGTCGGCGCCTGAGCCGGGAACGGCCGCGAGGACGGACGCGGCGGCGCGGTGAGCGCGTTCGGGCTCTCAGCAGTCGTCACGGACGAGCGTGCCGCTGACGAGCGCCTGCGGAGCGCGCCGGAGGATCTCGGCGCGTGCGATCGCGTAGCCGAGGATCGCGTCGACGAGCATCCGCTGCCCGTCGCGCGAAAGGAGGATCAGGACCTTCTCGCGGATCTCCCGGATTTCGACGATGTCCTCCCATCGCATCCACCGGCCGCGCTTTCCGAAGAGCGAGAGCAGACGGTTTTCGTACATGACGCCGACGTCACTGAAGTAGATGTGGTCGCCATACTGGACGACCGCCGCCGCGAGCGTGCCGAGGAAGAGGAGGATGAAGCCGATGAGCGGAAGCGTGTCGATCTCGGGAATGTGCGAAAGATAGTCGAACAGGAGCGCCGCCGATCCGAACGCCGCGGCGCAGGAAATCAGCCGCGCCATCGGAGTGCGGTCGAACTTCAGAACGGGAAGAGGCTCCATGTCCTTCATGGACAACATGAGCCGTGCCCCGATCCATTGCCCGGCAGGGGAGGAAAAGCGATGACCGCGTCTCGCGACTCGCGCCCCGCGCCTCGGTTATCATTCGCCACTTTCTATGCGCTGGTCCCGCTATTTCATCGTGACGCTTCGTGAAGTGCCTGCCGACGCGGACGTCATCAGCCAGAAGCTGATGATGCGTGCCGGAATGATCCGCAAGGTCGCTGCGGGGATTTACACCTACCTGCCGCTCGGTCTCCGATCGATCCGGAAGCTGGAGGCGATCGTCCGCGAGGAGATGAACCGCGCCGGAGCGGTCGAGCTGCTCATGCCCGCCATTCAGCCGGCGGAACTCTGGATGGAGTCGGGGCGATGGCAGCAGTACGGCAAGGAGCTGCTCCGGATCAAGGACCGTCACGAGCGCGATTTCGTTTTCGGCCCCACCCACGAGGAGGTGATCACCGAGACGGTGCGCGACCTGGTGAGCTCCTACCGGCAGCTTCCGGTGAACCTCTATCAGATTCAGACCAAGTTCCGCGACGAAGTCCGTCCTCGCTTCGGCCTGATGCGCGGCCGCGAGTTCATCATGAAGGACGCCTACTCCTTCCACACCAGCCGCGAGTCGCTCGACGAGACCTACGAAGCCATGCGGGAGGCCTACCAGCGCGTGTTTCATCGCTGCGGGTTGGAGCACGTTCCGGTCGAAGCCGATACCGGCAACATCGGCGGGTCGGCATCGCACGAGTTCATGGTGCTCGCCCAGTCGGGCGAGGACGCCGTGGTGAGCTGCCCGAACTGCAAGTACGGAGCGAACATCGAGAAGGCGACATCGAAGTTCTTCGACGACGAGGTCGAGCCTCCGCCCTCCGGTGCGATGGCGGAGATCCACACGCCGGGGACGAAGACGATCGACGATGTCGGCCGCTTCCTCGGCCGGCCGACCTCGCAGCTCGTCAAGACGCTCGTCTTCGAAACCGAGAAAGGCGCCGTGATGGTGCTGGTCCGCGGCGACCGCGAAGGCAACGAGGTGAAGATCCGGAACTACCTCGGTGTGCAGATGCTCACGATGCTCTCCGACGCGGAGTTCGAGGCGGCGACCGGAGGCCCGGTCGGCTTCTGCGGCCCGGTGGCTGCGAAGTGCACGCGCGTTCTCGCCGACTCCTCGCTGCGCGGGCGGAAGAACTGGATCGTCGGCGCCAACAAGCCCGACACGCATCTCGAGCGGGCCATGCCCGGACGCGATTTTCCGGAGCCCGAGTACGGCGACTTCACCACCGTTCTCGCCGGGGACCCGTGCGTCCGCTGCGGCACGCCGCTCGAGATCCATCGCGGGATCGAGGTCGGCCACATCTTCAAGCTCGGCACGAAGTACTCCGAGGCGATGCACTGCGAGTATCTCGACGAGAAAGGGGAGCGGCAGCCGATGATCATGGGCTGCTACGGCCTCGGCATCGGGCGCACGGTCGCCGCGGCGGTCGAGCAGAGTCACGATGCGGACGGCATCATCTGGCCGGTGCCGGTCGCACCGTTCGAGGTGATCGTCACCGCGGTGGGGCGGGAGGAGACCGTCCTGCGCGTTGCGAACGAAGTGTACGAGAAGCTTCTCGCTGCCGGGATCGACGTCCTCTTCGATGATCGCGACGAGCGACCCGGCGTGAAGTTCAAGGACGCCGACCTGATCGGGTTCCCGCTGCGGATCGCGGTCGGCGCGAAGAGCCTCGCCAACGGTCAGATCGAGTGGAGCTGGCGCCGGGATCGCGCAAAGCAGCTCGGCGAACCGTCCGAGGTCGTCGATCGCGTCATCGCGGAGGTCCGCAAACTCCGCACGTAGCCCCCCCGCGACCTGCTATTCTTCGCGGCAAGTCCGCAGGGAGGCAATCATGCGCAAGACTCTGATCGTGCTCGTGCTGTTCGGTGTGTGCGTTCTCCCACTGTCGGCACAGAACACCGACATCGAATCGCTCTCCGGTCTGCAGTTCAATTTCGGCAATCCCGGTGCCCGCTCGCTCGGAATGGGCGGCGCGTTTCTCGGTCTTGCCGACGACGCCTCGGCCGCCGAGGCGAATCCCGCCGGCCTGACGATCCTGAGGAAGGCGGAGGTCTCGATCGAGGCGCGCAACTACCGCGAGGAACAGGTGCTGACCACGAGCGGCACCTACCCGGAGCTGGTGCGTACGCCGTTCGCCCACTACAGCGACCGCGTCGAGGTGACATTCGGCAGCTTCGTCTACCCGATCCGCGACCGATTCACGGTCGGGGGCTACTACCACAATCCTCTCAAGAACGAAGGGGCGGGTCTGGTGGTGCCCCAGCGGAACGAGTTCAGCGGACGGGTCGATGCCAACGTGCCGAACTTCTTCCTGCCGCGCGGCGGTCCGGCGCCGGTGTCGAAGGAGGAGTGCGAGGCGATCGTCCGTCGCACGAACGACTTCTTCGCCTGTCTCGAGTACACGATCAACCCGTTCCTGACGGCGGTCGACGTGCAGCTCCGCACGTGGGGTCTCGCAGCGGCCTACAAGATCGGGAACAACTTCTCGATCGGCGTGACCGGGCGCTACCAGCTCTTCCGCGAGTCGGCGTTCACGTTCCGCGTCACACCGACGTTCGACTTCAGCAGCATCTCGGTTCAGGGAACGGCGAAGCCGAACCGCGACGACCTCGAAGTCGACGACGAGAAGGACTTCACCGTCGCGGCCGGCTTCAAGTGGACGCCGCACGAGAAGGTGAGCATCGGGGGAGTCTACAAACAGGGACCGAAGTTCGTCGCGCCGACGTTCATCGCGAACGAGAACACGGACTTCGAGTTCGCCAAGCTGGCTGACACGACCTTTCACATTCCCGACGTGGCCGGTCTCGGCATCTCCTTCCGTCCGATTCCGGTGCTGACCATCAACGTCGACGCCGTGCATGTGAAGTACACGAATCTCGTCGACGACTTCGTCTCGACGTTGACGGACGTGCAGGAGATCGAGAAGCCGTACGGCGTGGACGACGTCACGGAGATCCATGTCGGAGGGGAGTATTTCTTCGCCACGAAGATCCCGTTCGCAATCCGCGCGGGCTACTGGCGCGATCCGGCGCACTCGATCGAGTACCGGGGGCCGCTCGACAAGCCGGACGCGGTGGCGGCGGCGATGCTCTATCCGAAAGGGGAGGCGCAGAATCACTTTTCGGTCGGCGCGGGGCTGGCCTGGCCGCGCTTCCAGATCGACTTCGCCTACGACACGAGCGATCGCTACAAAGTCGGTTCCGTCTCGATGGTGACCCGCTTCTGACGGGGGCGCCGCGTCGCGATAGGCTACGCGGCGCATGGAATTCGACGTCTTTTTCTCGATCTGCCAGACCGAGGTCGACGGCTATCTGCCCGACGAGCGGACGATGTTCGAGAACTTCTTCGAACAGGTCGCGCTCGCGGACGAACTCGGATTCGGAACGGCATGGGTCGCCGAGAGCCACCTGTCGACCGAGGTGCAGAAGACCAATCCCGGTGCAGTGATCCCCCATTTCGTCGGGGAGATCGGCCTGAACACCGACATTCTCCAGCTCGCGCACCGCATCTTCGCGCGAACGAAGCGGATCGGCGTCGGCTCGGCAATCATGAACATCCTCTGCAACGGCGGGCCGATCGCGGCGGCGGAACGGATCAGGACCTTTCTGACCCTCCACGGACTCGACCGCGAGGAGTCGCGGCTTCTGACGGTCGGCTTCGCTTCGGGACGCTTTCCCTTCATCAACGTGCCGTACGGGATCGTGCCCCGCGATCCGGTGGAAGCGGCGGCGTGGCCCGTGGTGAAGAACACGATTTTCGAGGAGGCGACGGAGATCTTCCTCCGGCTCCTCCGCGGGGAGACGCTCAATTCGGCGATGATCGCGCCGCGGTACCTGCGCCGCGCCGATTTCCGGAGCGACGCCGACTGGCAGCGCGTTCTCGAGGCCTTCGGTCAGTATGTCGACGCCATTCCGCTGCAGCCGCGCTGGCGCTTCCCAAACCTGAAGATCATCCCGCAGCAAGCGCCGATGCATCTGCTGCGGCTCTCGATCGGCTCTCACGACCCGAAGACGCAGATCTTCGCCAACACGATCATGCCCGTGGGCGTCTTCAACCTCTCCATCACTCCGGGAGACGAGATCGAGAAGACGAACGAGCGGATGAAGATCCACTATCACCCCGACGGCGGAGGGTGGCATCGCCGGTTGATGCCGCGGACCGTGCTCGTCTTCATCAACGACGATCCGCTGAAGGCGCAGGAGGAGTCGCGCGCCGCACTGTCGACCTACTGGAAGGCGCTGGAGGGGACGCTCGACGAGGAGAAGGTCCGCCGCGCCACCAACAATGCCCTGATCGGCGACGCCGAAGCCATCGCCGTCCAGATACGCGAACGCTTCCACCCCGAAGACCGGCTCATGCTCTGGTTCGACTTCAATAATCACGATTCCGCGCGCGTGATGAGGAGTATGAGGGATTTCATGACGAGAGTTGCCGTTCGGTTCGGCGGGTGAGGAGGGGAGGGGCGGGGAGGCGAGGGAGCGAGGGGCGAGGAGGCGTGCGTGCCGATCGATTCGAGGGATATTGCCGCATGGCGGTAAGCGCGAGAGCTTACCCGGGAGGTCTACGCTCCGACGCGTACTCGCGACTTCGGCCATGACTATGCTCTTGCGCACCAGATGCAGCGGGCTGCCGTGGCGATCATGGCAAACATCGCAGAGGGTTCGAGCGGCACGGTGCAACGGAGTGCCACCGGTTCGTAACGATCTCGCGCGGTTCCTCTGCCGAACTTCAATCACATCTCTGCGTCGCCCTCGACGTCGGCTACCTGAACCCCGAGGAGTTCTCGAGATTGCAGGATCAGACCCGCGAAGTTGACAAACACCTCCGAGCGCTACGAGCCAGCCTCGAACGCGCAAAGCGGTAGCCGCCCTCCCCTCCGCTCTCGCCTGCCCGCCCCCTCGCCCCTCGCCCCTCGCCTCCTCGCCTTAGAATCAGTCGAATGTTTGACGAATCCCTCCCGCCCAATTTCGCGCGCCCGATGCCGAACTGGCAGCCGCTGGTCGAGTACCGGAGGAACGGGGTGGCGGAGAACACGATCCATGGCGCGGTGTCGTGGGTGTCGGGGAAGGACGTCCTCTATTCGTTCGGCGGGAACGTCGAGGTCTACGGACGCTCGATGGTCAAGCCGGTGATGATGAAAGTCTTCGCGAAGGAGTTTCGCGACGCGCTCACCGGCGAGCAGCAGGCGATCTCGGTGGCCTCGCACAACGGCGACACGGAGCACGTCCGCGTGGCTCGTTCGATCCTTCTGCAGGGGGAGTGGGGTCTGATGCAGACGCCGCACGACGTGCCGCTCGTGCAGTTCGGCCGGCAGGTCCGGCGGCCGCGGCGCTGGTACCACTGTTGCTCCGGCGAGCATGCCGCGATCCTGCGAGGCTGCCGGATCAAAGGGTGGCCGCGGGCCGGCTACGTCTGGCCGCACCATCCGTTCTTTCAGGAGTATCTGGCCTACGTCCGACGCGTGCTCGGACCGGAATGGAAGACGGGAACGATCGCGAAGGACGGATGCGGCCTGCCGACCGTCTCGATGACGGTGACCGACCTGGCCAGGCTCTTCGCGAACCTCGTCACGGAAAAGGACGGCGACTGGATCTGGGACGCGATGGTCCGGCATCCCGACCTGATCGGCGGCTTCAACCGTCTCGACTCGACGATCCTGAAAGCGTGTCACGGCCGCGTCATCGCCAAGGAGGGGGCGGACGGTTTGTTAGGCCTGTCGATCGAGCATCCGGACTATCCGAAGGGGCTCGGTGTCGTCGTGAAAATCGCCCACGGCTGGAACCCGCAGGCCACCTGGTACATCGCCCGCTACATCCTCGGGGTGCTCGGCTTCGACTTTCGCAATCCCTACAAGCTGCGGCGCCAGAAGGCGTTCATCGTCCCCGAAGTGATCCCTCCCGACCTGCGCGACCGGATGGCGGCGATCGTTCCGTGGGACTCGTGGGACCCCGACATCGACCGGTGGGAGTTCGACCCGGACGAATTTCTCGCGTGGGCGGGCCGGTCATGAGTGCGGAAACGGCCGTCCGTCCCGGCGAGGCACTCTGCCTCGCGAACTTCATCGGCGGACGATTCGTCGCCCCGAAGGGCGCCGCCTACATCGACGACATCGATCCCGCGACGGAAGAGGTCATGGCGCGGGTTCCCGACAGCGACGCGACGGACGTCGATGCCGCGGTGGGTGCCGCGCGGCTCGCGTTTCCCTCGTGGAGCCGCACGCCGGCCGCGGAGCGATCGCGCCTACTCCTGAGACTCGCCGATCGGATCGAGGAGAACCTCGAAGAGCTGGCACGGCTCGAGAGCCGCGACACGGGCAAGCCTCTGTCGCTCGCGCGGCGTCTCGACATCCCGCGCGCGGTGGCGAACTTCCGCTTTTTCGCCACGGCGATCCTGCACGACGCGACCGAGGCGCACGCGACCGACGGAGCGGCGCTGAACTACACGCTGCGACAGCCGCTCGGCGTGGCGGGTCTGATCTCGCCGTGGAACCTCCCGCTCTATCTTCTGACGTGGAAGATCGCGCCGGCGGTCGCGTCGGGAAACGCCTGCGTCGCCAAGCCGTCGGAGCTGACGCCGCTGACCGCGAACCGGCTCGCCGAGCTCGCGATCGACGCCGGCATCCCGCCGGGCGTGATCAACATCGTTCACGGCCGTGGCCCGAAGGCCGGCGAGGCGATCGTCGCGCATCCGAGCGTTACGGCGATTTCGTTCACCGGGGGAACGGCGACCGGTGCGCGAGTCGCCGCGACGGCAGCACCTCTGTTCAAGAAGCTCTCGCTCGAGCTGGGGGGAAAGAATCCGAACATCGTCTTCGCCGACGCCGATCTCGATGAAGCGATCACGACCTCGATCCGCTCGAGCTTCTGGAATCAGGGAGAGATCTGCCTCTGCGGTTCCCGCATCTTCGTCGAGCGGGCGGTCCATACGGAATTCGTCGACCGCTTCGTCGCCGAGGCCGGGAAGCTGCGGATCGGCGATCCGCTCGACGAAACCACCGACATCGGCGCGCTGATCAGCGAGGCGCACCTGCGGAAAGTCACCGGCTATATCGAGCTGGCGAAGCGCGAAGGAGGCTCGATCGCGACGGGGGGACGGCGCGTCGACCGGCGCGGCTGGTTCGTCGAGCCGACCGTGATCACCGGCCTCGGATGCGACTGCCGCGTCCTGCAGGAGGAGATCTTCGGCCCCGTCGTGACGATCACTCCGTTCGACCGCGAGGAGGAAGCGATCGCCTTCGCGAACTCCACGCGCTACGGGCTGGCCGCCTCGCTCTGGACGCGCGACCTGCAGCGCGCCCACCGCGTGGCGGCGGCGATCGACTGCGGAACGGTCTGGATCAACTGCTGGCTTCTTCGCGATCTTCGCGTCCCCTTCGGCGGCATGCGCGACAGCGGTATCGGCCGCGAGGGCGGGTTCGACTCGCTGCGATTCTTCACCGAGGCCAAAAACGTATGCGTGAAACTGTGAACAAACAGGGATCGATCATCGGCGGCCTTCTCGCGCCGCACCCGCCGCACATCGTCTACGGCGAGAACCACTGGCGCAACGAACCGAAATCCGAATGCGGATGGGAGGTTCTGCGCTGGGGATACGAGCGAGCGCGCAAGCACTTTCTCGCCAAGAGGCCGGACGTTCTCCTCGTCCACTCGCCACACTGGCAGACGGTGATCGGCCACCACTTCCTCGGCATTCCGGAGTTTCACGGGTTGTCGGTCGATCCGATCTTCCCGAATCTCTTCCGCTTCCGTTACGACATCGAGGTCGACGTCGAGCTGGCGGAGATGATCGCCGAGGAAGGACGGAAGGAGGGGCTGATCACGAAGATGATGCGCAACCCGAACTTCCGCGTCGACTACGGGACGATCGTCTCGTGCCACATGGTCAACCCCGAGTGGGACATCCCCATCGTCGGGATCTCGTCGAACAACTCCCCCTACTACTTCTCGAACGAAATGGGGCAGCAGCAGATGATCCGGCTGGGGCAGGCGACGAAGCGCGCCATCGAAAGGAGCGGCCGGCGTGCGATTCTGCTCGCCTCGAACACGCTCTCGCACCGCCACTTCACCACCGAGCCGGAGATCCCGGAGGACATGTCGCACGAACATGTCTACGAGCACTCCGGCTACCTCTGGGACATGAAGGTCATCGATCTGATGCGCAGGGGCCGCACGAAGGAGCTGATCGCCGTCCTTCCCGAGTTCATGGACCATGCGGTGTCGGAAGTGAAGGCGGGCTCGCTCGCCTGGATGCTCTCCGCCCTCGACTTTCCCGACTATCCGGGAGAGGTCTATGGCTACTGGACGGTGATCGGGACGGGGAACGCGGTGGTGGGATGGGACCCCGAAACGCGTACCGCGTAAATCGAGAATCGCCATTCGGACCACGATCATGATCACAAAGGCTTACCTCGCTGCCGGCCAGCCCCACATCTACCTCGCTCCCGACCGCAATGCCGGGTGGGGGAAGCTGCGCGCCGCCTGCGAAGCGGTCGGGCGGGAGATCGAGCGGTCGGGAGCGGAGCTGATGCTCGTCTACTCGACGCAGTGGTTCTCCGTCATCGGTCATCTCTTTCAGGTCGATCCGCGTCCGAAGTGGAAGCTGGTCGATCAGAACTGGTACGAGTTCGGAGAGATCGACTACGAGTTCCGCGTCGATCCGGAGTTCGGGAGGCTCTACTGCGAGACGGCGAAGTCCTGCGGACTGCAGGCGTCGACGGTGAACTATCACGGATTCCCCATCGACACGGGAACGGTCGTCGCGCTGAAGCTGCTGAATCCGAACAACGCCATTCCCGCCTCGATCGTCTCCTGCAACATCTACGCGGAGCGGGAAGAGACGCGGATGCTGGGGCGGGCGGCGCGGGCGGCGATCGACCGCTACGGGAAAAAGACGATCGTCGTCTGCGTGACGAACCTCTCCAACCGCTACGAGGTCGCCGAGATCGACCCGGCGCACGACCGGATCTCGTCGGCGAAGGACGACGAGTGGAACCGGAAGATTTTGGAGATGCTCGGCGAGGGGAGGCTCGAGGACGTGGCGCAAGTGGCCCGCGAGTTCGGCCGCGAGGCCAACGCGGACATGGGGTTCAAGGCCGTCTGGTGGCTCGCCGCGCTGATGGGTGAGACGAATCTCTACGACGGCAAGGTGTGGGAGTACCAGCCGGTGTGGGGTACCGGGAGCGCCCTCGTCGAGCTGACGCCGCATCCCGACAAGGAAATCGATTTCGAGAAGGAGTTCGACGAGGGTCCGGCGGCGGCATTCCCCGAGGGCGGCACCGGACTCGCGACGCACAACGTCCTCGCCGAAGGGTCGCGGGCGCAGGAGGCGGGCGAGATCCCGCCGGCGGACGAGGAACCCGGCGAGGACGCCCGGCGCGACCGGATCATCCGCACGAGCCGCGCTCCGAATCCCGTCGGGCCGTATCCGCACGCGCGAAGAGTGGGCGATTTTCTCTTCCTCTCGGGAATCGGGCCGCGCCGGCCGGGGACGAACGAGATTCCGGAGGGGATCGAGGCGCAGACACGGTCGTGCATCGAAAACATCCGGACCATCCTCGAGGAGGCCGGAAGTTCGCTGGAAAACGTGCTCGACGTCACGGTCTATCTGACCGACATGAAGCGAGACTTCGATCGTTTCAACCAGGTGTACGCGGAATACTTCGGCGGAGTGCAGCCGACGCGGACGACGGTCGGCGTCGACTCGCTTCCGACACCGATCTCCGTGGAGCTGAAAGTGATCGCTTCCGCGTGAGCGGGAGCGTCGAAGCGGAGGGCGGCAGCGCCGGAGGACCTGCCGGGAGAGCGGAATGAGGATCATCGACATTTCCCCCGTGATCGAGCCGGGGATTGCCGTCTGGCCGGGTGACACGCCGTTCGTCCGCACGGTGAATCTCGCTCTCGAGTCGGGATCGAACATCACCCTCTCGGAAATGAGAACGACGGTCCATGTCGGAGCGCATGCCGATGCGCCGAACCACTACACGAGGGACGGAGAAGACATCGCCTCGCGGCGCCTCGACTACTACATCGGCGCGTGCGACGTCTTTCATGTCGAAGACGTGCAGGGGCGGCGGATCTATCCGGAGGATCTGGCGGGGAAGGCGATCACCGCCCCCCGGGTCCTCCTGCGAACGGGGACGTTTCCGGACCCGAGCAGGTGGAATGAGGATTTCGCGAGTCTCTCGCCTGCGCTCGTCGAGCACTTCTATCAGCACGGGGTCGTCCTGGTCGGGATCGACACGCCGTCGGTCGATCCGTTTCACTCGAAGACGCTCGAGGCGCATCAGGCCATGGCGCGCAACGACATGGCGATGCTCGAGGGTCTGGTGCTCGACGGGGTTCCGGAGGGCATCTACGAACTGATTGCGCTTCCGCTGCGGATCCGCGGCGCCGATGCCAGTCCGGTGCGCGCGGTGCTGCGAACGATCCGGATGTAGGGCACCCGCGGGAGGCGCGCGCGGCGCGGTCCCTCAGGACGAAGCGGCGCGACGGAGCTCGATGGCATAGTCCTCGAGCTCCTCGATCGGGACCGGCGCGCTGAAGAGGTATCCCTGGATCGTCTCGCAGCGCTGGCGCAGCAGAAATTCGAGCTGCTCCTCGGTCTCCACCCCTTCGGCGACGACGTCCAGCGACAGGGTGTGGGCCATCGTCACCACCGCTCCGGCGATACCGGCGTCCCGCGGATCGCTGGCGATGTCCTTGACGAACGACTGATCGAGCTTGAGCGTGTCGATCGGGAACCGCTTCAGGTAATTGAGCGACGAGTAGCCGGTGCCGAAGTCGTCCATGGCGATCCGCACCCCCAGCGACTTCAGCTCGCGAAGCGTGTGGATGGTGTTCTCGGCGTTCTGCATGGCGTTGCTCTCGGTGATCTCGAGTTGGAGCGACGCGGACGGAATGCCGGTGTCGTCGATCACGGAGCGGATGAGATCGACCAGGTCGGGCTGGGAAAACTGCAGTGCGGAGAGGTTCACCGACATCGTCAGAGCCGGGTCGATCTTGCGATGCCAGCTTCTGAGCTGACGGCAGGCCGAGCGGAGGACCCACTCGCCGATCGGGATGATCAGCCCCGACAGCTCGGCGACGGAGATGAAGTGCGCCGGCGAGAGAAGCCCCAGGTCGGGATGTTTCCAGCGGATCAGGGCCTCGAGACCGACGATCGACCGGGTCCGCACGTTGACCACCGGTTGATAGAAGAGCACCAGCTCGTCGTTCGCGAGCGCCTTCCGGAGCATGTTCTCGAGAGCGAGGCGCTCGAGTGCCCTGGCGTTCATCGCCGGCGCGTAGAGCTGGTAATTGTCGCGCCCGGAGTCCTTGGCGCGGTACATCGCCGTGTCGGCGTTGCGGACGAGCGTCTCCGCGTCGTGCCCGTCCGTCGGATAGATGCTGATGCCGATGCTCGCCGACACGAAGAGCTCCCGCTCCATGACCATGAACGGAATCCGGAGGGTCTCGAGGATTTTCTGCCCGATCTTCGCGGCGTCTTCCACGTTTTCGATCCGCGGAACCAGCAGCGTGAACTCGTCGCCGCCGAATCGGGCCACGGTGTCGCCCTCCCGGACGCAGCGGCGGATCCGTTCCGCCACCGCCTTCAGCAGTACGTCTCCCGTCGAGTGTCCGAGAGAGTCGTTGATGTCCTTGAAGCGATCGAGGTCGAGGAAGAAGACCGCGACCTTCTGGTCGGTGCGGCTCGCCTGCGCCAGCGAGACGATGAGGCGGTCGATGAAGAGCGGCCGGTTCGGCAGCCCCGTCAGCGCATCGTGATAGGCGAGATGCTCGATCTCCACGCTCGCCAGTTCCGCCGCCTCGCGCTCGTCCTCCAGCAGACAGGCGGTCATGCCGATGGCGATGACCGACTGCAGGAGAAAGTCCGCGTAGCCGATGTAGACCGCAAAGTCCGGAATCTCGCCGATCGCCGTGAAGATGACCGAGACCGCGGCATGCACGAGCTGGTCGATCGCGTAGAGGAAAAACGCCGTCGACAGCAGGGTGAAGCCGATGCCCTCCCGCCTCTTGCGAACGCGCCACAGCATCAGCGAGGCGGCCACGAACGCGACCGTGGCCACCAGCGACTTCACTCCCTCGCGTGAGAGAAACCGCAGCGGCGAGATCACGTCGTCGCCGATGAAGGCCAGCGACGTCAGCCCGCCGAACGCCGCGACGGCGATCAGGACCCGTTTCGCATGAAGGAGCCTCACCGGGCGCCGCTGGACGATCTCGCGAACGCCGAACACGAACCACGCCACCGGCAGATAGGCTGTGAGCCCGGAGATGAACGTCACCGCGACGCGCCCCGGATCGCTTCCCGGCAGCGCATAGACGAAGGCCTGGGCCAGAGTGATCAGGAACGCCGCCTGGTAGACGGCGAGCGACGCCCACCCCCACGTCCAATGAAGGAGATATGACTTTCCGTATTGCCGGTAAAAGCCAAACAGCAGGGCCGCCATGACGGCGGCACCCGCAATCTGGGCAACGAAGGTTGCAGCCACGGGAACGGAAAACATGGACATGTCTCCGGAAGCGGACCGCGGATGATTTTGCGCCGTCAGAAGGGGAAAAGCAAAGCGGCGGGCGGCGGTTTCTGACGAATCTGCCGGCCCGCTCCCTTCACCCCCGCGCCCCGACGAGGGCGTACCCGTCGAGCAACCGTTGCGCTGCATGTTCGTAACCGAACGCGCGCGAGAGTTCCTCGACGGAGCGGCGGACCGGGCCCTCTTCCCCCGAAAGGAGGGTGGCGGCGCATCGTGCGATCGCCTCCGCCTCCGGCGCCGGGGCGATCAGCCGCTCGGCGCAGCGGCCGAGCAGGGCCGCGACGCCCTCGATCGGAGCGGAGACCGGCGGCACGCCGCAGGCCATCGCTTCCAGGATGGCGCGGTGCCCCTCGTCGGAGCCGGCGGCAGTGAAGAAGAGCGCATCGGCGGCGCGGTAATGTTCCGGCAGATCGTCCTCGTGATAGCCGGCCCAGACGACGCTTTCCGCGATGCCGAGGACGCGCGCGTGCTCCTCGAGCGCCGGCCGGTGAGGGCCGTGGCCGATGACCAGGAGGCG
>DATLYG010000038.1:0-8660 GCA_035574985.1 Thermoanaerobaculia bacterium | reverse complement strand
CGGTGGCCCTCGGCGTGATCCCGACGGGGTCGGGCAACGGATTCGCGCGCCACCTCGGGATCCCGATGGACGTGCGGCGCGCCATCGTCGCGGCGCGCGAGGCGCGCATCGAGACGATCGACACCGCGGTGGCGGATGGGATCCCGTTCGTCGGCGTGATGGGCGTCGGTTTCGACGCCTGCATCGCCGAGCGATTCGCAGCGGAGACGCGCCGCGGTCTGTGGACCTACGTGCGGGTGGGGATCGGCGGATACGCGGCCTTCCGGCCGGAGGAGTACGAGCTGGTCGTCGACGGGCAGACACTGCGACGGCGCGCGACCATCGTCGCGATCGCGAACACCTCGCAGTACGGCAACGAGGCGCGCGTCGCGCCGCTGGCATCGGTGCAGGACGGGCTGCTCGACGTCGTCATCGTCGAGGACGTCCCGATCGTCCGCGCCCCGATGGCGATCGCGCGTCTCTTTCGCGGCACATTCGACCGTACCGCGGGAGTGGAGATGCTGCGCGCGCGGGAGGTGATCGTCCGACGCGCCGCGCCGGGGGCGGCGCACCTCGACGGCGAGGCGGTGCGTCTCGGCACGGAGATCGCGGTGCGGGTCGTGCCGTGCTCTCTCCGCGTCCTCGTCCCCCCCGCCATCCACCACCTGTAGACGGTGTCAGGTCTCCCATGTTCCCTGGCAGGGAACACGGCAGACCTGACACCGTCTACGAGCCAGGGAACATGGGAGACCTGACACCGTCTACGAGGGGGAGAGTGACGGTGAAGGTGGAGCCTTGCCCGGGGCCTTCGCTCTCGGCGGTGATCTGGCCGTTGTGGAGCTCGACGATGTGTCGGGCGATGGCGAGGCCGAGGCCGAGGCCCGTCCGTTTGGTCGCGTTCTCTCCCTGGCGGAGGCGGTCGAAGACGTACGGAAGGAACGCCCGATCGATTCCCTCTCCTTCGTCGGTGACGCGGATTCGAAGGTGCGAGTCGCTCTTCTCGAGGCGCAGCTCGACGTTTTTTCCGGAGGGCGTGAACTTGATCGCGTTGGAGAGGATGTTCCCGATGACCTGCTGCATGCGGTTCGCGTCGGCGCGGACGAGATCTTCGGCGGACCGGTCGATCCAGGCGTTGAGGTTGACTCCCCGCTCCGCCGCCGCCGGGCGCGCCGTGGTCAGCGCCGCCTCGACGATTTCCGTCAGGCTGGTCGGCTCGAGATCGACCTGGAACTTGCCCAGCACGATGCGCGAAACGTCGAGCATGTCGTCGATCAGGTGCGACTGCAGCCGCGCGCTCGCCTCGATCGTCGTCAGCGCCTCCTTCAGGTCCTCCTCGTCGAAGTGTCCGCTGCGGAGGAACTGGACCCAGCCGAGGATCGACGTCATCGGCGTGCGCAGCTCGTGCGAGAGCGTGGCGAGGAAGTGGTCCTTGGCGCGGTTTTCCGCTTCCGCCTCGCGGTAGCGGCGCTCCGCAGCGGCCGCCGCGGCGGCGGCGCGCTTTTCACTGACATCGCGGAACGTGACGACCGAGCCGATCGCGCGCATCTCGTCGTCGTACATCGGCGAGGCGCAGAACTCGACCGGGAAGCTCCTCCCGTCGGCGCGGAAAAAGGTCGATTCGAGGTCGGTCAGCCAGAACGATCCCCCCGTGAGCGAGCGCACCGAACAGGTGCCGTTCGAGCAGGTCAGCACGCCGGGGAACCGCGGGTGGACGATCGAGTGGATGTCGCGGCCGGTCATCTGAACCGCGCCGAACTGAAGCATCCGCGCGGCGGCCGGATTGGCGAACGTCACCCGCCCGCCGAGGTCGATGCCGACGACCCCCTCGACGACGGCGTCGAGAATCAGCTCGTTCTGCCGGCTCAGGCGCGCCAGTTCCTGGGCCTGCCTCCGCAATTCCTCGCGGTTGCGGAAGAGCTGCACGAAGACGTTCACCTTCGACCGGAGGATCTCCGGCTGAAACGGCTTGAAGATGTAATCGACGGCCCCCAGCTCGTATCCGCGAAAGACGTGCATGTCGCCGCGGCTGATCGCGGTGAGGAAGATGATCGGCGTGTGCCGGGAACGCTGACGCTCGCGGATGAGGCCCGCCGTCTCGAATCCGTCGAGATCGGGCATCTGCACATCGAGCAGCACGACCGCAAACTCGCGGTCGAGCAGATGCCGGAGCGCCTGTCTTCCCGACTCGGCCTTGACGATCTCGAGATCGTCGCTGGCGAGAATCGACTCGACGGCGAGCAGATTTCGTGGCTCGTCATCGACGAGGAGCACGTTGACCTTGTCGGTGGTCTCCATCAGCGGGCCTGGATGCGCGCCGGCGTTCGGCACACCTCCACCAGAAACGGGCCGATCGAGACGAGAGGCAAGATCCGATCCACCGCCACCCTCCGCAGCACGGCCCGGGGCATTTCCGGCGCCTCGGCCGTCACCGGGTCCTGCACGACGATCAACCCTCCTTTCTTCTTGATCCGTGCCGCTCCCTCCGCGCCGTCGTCGTTCGATCCCGTCAGCACGACGCCGATGACGCGATCGCGGTAGGCGTCCGCCGCCGACTCGAAGAGGATGTCGATCGACGGGCGTGAGTAGCGGAGCGGTTCCTCGACCGACAGTTGAAACTCGCCGCGCTCGACCAGCAGGTGGTAGTTCGCCGGAGCGAGGTAGACGTGCCCCGGCTCGATCCGCTGCTTGTCCTCGACGTCGCTCACGTGCAGCTTCGTCTCGCGCCGGAGAAAGGCCGGGAGTCCCTCCGCCGACGTGGGGTGCCGGTGCTGCACGATGGCGATCGGCACGCAGAAGTCGTCGGGAAGGGCGTTCAGGACCGCGCGGAGCGCGTTCGTCCCGCCGCGGGAGCAGCCGATGGCGATCAGGTCGTAAGCCAGAGCGTTCACCGCACTCTCCGGTAGAGGCGCTCTTCGGCGTCGAGCTCTTCGTAGTGGTCGGAGATCGTCATGTAGCGGATCGTCTCCTTTTTCCCGAGACCGAGGATCCCGAACATCTCGAGGCTCGAGAGAAAGAGCTTCTGCACGCGTTCCTGCAGCGAAGTATTGAAATAGATGAGGACGTTGCGGCAGAGGACCACGTTGAAGTGATTGAACGCCGCGTCGGTGACGAGGTTGTGCTGCGCGAAGACGACGTTGTCGCGCAGCGACGGGCGGAAGATCGCGTGGTCGTAGCGCGCCGTGTAGTAGTCGGAAAACGTCCCTCCCCCGCCCGCGGCGATGTAGTTGCTCGTGTTCTCCTGCATCGTCGAGAGCGGAAAAATGCCCGCGCGCGCGCGATCGAGTACGGCCTCGTTGATGTCGGTCGCATAGATCCGGCAGCGGCCGTAGAGCCCTTCCTCCGTCAGGAGGATCGCCATCGAGTAGACCTCTTCGCCGGTCGAACAGCCGGCATGCCAGATCCGGACGAAGGGATAGGTGCGGAGCAGCGGCACGACCTTCTCGCGGAACCTTCGATAGAAGGTCGGATCGCGGAACATCGCCGTGGTGTGGATCGTGAGGTCGAGGAGAAGCCGCTCCATCGCCTTCGGGTCGTGGAGGATTCTCGCCGTCAGTGCCGTGACCGAATCGAGCCCCTCGGCCAGTACGCGCTTCCAGATGCGCCTCCGGAGCGAAGGAAGCGAGTAGTCGCGGAAGTCGAAGCCGTAGTGGCGATGGATCCCTTCCGTCAGGAGATGGATCTCGATCGTCTCGAGATCGTCGGTGTCCTGAACGGAGCGGGGAGGGGAGCCGGCCGGGAGGCCAGCGGGCAGAGAAGGCTCCGGCAGTACGCCTTCCCGCCGGTTCGCCTCCTCGCCTTCCCGCCTCTCGCGCATGGTCTCACCGGTACAGCCACACCCGCAGGAGCGAGACGAGCTGCTGGGCATCGATCGGCTTGGTGATGTAATCGGAGGCCCCTGCCTCCATGCACTTCTCGCGGTCTCCCTTCATCGCCTTGGCGGTGAGGGCGACGATGGGGAGCGAGCGGAAGCGATCCATCCCGCGGATGCGGCGCATCGCCTCGTAGCCGTCCATCTCCGGCATCATGACGTCCATCAGCACCACGTCAACCTCATCGGCGTGTTTTGCGAGGACGTCGAGTCCCTCCGCGCCGCTCTCGGCGTAGAGGACGTTCATCTTGTGGCGCTCGAGGAGGCTCGTCAGCGCGTAGATGTTGCGCATGTCGTCGTCGACGATGAGCGCGGTCTTGCCGGCCAGGACGGGGTCCGATTCGTGGAGCTGTTCGAGCATCCGCCTCTTGTGTGCGGGGAGATTCGACTCGACGCGATGGAGGAAGAGCGCCGTCTCGTCGAGCAGCCGCTCCGGCGAGCGAACGTCCTTGACGATGATCGCCTCGGCGATCCGCTGCAGCTCCGACTCCTCCTTCCGGGTCAGCTCGCGTCCGGTATAGACGACGATCGGTATGTCGCGGATCTGCAGCTCGTTGCGCATCCGGTTGAGGAAATCGATGCCGTTGACGTCGGGAAGGCCGAGATCGAGGACCATGCAGTCGAAGCGCCGCTCGCGCAGAATGGCCAGCGCTTCCTCGCCGGTGGCGGCCGTGGTCACCTCCACGTCGCCGTCGCCTCCGATCAGTTCCACGATGGCGTTGCGCTGCGTGTCGTCGTCCTCGACGACCAGGAGCGTCTTGTTCGGCCGTTCGACGAATCCCCTGATCTTCGCGAAGGCATCGTCGAGGCCTTCCTTCGTCACCGGCTTCTGCACCTGTGCGAAGGCTCCCAGCCGGAGCGCACGCGACGACTCCTCCCCTGCCGAGATGACGTGCACCGGAATGTGGCGCGTGAGGCGGTCGTGCTTCAGCCGGTCGAGGACGGTCCATCCCTCCATGTCGGGCAGGGCGATGTCGAGCGTGATCGCATCGGGGCGATAGCGCCGCGCCAGCGCGATCGCGCTCTCCCCGCGCGTCGTCACGATCCCCTTGAAGCCCTGGTCGCGCGCCATGTCGAGAAGGATCCGCGCGAACCTCACGTCGTCCTCCACGATGAGCACCGACCGGTCGCCCGAACGGATCGACTCGCGGTCGTCCGGCACCTGCTCTTCGATGACCACCTGCGGTGTCCCGGCGGCCTGTTCGGGCGGGACCGGATGTTCGTCCCTCGCCGGCGCCGTGGCACTCTCCGGGCGCTGCCCCGCCGGAACGACGTAGTTCAGCGGCAGGTAGAGCGTGAACGTCGATCCGGTGCCGACGGCGCTCTCCACTTTGATCTCCCCGCCCAACAGCCGCGCGATCTCGCGGCTGATCGACAGGCCGAGGCCCGTGCCGCCGAATTTGCGCGTCGTCGAGGCGTCCGCCTGCTGGAAGGCCTCGAAGATGATGCTCAGCTTCTCCTCGGGGATGCCGATGCCGCTGTCGGTCACCCGGAAGGCGACGACCTGCCGCGCGCGGTCGAGCACCGGATGCCCCGCCGTCCAGCCGCCCGCCGCCGGCTCGACACGCAGGACCACCCCTCCCCGGTCGGTGAACTTGAAAGCGTTGCCGAGGAGGTTCTTCAGCACCTGCTGCAGCCGCGTCGCGTCGGAGTGGATCGATGGCGGAAGCGCCGGCGAAACCTCGATGGCGAAGTCGAGCTTCTTGTCCTCGGCGATCTGCCGGAACGTCCGGTCCATCAGATCGCCGATCTCGCGGAAGGGAACGTCGCTCAGGCTGAGTGTCATCATTCCCGACTCGATCTTCGAGAGGTCGAGGATGTCGTTGATCAGCGTCAGCAGGTCCTCGCCCGACGAGTAGATCGTCCGCGCGAACTCCGTCTGCTTGTCGGACAGGTTCCCCTCGGGGTTGTCGGAAAGAAGCTTGGCGAGGATCAGCAGCGAGTTCAGCGGCGTCCGCAGCTCGTGCGACATGTTCGCCAGGAACTCGCTCTTGTACTTCGACGTCAGAGCGAGCTGGCGCGCCTTCTCCTCCAGCTCCCGCTTCGCATCTTCGACCTCGCGGTTCTTCTTCTCCACTTCCTCGTTCTGCGCCTGGAGCAGCCGCGCCTTCTCCTCCAGCTCCTCGTTCGACTGCTGCAGCTCCTCCTGCTGCTGGCGCAGGAGTTCCTCCGACGCCTGGAGCGACTTCGCCTGCTCCTCGAGGCGCTTGTTGGTCTCGGTCAGCTCCTCCTGCTGCGCCTGCAGTTCCTCGGCGAGCGACTGCGACTGCGCGAGCAGTTCCTCGGTCCGCATGTTCGCCTGGATCGTGTTGATCACGACTCCGATCGACTCGGTGACCTGATCGAGCAGCGTCTGGTACGTCTCGTTGAAGCGATTGAACGAGGCCAGCTCCATCACGCCGAGCACTCCGCCTTCGAAGACGACCGGGAGGACGATGATCTCCATCGGTTTCCCTTCGCCGAGGCCCGAGCTGATCGTCACGTAGTCATCGGGAGCGTTCGTGATGAGGATGCGCTGCTTCTCGAAGGCGGCCTGTCCAACCACTCCCTCACGGAGCCGGAACTCCTTGTTGAGGTGCTTGCGTTCGCGATAGGCGTACGAGGCGGCCAGGCGCAGACGGGGATCGCCGTCGTTCCCCTCCATCATGTAGAAGACGCCGTGCGCGGCGCCGACGACCGGCGCGAGCTCGCTGAGGATCATCTGCGAGAGGGTGCGGAGTTCCTTCTGTCCCTGCATCATCCGCGTGAACTTGGCGAGGTTGGTCTTCAGCCAGTCCTGCTCCGAATTCCGCAGGGTCGTCTCGCGCAGGTTGCGGATCATCTCGTTGATGTTGTCCTTGAGGATCGCCACCTCCCCCTGGGCCTCGACGGCGATGCTTCGGGTCAGATCGCCCTTGGTCACGGCCGTGGCGACGTCGGCGATCGCACGCACCTGCGTGGTGAGGTTCGCGGCGAGCTGATTGACGTTGTCGGTCAGGTCGCGCCACGTTCCGGCGGCGCCGGGGACGTTCGCCTGCCCGCCCAGCTTCCCTTCCACACCGACTTCGCGCGCCACGGTCGTGACCTGCTCGGCGAACGTGGCCAGCGTGTCGATCATGTCGTTGATCGTGTCGCCCAGCTCGGCGATCTCGCCGCGCGCGTCGACCGCCAGCTTCTGCTTCAGGCTCCCGCGGGCGATCGACGTGACGACCCTGGCGATGCCACGCACCTGGTTCGTCAGGTTCGAGGCCATCATGTTGACGTTGTCGGTGAGGTCCTTCCAGGTCCCGGAGACCCCCTTGACCTGCGCCTGCCCCCCCAGCCGCCCTTCGACGCCGACTTCGCGCGCCACACGCGTGACTTCCGAGGCGAAGGAGTTGAGCTGGTCGACCATCGTGTTGATCGTGTTCTTCAACTCGAGGATTTCGCCGCGCACCTCGACGGTGATCTTCTTCGACAGGTCGCCGAGCGCGACGGCGGTCGTCACGTCGGCGATGTTCCGCACCTGCGCGGTGAGGTTCGCCGCCATGTAGTTGACCGAATCGGTCAGATCCTTCCACGTGCCGCCGACGCCGGGGACCTCGGCCTGTCCGCCCAGCTTCCCTTCCGTGCCGACCTCGCGCGCCACACGCGTGACCTCCGCGGCGAAGGCGCGGAGCTGGTCGACCATCGTGTTGATCGTGTTCTTCAGCTCGAGGATCTCGCCGCGGACGTCGACCGTGATCTTCTTCGACAGGTCGCCGTTCGCCACCGAGGTCGTCACTTCGGCGATGTTGCGCACCTGGTTCGTCAGGTTCGCCGCCATCGAGTTCACCGAATCGGTCAGGTCCTTCCACGTCCCCGACACCCCCTTGACTTCCGCCTGGCCGCCGAGGCGCCCCTCGCTGCCGACCTCGCGCGCCACCCGCGTGACTTCCGAGGCGAACGAGTTGAGCTGGTCGACCATCGTGTTGATCGTGTTCTTCAGCTCGAGGATCTCGCCGCGGACGTCGACCGTGATCTTCTTCGACAGGTCGCCGTTGGCCACCGCCGTCGTCACATCGGCGATGTTCCGCACCTGCGACGTCAGGTTCTCGGCCATGTCGTTGACCGAGTCGGTCAGGTCCTTCCACGTCCCCGACACCCCCTTGACCTCCGCCTGCCCCCCCAGCTTCCCTTCGGTGCCGACCTCGCGCGCCACGCGCGTGACCTCCGACGCGAACGCGCCGAGCTGGTCGACCATCGTGTTGATCGTGTTCTTCAACTCGAGGATCTCGCCGCGGACGTCGACCGTGATCTTTTTCGACAGGTCGCCGTTGGCCACCGCCGTCGTCACCTCGGCGATGTTCCGCACCTGCGACGTGAGGTTGCGCGCCATCGCGTTCACCGAGTCGGTCAGGTCCTTCCACGTGCCGGCCACGCCGGGCACCTCCGCCTGCCCGCCGAGCTGCCCCTCCGTGCCGACCTCGCGCGCCACGCGCGTGACTTCCGAAGCGAACGAGCGGAGCTGATCGACCATCGTGTTGATCGTGTTCTTGAGTTCGAGGATCTCGCCGCGGACGTCGACCGTGATCTTCTTCGACAGGTCGCCGTTGGCCACCGCCGTCGTCACGTCGGCGATGTTCCGCACCTGCGCGGTGAGGTTCGCCGCCATGTAGTTGACCGAGTCGGTCAGGTCGCGCCACGTCCCCGAGACGCCGCGGACGTCCGCCTGTCCCCCCAGCTTTCCTTCCGTGCCGACCTCGCGGGCGACGCGGGTGACCTCCGCCGCGAAGGAGCGGAGCTGATCGACCATCGAGTTGATCGTGTTCTTCAGCTCGAGGATCTCGCCGCGGACGTCGACCGTGATCTTCTT
>DATLYG010000037.1:0-10609 GCA_035574985.1 Thermoanaerobaculia bacterium | reverse complement strand
ATCGACGAGCCGTAGGCGACCCAGTGACGGCGGTCGACGGCCGTCTTCGGCGTGACGACGATCTGCAGCGCGCTCGAACGCATGTTCGGCAGGGCCACCTGCTGCATCGCGAAGGGCGGGACGATCACCGTGGTGACGACGGGGAGAAGCGTCGGGTCATCCGTGTTCTGGAGGATCTCGAAGGTGTGCGAGCGCTCCAGGTCGAGGTTCACGATGCCGACGTTCGTCCGGTATCGCGAGTCGATGCGGAGTCCATGCAGCGTCACCTGCGGCGCCGCGCTGATGGCTCCCGTCGGGAGCACGGGAAAGGTCTGCGACAGCGTGCCGGCGGCCCCGCCCGGCTGCGGTGTCCAGATGCGCGAGGTCGAGTAGAGAAGGCCGTTGGGATCGAGCGTTCCCTGAGGCGTGACCGCGGTGATGAGGATGGCGCCGAGTCCCGTCTGTCCCACGTAGCGCTCGACGAAATCCTCGGCGGCGACCATCGTGCGCGCCGGGATGATCAGCGCTCCGCCGAGCAGCGCCGCGCCGGAGCGCCCCTGCGGAAGCCACTGGATGGCGACGATCTGGTCCGCGTCGCGGAAATTCGTGATGGTGATGTCGGAGCGGAAGAACGTCCCGTTCGCTCCGGCGACGTTGCCGGCGGCGGGAATCAGGATCTGATTCGTCGGGCCGCGCAGCGCGCTGTCGCTGGCCGGCGTCCGTTCGGCGGCCGGCAGCGAGGAGGCGAGGACGAGTGCGAGAAGAGAGAGTGAGAGATTCGCGATTCGCATGAGAAATCCCGGGGAAGCAAGGTGTCTGCCCGCTGGCCCGCGGCCGTCGAGTGCGGCCGCCGAGTTCTGCTCCGCCGGGCGGGAGAAAGCGTTGGACGGAATGCGGCCGCCGGCCGGTTCGTCCGAAGGATCGGACTGCTCCGCCGCCTCGTCGCGCGAGCTGAAGAAGCCTTGCGAATGCGGGCGCCCTGCGCCATGCTGAACGTCGATGGCCGGGGGAAAGCTGATCGTCACCGGAGCGACGGGCGGCCTCGGGCCCGCCGTCGTCTCGCGGCTGCTCGTAGAGTACGTCTGCGTGATTCTCCACCGCGGGGGACGTGGGTTTGCGGAGCTGAACGAGAGGGTCGGTCCGAGCGACCGCCTGACGGGTGTCGCCGCCGATCTGTCGAGCGAAGCGTCGATTCGCGAGGCGGTGTCGAAGATCGAGGGCCCCGTCTACGGGCTGGTGCACCTGGCGGGAGGATTCGCTCCCGGTTCGGTCGAAGAGACGTCGTTCGAGACGTGGTCGAAGATGCTCGCTCTCAATACCACGGCAGCGTTTCTGACGATCCGCGAGACCCTGCCGCGGATGTCGAGGCCGGGGCGAATCGTGGCCATCAGCGCCGAGGCGAGCATTGCGCCGTCGCCGGGGATCACGGCGTATTCGGTATCGAAAGTGGCGCTCAATGCGCTGATTCAGCTCCTGGCGCTCGAGCTTCGAGGAAGCGGAATCACGGTGAACGCGATCGCTCCCGCCGCGATGGCGACGGCCGCGATGACGTCGCAGGGAGAGACCTCGAAACTCGTTCCTCTCGAGCAGGTCGCGGAGACGATCGCGTTTCTGTTGTCGGACGCCGCGGCCGGAATCAGCGGTGCGGTCATTCCGGTCCGCAGATGACGACAGGATGGGGCGAGCGCGGTAAACTTCGCGTCCGGCGATGCCGCTCGTCAAGATTCATCTTCGCAAGGGCAAGAGTCGCGAGTATCTCCGCGACGTCTCGGAAGCGATTCACGCCGCGCTGGTGAGCCAGGCCAGCGTCCCGCCCGACGACCGCTTCCAGATCGTCTTCGAGCACGATGCGGGGTCATTCATCGCGCACCCGTCGTACGGAGGGGTGTCGCGATCGGAGGACCTGATCGTCATCGAGATCACCCTCAACACCGGAAGGACTCTCGAGACGAAGAAGAACCTCTACGCCGACATCGTCCGGCGGCTGCAGGAGGCGGCCGACATCCGCCCCGACGACGTTCTGATCTCGCTGACCGAGGTGGCGAAGGAGAACTGGTCGTTCGGGAAAGGCCTCTGCACGTACGGCTGAGCCGAAAACCGCTAGAATGCGCCGCGCCCAGCCGCTGTTTGCCCGTCACGTGAGGGACGCGTGACCATGAACCACGGTCATGCGTCTCACGACGAAAGAAGCAGCAGGGATCGCGATCTGCTTATGACCCGAACTCTATCCGCCGTCATGGCGGCAATCCTCTGTGCGTCCTTCGCTCGTGCGCAGGCGCCCTCCGCGCCGCAGGCGAAGCAGCAGCAGAGGCCTCGTCCCGGCGTGATTCTCGACACTCCGGGCAGCGGGACCATCGCCGACGCTCCGACTGCTCCGCAGCCGCTTTCCGGGCAGGCGGTGCGCGATGGCTCGTCGTCTCTGGAGGGGCAGCCGGTGGAGCGGTTCGAGGCGGTCGGCAACACGTCCGTGGCCAGCGACACGATTCGCGTCTACCTCGGCGTCATGCCGGGCGAGCCGTATGATCCGGCGGCGCTGCAGAGCAACTTTCTGAACCTCTGGCAGACCGGCCTGTTCGACGACATCCGCATCGAGGCGGAGAGGGGCGAGCGCGGCGTGGTGGTCCGCGCGATCGTGAAGGAGCGCCCTCGCATCGGATCGGTCGAATATCGCGGAAACAAGGAACTCACCACGGCGAAGATCGTCGAGGCGCTCGAGCGCGAGAAGATCGACCTTCACGTCGGCAGCGCCATCGAACAGACGCTCGTCCGGCGTGCCGCGGAGGCGATCCGCCGCGCCTACACCGAAGGAGGCTTCGAGGGGGTGACGGTCGAGACCTCCGTCGAGGACTTGCCCGATCCGGGCGAGAAGAAAATCGTCTTTCACATCTCCGAAGGCATCAAGGCGCGCGTCGCGGCGATCGATTTCAGCGGCAATCGCCGCTTTTCCGACCGCCGGCTGCGCGGAGTGATGAAGGACGTCAAACGGCACAACCTGATCACCTGGGTCCGCAAGAAGAACCTCTACATCCCCTCGAAGCTCGACGCCGATCTGGAACGCATCAAGAACTTTTACCAGGACCACGGCTACTTCGACATCGCCTTCGGCGAGCCGCAGGTGATCACCGTCGGCCGCAACACGCGCAAGCCGCGCGTGAAGCTGGTTATCCCGGTCACCGAAGGGGAGGTGCACAAGTTCGGCGAGGTATCGGTCAGCGGCAACACGATTTTCACCAGCGAGCAGATCATCGGCAACTGGCCGATCCGGAAGGGTGAGACGATCCGGCGCAAGCCGATCCAGACCCGGGCCGACGCGTTCGATGAGGCCTACCGGATGCGCGGTTACATCTACGCCTACGTGACGCCGGAGTACGTCGAGAACGAGAAAAACGTGATCGACGTCCACATCCGTGTCTTCGAGGGCGACCAGTTCCGCCTCGGGCGTCTCGAGTTTCAGGGCAACACGACCACCAAGGACAAGGTGCTCCGCCGCGAGATCTTCCTCCAGGAGGGAGACATCATGGACATGGAGACCTTCAAGGCGAGCCTTCACAAGCTCGGCCAGCTCGGGTACTTCAAGATCACCGACAACCCCGACTTCAAGGTCAACCCCGACTCGAAGACGGTCGACATCACCGTCAAGGGTCAGGAAGAGGGGAAGAACGACATCCAGTTCGGCGGCGGCTACCAGGAGAGCGGCGGATTCTTCGTCCAGGCGCAGTTCGCGACGCGCAATTTCCTCGGCGAGGGAGAGAATTTCTCCGTTGCCTACCAGAAGGGCACGCGGACGACCTACTACAGCCTCTCGTATGCCGATCCCTGGTTCATGGACACCCCGAACAGCCTCGGGGTCTCGATCTACAACAACCAGCTCAAGTATCCGGCATCGTTCGGATACGAGAGCACCGGGAAAGGGGCCTCTCTCGCCTACGGCTACCGCCTGCGGCGCTGGGACAGCGTCTCGTTCATCTACGGATATCAGCGTTCGCGCGTGCACCGCGAATCGGTCACGCCCCCCGACAATCAGGGGAACGTGCCGATCGCGGAGATCGGCGACTACCGTTTCACGACGTCGACCATCGCCCCCTCGTACGTCTACGACTCGCGCGACAATCCGTTCGACACCACCCGCGGGTTCAAGTTCAGCCTCTCGGCGGCCTACACGGGAGGCCCGCTGGGAGGGACCGTCCACGCGCTCAAGCCGACGTTCGGGACGACGAAGTTCTTCCGGCTGTCGCGCCGGACGAGTTTCAGCGCGAACCTCGAGGGAGGCTACATCTTTCCCCTCGACAAGGACTGCGCGAACAGCCTCGACGAGCAGATCGAGACGAATCGGCGGCTCTGCGTGCCGGAGACCGAGCGGTTCCTGGTCGGCGGCGAATATTCGGTGCGCGGCTTCCGCAGCTACACGCTCGGACCGCGTCAGACCTACGCCGGTATCAGCCAGCCGGCAGGCGGCTACAAGTACCATGTGGCGAACGCCGAGTACATCGTGAGGATCAACGATCCCCTCCGCTTCGTTCTGTTCGCCGATGCGGGGCAGGCGTACGGTTACCGCGAGACGTGGGACCTGGCGAAGACGCGCTATTCGGTCGGTGCGGAACTCCGGATTTTTCTCCCGGTGTTCCAGTTCCCGCTGCGGTTCATCTATGCGATCAACCCGTCGCCGAAGCCGGGTGACGAGTTCGAAGGGTTCCAGTTCACGGTCGGGAATACGTTCTAGAAGGCGGCCGATTTAGTCGTTGTCCACGACGGCGGTTCGTCGAACAAGGAGATCTGATGAAGAAGTTTCTCGTTGCGGTTGTGATCGCGGCGTTCGCCGCTCCGATGTTCGCGCAGAGCGCCCCCTCGCGCGTCGCGGTGATCGACGTGCAAAAGGTCCTGGCCACTTCGACGGCCGGCAAGGCGGCCTACGAGCGGCTCAGGAAGATGCAGGAAGAGCGCATGGCGCGTGCCAAGAAGATGGAAGAGGAGATCCAGACGCTGGAGAACGAGATCGCCACCAAGCGCCTTTCGCTCAGCGAGGAAAAGCTCGGCGAGCTGACCAAGCAGGCGTCGGACAAGAAGATCGCCATGCAGCGCTACGCGCAGGACGCCGACCGCGAGCTCGGCGAAGCGCGGGACAAGGAGCTGGCCGCTCTCGAGCAGAAGATCAAGCCGGTCATCGACGCCATCGGCAAGGAGATGGGACTGGCGGCGATTTTCAACAAGTTCGAGTCGGGCCTCGTCTACGCGTCCGAGGCGATCGACATCACCGACACCGTGATCAAGCGCTTCAACGACTCGGTCGCTTCGGGCGGGTCGCAGCCGGCGGCCGCTCCCGCCCCGGCGAAGAAGCAGTAGTCCGGCCTTTCGCGTTCGACCGAAAAAGCGGCGCCCGGCGCCGCTTTTTTCGTTCCGCCGACAGCCCGTGCGTGAGGCAGTACAATGCGCGCCCGATGCCGGAAGTGACGCTCGGAGAAATCGCCGATTTCGTCGGCGGGAGCTATCGCGGCCCGCGCGAGACGCGCGTGGAGGGGGTGGCTCCGCTCGCCGACGCCACCGGACGGCATCTGGCCTTCCTCTCCAACCCGAAGTACGCGCCGCAGCTCGAGTCGACGCGTGCCGCGGCGGTCCTCGTGGCGAACGACCTCGCCGCCGACTCCGACCGCTTCATCCGCGTCGCCAACCCCTACTTCGCGATGGCGCGCGTCGTCTCTCGCTGGTTCGCCGCGCGTCCGGCCCCGAAAGGGATCTCGCCGCTCGCCTCCGTCGCTCCGACCGCGTCGACCGGAAACGACGTCGCCATCGGCCCCTTCAGCGTCATCGGCGACGGCGTGACGATCGGTGACGGCGCGGTCATCTACTCGGGCGTCTGCATCGAGCCGGAGTCGTCGATCGGGCCCGGAACCATCATCTATCCCAACGTTTCGATCTATTACCGGACACAGATCGGCGCGCGCTGCATCATTCACAGCGGAGCGGTGATCGGAAGCGATGGCTACGGCTTCGCGACCGAGGGGGGACGGCATCACAAGATCCCGCAGATCGGCATCGTGCGGATCGGCGACGACGTCGAGATCGGTGCGGGAACGACCATCGACCGCGCCGCGCTCGGCGAGACTGTGATCGGCGAGGGGACGAAGATCGACAATCTCGTCCAGATCGGACATAACGTGAAGGTCGGGAAACACTGCCTCCTCGTCTCGCAGGTCGGAATCGCCGGTTCGACGGAGCTGGGTGACCATGTCGTGGTCGCCGGACAGTCGGGCTTTGCCGGCCACCTCAGGATCGGCAGCAGGGTGCAGGTGGCGGCGAAGAGCGCGGTCCTCGAGGACGTCCCCGACGGCACGAAGGTGATGGGATCCCCCGCCATGCCGTTCCGCGACTTCGCGCGGCGCGAGGCGATCCTGAAACGAATGACGAGAAAGAAATGAGCATGTTAGGCATCCAGGACATCCTCGGCATCCTCCCACACCGCTATCCGATGCTGCTGGTCGACCGCATCCTCGAAATCGAAGAGGGGAAGCGGATCGTCGGGCTGAAGAACGTCAGCGCGAACGAGCAGTTTTTTCAGGGCCACTTTCCGGGCGCTCCGGTCATGCCGGGCGTGCTGATCGTCGAGGCGATGGCGCAGTGCGGCGCGGTGCTGGTTCTGCGCGACATCCCCGACCGCGACCGGAAGCTGTTCCTGTTCGGTGGCGTCGACAAGGCCCGATTCCGCAGGCCGGTCGTTCCCGGCGATCAGCTCATCCTCGAATGCGAGGTGCTGCAGAAGCGCCCCACGACCGTGAAAATCCGCGGCACGGCACGAGTGGGCGACGTCGTCGTCGCCGAGGCCGAACTCCTTTCCGTGATGGTGGACCGGTGATGCGCCAGATCGATCCCACCGCCAACATCAGCCCCGATGCGGTCCTCGGCAGCGACGTCGCCGTCGGGGCCTGGTCGATCATCGGCCCCGGCGTGCAGATCGGGAGCGGGACGACCATCGGTCCCTTCACGCGGATCGAGGGTCCCTGCGTCATCGGGGAGCGCAACCAGATCCTCGGTCAGGCCTCGATCGGAACGCCGCCGCAGGACTTCAAGTTCAAAGGCGAGCGGACCGAACTGGTCATCGGCAATGACAACATCATCCGCGAGTTCGTGACGATCAACCGCGGCACGCCGGGCGGCGGCGGCGTCACGACGATCGGATCGGGGAACTTCCTGATGGCCTACGCTCACGTCGCGCACGACTGCCACGTCGGATCGAAGACGATCTTCGCGAACAACGCGACGCTTGCCGGCCATGTGGAGGTCGGCGATCACGCCACGATCGGGGCCTTCTCGGCCGTCCATCAGTTCTGCCGCGTCGGCGAGCATGCCTTCATCGGCGGAGCGACGATCTGCACGCAGGACGTGCTGCCTTACGTGAAGACCGTCGGCAGTCGTCCGGCGAAGACCTACGGCGTGAACACCATCGGCCTGCAGCGGAAGGGATTTCCGCCCGACGTGATCGACGCGCTGCACCGCGCCTACCGCATCCTGGTCCGTTCGAAGATGAAACTGGAAGAGGCGCTGATGAAGATCGAGAGCGAGCTCGGTGCCTGCGCCGAGGCGCGGTATCTCGTCGAGTTCGTCCGGGAATCGAAGCGGGGCATCATCCGGTGACGCGGGTTGGAATCGTCGGCACCGGCTATCTCGGACGGCTCCACGCGCGCATTCTGACGGAAATGCCGGAGGCGGAGGCCGTCGGCTTCGTCGAGTTGCGCGACGACGTCGCCGCCGAGGTGTCGTCCTCGTTCGGCTTGAAACGGTTCGCGTCGATCGAGGAGCTGCTGCCGCACGTCGAATGCGCGGTCGTGGCCACGACGACGACGGCACATTTCGAGGTGGCGAAGGCGTTTCTCGAGGCGGGCCGCGACGTCCTGGTCGAGAAGCCGATCACCAGCTCGGTCGACGAGGGGCGCGCGCTGGTCGATCTCGCCGCGAGCCGGGGGCGCATCATCCAGGTCGGACACGTCGAGCGCTACAATCCCGCGATCGCCGCTGCGGCCCCGCTCCTTTCCGGCGTTCGCTACGTGGAAGCGGAGAGGCTCGGCGTCTTCGCCGGCCGTTCGCTCGACATCGACGTCCTCTTCGACCTGATGATTCACGACCTCAACCTCGTGCTCTCGCTCCTGCAGGCGGATGTCGTCGACGTCCGCGCGGTCGGCGTCCCGGTGCTCACGGAGATGGTGGACATGGCGAATGTCCGGCTGCAGTTCGCCAGCGGCGCGGTGGCCAACCTCACGGCCAGCCGCGTTTCGCAGGAGCGCGTGCGGAAGGTGCGCTTTTTCAGCAGCGACGTCTACCTGTCCGTCGATACGAAGGAGCAGGAAGTGAAGGGATTCCGCCTGATGCGCGACGGAGGGTCGCGCAACGTCGAACCGATCGAGATCAGGGTGGAAAAGAAGGAGCCTCTTCGCGCGGAGCTGGAGGCGTTTCTCCGCTCCGTGCGCGAACGCTCGCGGCCGATCGTCTCCGGCGAGGACGGCCTCGCCGCCGTCGCGCTGGCCACCCGCGTCGGCCGGGCGATCGAGGAATCGATGAGGGAATGGCGGGGATGAGCGAGGCGGCCATCGGAATCATCGGAGGCTCCGGCCTCTACGAAATGGAAGGGCTGAAGGTCCTCGCCGAGCGCACGCTGCAGACACCGTTCGGCGATCCTTCCGACCCCTACGTCATCGGCGAGATCGAGGGAGTCCGCGTCGCGTTTCTGTCGCGTCACGGACGCGGGCACCGGCTCCTCCCTTCGGAGCTGAACTATCGCGCCAACATCTACGGCTTCAAGGTTCTCGGCGTGGAGACGATCCTTTCGGCGAGCGCGGTGGGGTCGATGAAGGAGGACTACCACCCGACCGACATCGTCTTTCCCGATCAGTTCATCGACCGGACGCGCCACCGTCCCGACACGTTCTTCGGCAACGGCATCGTCGGACACATCACCTTCGCCGATCCGGTCTGCGCCGCGACGGCGATGCGATGTGCCGAGGCGGCGCGCGAGGCGGGTGCACGCGTCCACTCCGGCGGAACGTACGTCTGCATCGAGGGGCCGCAGTTCTCCACCCGCGCCGAATCGAACCTCTATCGGTCGTGGGGTGTCGACGTCATCGGCATGACGAACCTTCAGGAGGCGAAACTGGCGCGGGAGGCGGAGATCTGCTACGCGACCATGGCCCTGGTCACCGACTACGACTGCTGGCACGAGACCGTCGAAGCGGTGAGTCTCGATCAGATCCTCGGCTACCTTCGCGCCAACGCCGTCATGGCGCAGACGATCCTTCGGCTGGCGATTCCGAAGATCGCCGCACGCGTGCGCGACTGCGCGTGCGCCACCGCCCTGCAGTACGCGATCGTCACCGACCCGGGCCGGGTCCCGGCGAAGGTCAAAGAGGATCTGGCACCGATCATCGGCAAGTACATCAAGTGAGCCTCGGCCGTCAGCCGCCAGCCTTCAGCCCGCTCCCGGCACCGGCTGACGGCTGAGGGCTGACGGCCGACGGCGAGGAGGAGCGACATGTCCATTACCGTCGTCGGCAGTGTGGCCTTCGATTCGATCGAGACCCCCTTCGGGAAAGCGGAGCGGTGCCTCGGCGGATCGGCGACGTATTTCTCGGTCGCGGCATCGTTCTTCTCGCCGGTCAACGTCGTCGGCGTCGTCGGGGAGGATTTCACCGACGATGACATGGCGATCTTCTCCGGCCGGCGCATCAACATCGACGGCCTGCAGCGCGTGAAGGGGGCGAAGACCTTCTTCTGGAGCGGGCAGTACGGGTTCGACCTGAACGTCGCCAACACGCGCGACACGCAGCTCAATGTCTTCGCGGAGTTCCGCCCCAGGCTCGACGAGCTGCAGCGGAAACCTCAGGTGCTTTTCCTCGCCAACATCGACCCGGAGCTGCAGATGGAGGTTCTCCGGCAGTGCGTGCGGCCGCGGATCGTCGCCCTCGACACGATGAACTACTGGATCTCGTCGAAGCGGGAAGCGCTGAAGAAGATCCTCGCGGCGGTCGACCTCGCGGTCTTCAACGAGGCGGAGGTGAGGCAGTTCATGGACGAGCCGAACCTGGTCCGCGCGGGCCGCGGCATCGTGGCCCTCGGCCCCAGGGGGCTGGTGATCAAGCGGGGAGAGTACGGCGTGCTGATGATCACGCGGGACACGATCTTCGCGGCGCCGGCCTATCCGCTGGAGAACGTGTTCGATCCAACCGGGGCGGGCGACACGTTCGCGGGAGGCTTCCTCGGCTACCTGGCGTCCCGTCCCGAAGCCGGCGACCGCGACCTGCGCCGCGCGATCATCTTCGGCAGTGTCCTCGCCTCGTTCACCGTCGAGAAGTTCTCGCTCGACCGCCTTCGCGAGATCACCCTGACCGACGTCTACGAGCGCTATCGCGATTTCCGGCTCATGACGCACTTCGAGGCCTACGACGAGGAGTAGACGAGAGGGACTAGTGTAGTGCTTCATAAATATCTTGCCTTTTGCCGTGGGAGCTGCGGGCGAGGTCAAGGAACGAGGAGGAGGCGATGCGGTGGCATCGTTGACGACGAGTGACGCAGACATCGTCCGCATATCCCACGGCCCTTCGGGTTGCGGCGGCGAGCGGCCATCTGCTTCGTTGCCGCTCCTCGACGA
>DATLYG010000036.1:0-16277 GCA_035574985.1 Thermoanaerobaculia bacterium | reverse complement strand
ACCGCCACGCCGCAGGCCGGTCTGAACCGGACGCCTTCGTCAACGACCACACAGGCGGCTGGCGGCACCGCCACGCTTCGCGACACCGCCTCGATCCGTACCGAAGGGACCACCACCGCGGGGAGAACGCCGATGACGAGCGCCGGACCTGATGAGGAGACCGCCACCGCCGGACGCCGCCGGATGCGAAAGGACTAGTGGGCGTGGCCGCCGCGCCGGTGCGGCGCCCGTCACTCCAGAGCGATGATTCGTCCGACCTTCCTTCTCGCCCTCCTCCTTCTCGCGACCGCCCCCGCCGCGAGCGCGCGCGACTCGACCGGCGCACTCCTCACCCTCGCCTGGCCGCTCGACCCGACCGCTTCGCTCGGCGAGACCGGCCGTGGCATCGGCGTGGTCTTCAGTCCCGACCTCAGCGTCCCGGGAAACTGTCACTTTTACCGCGCCCTCGGCTTCGCCTGCTTCGATGATTCCGACTGGTCGCGCGTGATCGACGGCATCGAGCGATTCAACGCGCGCAACCGGCAGCATCCGATCCGCACACTCCTTCTCGAGACGCACGGTACGAACGGCCACGGGCTCAAGCTGCAGACGAGCAAGGACCCGAAGGCCGGCCGCTCGTACATCTCCGTCGGAGCCCTGCAGGAACGGGTCGAACCGGCCGGCGTCCGCCACATCATCATCACCGCCTGCAACTCGGGGCGGCTGCTCCGTCCGTCGATCCTGAAGACCCTCGATCCCGATCCCGGCGACGAGCTGTTTCTTCCGGCAACGCTCGGAATCCACAACGCGAGCGAGGAGTGGGACCCGCAGCGCAGCAGAGTCATCGTCATGACACCGGCCACGAGCCGCATCGAGCAGACGGTGGTCGGAACGATGAGCGAGCTGCGCCCGGCGACCCGCCGCGTCCTTGCAGAGATCGCAAAGGAGCGCCGGCTCCGCCTGCCGAAGGCCTTCGCCGTCTCCGACATGCTGATGTTCATCCTGCTGCGCGATCCGCGGCTCGAGCTGCAGCGCGGCTCGCACGTCGACGAACTCTCGAAGGAGACGTTTCCCGTCGACGCCAGCGACGCACTGTACGAAGCATTCATCGAGCGGCTCGACTTCGTCGCCACCCGCTACACGGCTCCGCGGCGTGCGGCCGGCAAGCCGGGCGCCGCACCCAAACGGAGCGGCCGTTAGGCGTGGCCCGCTCTTCCCGATGAACCCGCCGATGAAGGCCGGCGCGACCGGCGGCGACCGCGCAGCGGGCCGATGACCCGCATCCGCGCGATCCTCTCCCGCCTCGGACCCGGCCTCGTGGCCGGCGCCTCGGCGGACGACCCCTCCGCCATCGCCGCCTTTTCCATCGCCGGCGCGCAGGCCGGCCACGGTTTCCTCTGGTTCGCGTGGCTGAGCTGGCCCTTCATGGCCGCCGTCCAGATGATGTCCGCTCGCGTCGGCATGGTCGCGGGCCGTGGGCTGATCGGCGCTCTCCGTGCGAAGTTGCCACGCCCGGTCCTCCTGCTGGCGGCGGCCGCGCTCTTCGTCGCCAACACGGTCAACATCGGCGCCGACCTCCTCGGCATGGCCGCTGCGGCGTCACTCGTCACCGGCCTCCGTCCGTGGCTGTTCGTCGTCATGTTCGGAGGATTCATCGCATTCATGGTCGTCAAACTGCCGTACCGCAAGCTCGCCTCCGCGTTCAGGTGGTTCGCGCTCTTTCTCGCTGCCTACGCCGTCGCCGCCGTCCGCCTCGCTCCCGGCTGGCGCGCGGTGGCACGCGAGATGTTCACGATCACGCTTCCTTCCGGCGCAACGGAATGGCAGATCCTCCTGGCCCTGACCGGTGCGACGTTCAGCCCCTACTTCTTCATCTGGCAGGCGTCTCAGGAAGTCGAGGAGACGCGCGACATGCGGGCCGGCGGGCAACACCTCGCCGGGACGCGATGGGAAGATCTCCGCTTCCGCCGCATCGACGTGGGGGTCGGCACGTTTCTCTCGCGCGCCGTCCTCTTCTTCGTCGTCCTGACGACCTCGCTCACGCTCCACCGCCGGGCGGTCATGCCGGCGACCGTCGGCGAGGCGGCCGAAGCGCTGCGCCCGGCCGGAGGCGCTGCGGCGACGTGGCTCTTCGCCCTCGGCCTGATCGGTGTCGGATTTCTCGTCGTCCCCGTGCTCTGCGCGTCGGCCGCCTACGCCTTCGCCGATGCCTTCGGCTGGCGGCACGGCCTCGACGAAGGAATCGGCAGCGCGCGAGGCTTCTACGCGGTCCTGCTCCTGTCGGCCGTGGCCGGCATCGCCATGCAGTGGACGAACATCACTCCTTTCGAAGCGCTCTTCTGGTCCGGCGTCGTCAATGGCCTTCTCGCGCCGTTCCTGCTCGCCGGGGTGCTCCTGGTCGCGACCGACCGGAAGATGATGAAGGAGAAGGTCAGTCCTCCGGTCGAATCGATCGCGGTCGGCGCGACGATCGTGGCGATCCTCGCCGCCGGCGCGATCCGGTTCGTGTGATACGGTCGGCGCATGAGCGGAATCCTCGTTCATGACGACGGCGTCGCACGCTGTTCGTGGTGCGGCACCGACCCCCTCTACGTCGGCTATCACGACGACGAATGGGGACGGCCGGTGCACGACGACGACCGCCTCTTCGAAAAGCTCACGCTCGAGGGATTTCAGTCGGGGCTGAGCTGGATCACGATCCTCCGCAAGCGCGAGAATTTCCGGCGCGCGTTCCGCGGCTTCGCCATCGCGAAGGTCGCCCGTTTCGGGGCGCGCGACGTGGAGCGGCTGATGAGGGACGCGGGCATCGTCCGCCACCGGGGGAAGATCGAGTCGGCCGTCGGAAACGCGCGGCGTGCGATCGCGATCCAGCGCGAATGCGGATCGCTCGACGAGTACGTCTGGAGCTTCTCCGACGCGAAGAGCCTGTCGCGCGACCTGAAACGACGAGGTTGGACGTTCGTCGGCCCGACGACCGTCCACGCCTTCATGCAGGCGATGGGCCTCGTGAACGACCACGCCGCGGGGTGCTTCCGCGCTGCCGGTCACGGGTACCATTCGCGGTCATGAACGACCCTTCGATTCTCGACCCGCGCGTGCGGGAGGCGCTCGATCGCAGCGGCATCGCGTACGAAGTGCTCGCCTGCGAGCCGCACCTGGCCGACACGGCGGAGTTCTGCGCGCACTACGGCATCGCGCCGGAGGAGGCGTGCAACACGATCGTCGTCGTGGTCAAGGGCGAGCCGCGGCGCTACGTCGCGTGCGTCGTCCGGGCCGACACGAAGCTCGACGTCAATCACAAGTTGAGCGCGCTGGTGGGCGTCAAACGCCTCTCCTTCGCCAGCGCCGAGGAGACCGCGCAACGGACCGGACAACTCATCGGTGGCGTGACGGCGTTCGGCCTGCCGGAAGACATGCCCCTCTACTTCGACCGGAGGATGCTCGAGCGCCCGACGGTGATCCTCGGCGGCGGGAACCGCTCGAGCAAAGTACGCGTGAAGCCGCAGGAGCTGGCGAAGCTCCCGAACGCGAGCTTCGCCGACATCGCAGTTCCGCGAGCGTGAAGAGGGCGGGCCCGAAGGCCCGCCGCCTCACACCTTGTCGCGATCGAGGTCGTCGAGGTCGCGTTCGAGCCGCGACTCCTTCTCCTTCAGCTCGCCGTACTCTTCCTGGACGCGGCCCTTGATGCGGTCGCGCTTCCCCTCGTGCTCGCGTGCGGGATTGTCGGTGACGTCACCCCACGCTTCTTTGATGTTGCCCTTGATCTGGTTCAGTTTGCCGGCTGTCTTGTTGACTGCGGACTCTTCGGCGTCGGTTCGATGAGAACGGTGTGTCATGTTCACCCCCGCCGGAGAACGTGCAACGGAGATGCCCTGTCGTGGAGCGGGAATGTGATGCGTTTCAAGAGGGTTACGCCGGCTTGACATCGGGGAGGAGCACTCGCTACTCTCCGCATCCCCTCAAGGTCCGGCGCATTCGTCTAGGGGTCCAGGACGCCGCCCTCTCACGGCGGTAACACGGGTTCGAATCCCGTATGCGCTACCAACCACACCCCAAGTTATTGAGCCGCAAAGCCTACTCGTGAAGCGGCTCGACCGCGATGAGGACCCGATTCATGCGCGAAATGGGGACATTCATGGGGACATCGCGCTCGATTCATGAAGCTTCCAGCTATCTCTTTGGCTAGGGTGGTGCTTCATAAATATCTTGCCTTTTGCCGTGGGAGATGCGGGCGAGGTCAAGGAACGAGGGGGAGGCGATGCGGTGGCATCGTCGACGACGAGTGACGCAGACATCGCGCGCATATTCCACGGCCCTTCGGGTTGCGGCGGCGGGCGGCCATCTGCTTCGTTGCCGCTCCTCGACGATGTCCCGCATCGCCTGCGTCGCGGCGCCTCGCATCCGGCCGCTCGGCGCCGCAACAAAAGGCAAGATATTTATGAAGCGCTACACTAGATCGACGCCCTCATCGCGAAGGGGAAGATCAAGAAGATCGTCGGCTAAGATGACGGGATGAACGACCAACTGAAGAACGATCTCGATCGTGTCTGGCAGCTTTCGAACGCCGTCTCGTCGCACGAAGTCGCCGAAGCTCTCCGCAGTGTCGTGCGCCGGATCCAAGACAATGATGAATAGCGTGCGAAGACCGAGGATGAGATCCGCCAGGAGCCGGACTTTCCGGCGATCGCGAATGCACTGCGCACCGCTGGGATCACCGACGAGTCGGCCGCCTTCGCGACGTACCGCGAACTGAAGGAGAAGCAGAGGAGCGAGTAAGAAGTCTCTCGATTCTCACGACGCACTCCTCTGCCTTCTTGATCACTTCGTGCTCCCACATCCGGAGCACGGTCCATCCCATCGCCTCGAGCTCACGAGTTCTCCGCTCGTCGCGCTCGCGATTCATCCGACGTTTCGCGGTCCAGTAGGTGGTATTCGAGCTCGGCGCGCGTCCGTCGCCGCATTCGGGACAACCATGCCAGAAGCAGCCGTCGATAAAGACCGCAAGCTTCGCGCGCGCGAAGACGATGTCGGGCTTTCCAGGAAGTTTCGACTGAAGCCGGTAGCCGCGATGGCCGCAAAGCCAAAGGAGCTTGCGCAGGCGGACCTCGGGTTTCGTGTCGCGCGAGCGGATGCGTGACATGTTGTACGAGCGCGTCGCTTTGTCGTGTACATCCATCGCGACAGATCAACATCTACGACCGGTGGAGTATGTCCGTTTCACGGTAAAATGATCGGCGGATGGTGGCAGGACTCTTCGAGATCTGCGCTGGCGGCGGCGGACAAGCCATCGGGCTCGAAGCCGCCGGATTCGAATGCGCAGCCGCTGTCGAGATCGATTCTCACGCCTGCGCCACACTCCGCCTCAACCGCCCTCATTGGAACGTGATCGAAGGCGATCTCCGCGATGTCCGCGGCGAACCGTTTCTCGGGATCGATCTCCTCGCGGGCGGTGTTCCTTGCCCTCCCTTCTCGATCGCGGGCAAACAGCTCGGCAGCAAAGACGAGCGGGATCTGTTCCCTGAAGCGCTGCGACTCGCGCGCGCGATGCGCCCGCGCGCGGTGCTGCTCGAGAACGTGCCGGGATTCGCGTCGGCGAAGTTTGCACACTATCGCGCCTCGCTCATCCGGCAGCTTGCCGATCTGGGATATAGGGCTGACTGGCGGATCCTCAACGCCTGCGACTTCGGCGTGGCGCAGCTCCGGCCGCGCTTTCTTCTGGTGGCAATGCGGCCGGAAGATTTCACGTATTTTCGATGGCCGCAGCCTAACACTCCGCAGAAGTCAGTCGGTGATGCGATCGGCGATCTCATCGCCTCACGCGGATGGAAAGGCGCCGCGCGCTGGAAGAAGCTCGCGAACGGCATCGCGCCGACGATCGTCGGCGGCTCGAAGAAGCATGGCGGGCCTGATCTCGGCCCCACGCGCGCAAAGCGGCAATGGGCGCAGCTCGCCGTCGACGGCATGGGCATCGCGAACGAGCCGCCCGGGTCGGATTTCCCGAGCGACGCACACCCGAAACTAACGCTCCAGATGGTCGCGCGGCTTCAAGGTTTTCCCGATGACTGGCAGTTCGCCGGAAGAAAGACTGCAGCCTATCGTCAGGTCGGCAACGCCTTCCCGCCTCCGGTTGCGGAAGCCGTCGGCCGCGCGATTCTCAGCGCATTTGCGCGTATATGCGAACCCGGGGCCGAGTACGAACAGCCTGCGCTCTTCGAACGTCCGCCAGAAGCCGCTATCCTTTAGAGGCATGAACGAACTCTCGTTTTTGGCTGACGCGCGGCGCGCGTTTCATGCGTCGCTCTTCGGGAATGTTCTCTATATCAATGAGAAGGGCGTTCTCAGTAACGCCGATAAAGCGAGCAAAGGAAGTGTGCGGATTGCCGAGGGGATCGCCAAACGAATGATCGGCGAAGCCGAACTTCGCGACCATCTCGTCGCTCAGAAGTCAGGCAAGGCCTTCGAAGAATGCTGCAGTGATTTCATCGTTACGTCGTTCGCGAAGTTGAGACATCTCCGCCCTGGAACTTGGCAGATGGGCCGGTTCGTCGAGAGCCGGAGACCTGACATCGCTGATTTTGAGCAGTATGCGCATTTGCACAAGCTCTATGAGATCGCACGGCGTGATCCGGAGCTCGCAGCGGTCCTTCAGACCGATTACTTGATCACACCGGACGTCGTCATCGCGAGAGTTCCTGAACCTGACGAGGAGATCAACACCAAAGATACACAAATCGTCGATGGCGATGTCGCACGACGAGCAAGCCTGCGGAAAGTTAATAACCCTCTGGCGATTCTTCATGCGAGCATTTCCTGCAAGTGGACGCTACGAAGCGACCGGGCACAGAACGCAAGAACGGAAGGGCTGAACCTCGTTCGTAACCGGAAGGGTCATCTACCGCACGTCGTACTTGTCACAGGTGAGCCGACACCCAACCGCATCGCGTCAGTGGCGATGGGAACCGGTGAGATCGATTGTGTTTACCATTTCGCGCTGCCTGAGTTAATAGCGACCGTCAAGGACCTGCGGCTTGAGGACGCGGAGGAGCTAGTGATGACGATGGTCGATGGTAAGCGGCTGAAAGACGTCGCGGATCTTCCGCTAGACCTCGCCATCTAAGCCGCTTCAGGATCTGGAGTGGGCTATGCCCGGCCGACGATGATCGAACGAGCCGAGAATCAGCCGGATGCGCTGTATCGAGAGCTGGCCCGGCAGGCCGACGAGCAGGTCGCTGCGAGGACCCGAAAGCGGCCGGAGAATGTGAAGAAGCGGATCGTCATCGAGCGGCAGTTCAAAGTGATTCGTCCCCTCGAAGAAGAGATCGTAGAGTTCGAATACCAGCCGGTGAAATTCAAGAAGACGTACCGGGTGATCGCTCTGCGGAAGAGACTTGCGATCGAACAGGGGCAGATCCGGCTGTTCGACGATGTGCGGTACTTCTTCTACATCACGAACGATCGGGACTTGAGCGCGGACGAGGTGGTGTACGAAGCACGGAACCGCTGCAACCAGGAGAATCTGATCGAGCAGCTCAAGAATGGGGTGCGCGCTCTCCACGCGCCAGTCAACACTCTCGAGGCGAACTGGGCCTACATGCTCATGACCGCGCTGGCTTGGAATCTCAAAGCGTGGCTCGCGCTGCTGCTCCCCATCTCGCCCCGATGGGGGCGGAGCACACGGAACAGCGCAAGCGCCTTCTGACGATGGAGTTTCGCACGTTCGTCGCTGCGATGATCAACGTCCCCTGCCAGATAGTCAGGACGAGCCGTCGGATCGTGTATCGACTCCTGGCGTCGAACCAATGGCAACAAACACTCCTCCGGGCGGTTGAAGCGCTCTGAACTCAACGTGACGCCGCTCGACACCATTTGAGGCGGCAGGCAAAATCCAATCGAAAGGAGTCTGGACGACGGCCCCGGTCAAGATGGACTGCTGAGTGGCGAGTTTGCCGCCATGCTTGAGGTGTTGCCATTGGCGACGCTTCGCTCAGTCGATCCGGCGTTCACTCGCGCTCTAACGCTCTTCGCTTGTTTCGGCCTAGTTAGCTGACGCTCGCCTAACGCGCTGCCCTGACCTTCTCCGTCAGCACCGGCAGCAGCTCGAGCAGGTCGGCGACGACGCCAACCGTCGCCGCCTGGAAGATCGGTGCCTTCGGGTTCTTGTTGACCGCCAGCATGAAGGGGCTGCCCTTGATTCCGCCCAGATGCTGGAAGGACCCGCTGATGCCGAGAGCGAGGTAGACCTTCGGCTTGACGGTCTTTCCCGACGTTCCCACCTGGCGGGAGCGGTCGAGCCACTTCGCGTCGACGATCGGGCGCGAGCACGCCAGCACGGCTCCCATCGCTTCGGCCAGCTCCTCGACGAGAGCCAGGTTCTCCTTCTCGCCAATGCCGCGGCCGACCGAGACGAGGACCTCCTCGCGCGTGATGTCGACATCGCCCGTTTTCGCCTCGATCAGCTCGACGAACTTCCTCCGCGCCGCGAGCCCTTCCGCGGCAGCAGAGCGGTCGACGATCGTTCCGGCCGCCGCACTCTCCGCCGCGCGGAACGCCCCCGACCGGACCGTGATCACCGCTCCTGAGGCGACGTCCGCCTCGACATGGACACTCACCTGTCCCGCATACTCCTGGCGCACGGCACGCAGCGCCGCGCCCCTCACCGGCTCCGCTCCGACGATGTCGGGAAGGTACGCCGCGCCGAGTCTCACCGACAGGCCGGGAGCGAGGTCCATCGCGAACGTGTTGTGCGCCAGAAGCACGATCGCACCGGCCGGGAGGATCTTCGTCAGAAGCGGCCGGACCAGCTCCGCGTTCGGATACGCCAGGTCGGGGTGATCGATCTTCCACACTTCCGGGAAGAAGGCGGCGGCGTTCCGGCACGCGGCGTCGATGCCGGAGCCGGCGACGATCGCCACAGGCGCGCTCTCCGGAAACATCACGCTCGCGGCGGTCGCCAGTTCGGCGGCAGAGTCGTCGGAGACGAGGACGAAAACGTTCACCGGATGCCTCCCTTCGCTTTCAGCAGCTCCACGATCTTGTCCGCGACCTCCTCGATGCTCCCCTCGAGCATCTCGGCGCCGGTCCCGGCCTCGGGGACGAAGTAATCGATGCGCCTGACCTTCGCACCCTTCGCGCCGACGGCATCGCCCGGCAGGCCGAGTGCGGCCGCGCCGAGCACGGGAATCTCCACCGAGGCGACCTTGCGAATGCCGCGGATGCCGACGTAGCGCGGCTCGTTGATTCCGCTCTGGATCGACAACACGCACGGCATCTCGATGTCGTTGATCTCCTGGCTGCCGCCTTCGATCTCGCGCCCGACGCGCAGCGTCCCGTTCCCCATGACTTCGATCCGATTGACGACCGAGGCGAACGGCCAGTCGAGGAGCGCGGCCAGCATGCCGCCGACCTGGGCCGCACCGTCGTCGGCCTGCGCGCCGGTGAGGACGAGGTCGTACGCCCCCTTCTCCACGGCCGCCTTCAGGATCCTCGCCGTTCCGAGTCCGTCCGAACCGTCGAACGCGGCGTCGCTGAGCAGCAGCCCCTGATTCGCCCCCATCGCCATCTCGCGCCGCACGATCTCTTCCGCTTCGGGCGGCCCCATCGAGACGACCGTCACGCTGCCGCCTTCCCGTTCGACGATCTGCAGCGCTTCCTCGACCGCGTAGTTGTCCCACTCGTTGACCGAGTAGACGAGATCTTCGCGGCGGATGTCGGAACCGTCGGGTGCCACGCTGATCTCGTTCTCGGCCGGATCAGGTACGCGTTTGACGCAAACCAGGATGTTCATGCTTCACCTCGTGTCTCGGGGAGCTGACTGGCAACCAGTTCCACGAGATCGATCGCTTCCATCTGTCCCTCGAATCCGGCGACTTTGATCGCGTCTTCGATGTTGGTCAGGCAGTAGGGGCAGGCCGTCACGATCACGTCGGCTCCGGCCGCGCGCGCCTGCTGCACGCGCACCACGCCCATCCGCTGCTCCTCGTCCGGTTCGTAGAAGAGCATCAGCCCTCCGCCTCCGCAGCAGAAGGAACGGTCGCGGCAGTTCCCCTCCATCTCCACCCGTCTGAGGCCGGGGATGCCGTCGATGGCCTGACGCGGCGCGTCATACGTGCCGTTGTGACGGCCGAGGTAGCAGGGGTCGTGATAGGTGTAGGTTTTTCGCGAATCGGACAGCGGCCGGAGCGCCAGCCTTCCCTCGTCGAGCGCCTCGGCGATCACTTCGCTGACGTGCTGCACGGGTGGCATGTCCGCGTAGTCGTTGCGCAGCGCATTGAGCGCGTGCGGATCGCTGACGACGATCTTCTTCGCTTCCGACGCCCTGATGGCCTCGCTGTTCTGCTCTTTGAGGCTCTGGAAGAGCATCTCCTCGCCGAAGCGGCGAACATCGTGACCGCTGTCCTTTTCGTCCTTCCCGATGACGGCGAAGTCGATGCCGCAGACGCCGAGCACGCGTGCGGTCGCCTGCGCGATCTTCTGCATCCGGGCGTCGTAGGAGGTGATGCTGTCGACGAAGTAGAGCGTTCCGGCCGTCTGTCCCTTCTCGACGAGCTTCACTCCACCGTTGCCGATGCCCGTCGTCCAGGCGGCGCGGTTCTTCTCCAGTTTCCCCCACGGGTTGCCGCGTTTCTCGATGGCGCTCAGCGGCTTCTGCAGCGACTGCGGAACGGCACCGTCGTCGACCAGGCCGCGACGGAGGTCGACGATCTTGTCGATGTACTCGATCCCGACGGGGCACTCTTCCTCGCACGCGCCGCACGTGGTACACGACCAGATCTCGTCCTCGCCGTAGATGCTGCCGATCAGCGGCTTGCCGTCGGCGGCGTGCTTGCCGAAGGCCGGATAGCGCTCGAACGCATGGTCGCGGGCCTTGATGCTGATGAATCGCGGCGAGAGCGGCCGCTTCACGCGGTTTGCGGGGCAGCGGTCGGAGCAGCGCCCGCAGTCGACGCAACTGTAGAAGTCGAGCATCTGCTTCCACGTGAAGTCCTCGAACTTCTTCACGCCGAACGACTGCAGGGAGTCGAGCTGCGCGTCGGTCATGCCGTGGACGACCGGTTTGACGCTTCCCTTGCGCAGCCGCATGAAGAAGACATTGGGAAGGGAGGTGATGACGTGGAAGTGCTTGCCGAAGGGAAGGAAGCAGAGGAAGAAAAAGAACGTCAGGTCGTGCACCGTATAGGCGGCGAGATTGACGCCGCCGAGGAGTCGCTCTCCGCTGCCCGCGAGCGCCTGCCGGAAGAGCCACGGGAGGGTTGCGAAGGTGACGTGTGCGCCGGGGGCGGAGGCCTCGAAGAGCCCTTCGGACACCATCAGTGTCGCGATGAGGCCGAGGACGAGGAGCGCTTCCGGCGTGTGATCCTTCCCGTAGCGCTCGGGAACGGCGTATCGCGCCGGCTTGAAGAAGGCGCGACGGACGGCGAGGATCACCACCGCGACGAGGACCGCGCTCGCGGCGATGTCCTTCACGATGCCGTACCAGTGCGGCAGATCGAACTCGGGCGCGAACGGAAGAACGACGAGCTGGATCGAGCGGGCGGCGAGAATGAGGAAACCGAAGAAGACGACGATGTGGAGGACGCCGGCGAGGAAGTAGCGCGGCTGGCGCCACTGGGCGAGCCAGTACTTCAGGACGAGCAGGATGCGCTGCGGGATGTGGTCGAGCCGCGGATCGGGCGCGCCGCGCAGCAGAGGCGCGGCGCGGCGGACCATGATCCAGGTGAAACATCCGATCCCCGTCAGCGGGATCAGGGCGAAGAGAACGAGCCATCCCGGCGTCACGGCCTAATGGCCTCCGAACGACTCGTCGCAGATTTCGACCGCCGCCGCGCCGAGGTTCAGAATCGAGTCCATCCTTCCCAGGGCCACCGGCAGGAGATTGTTCGCGTAGAACTCCGCGCTCCGGATCTGCCCTTCGTAGAAGGCCTTGTCCTTCTCCTTCGCGCCGTTGCCGAGGGCCTGCGCGGCGATGCGCGCGCGCCACAGCAGCATCCAGCCGGCGACCATGTCACCGCAGACCTCGAGGAACGGATGGGCGTGCGCGGCCGCGGCCATCAGGTTGCCGTACATCGCCGTCGTGCCGATGTGCCGCGCGACCTCCTCGAGCTTCACCAGGGCCTGCTCGAACTTCTCCGCCAGCGGCGAGGTGCGGTCGACCTCCGCCGCCTCGGCGATGCCGCGCCGGATTTCATCGGCGAGGTCTAGGATCGGCCGTCCGCCGTTCATTCCGAGCTTCCGCCCGAGGAGGTCCATCGCCTGGATGCCGTTCGTCCCCTCGTAGATCGGCGTGATGCGGCAGTCGCGCAGCAACTGCTCCATCGGATACTCGCGGATGTAGCCGTAGCCGCCGTAGACCTGAATGCCGAGGTTGCAGACGTCGACCGAGCGCTCGCTGGAATACGCCTTGGCGATCGGGATGAGGAAGTCGACGATCCCCTGCAGGCGCTTCTTTTCCTCCGGGTCGGTGGCGAGGGCGATCCGGTCGATGCAGTTCGCGACGTAGTAGTTGAGGCTGCGCAGGCTCTCGACGTACACCTTCATGATCATGAGCATCCGGCGCACGTCGGGATGCTGGATGATCGGGACGCCCGGCGCTTCCCGCTCGAGCATCTTCATCAGATGGCGTCCCTGGATGCGGTTGCGGGCGTAGTCGAGGGCGTAGAGGTAGGCCGCGCTCGCGCAGCCGAGGGCCTGATTGGCCACCATCAGCCGGGCATCGTTCATCATCAGAAACATCGCCCGCATTCCCTTGTGCGGCTCGCCCAGCAGCAGGCCGCGGCACTTCCCCCTGCTGCCGAGGGAGATCGAGCAGGTGCTGTTTCCGTGGATGCCCATCTTCTCTTCGATCCCGGTGCAGACCACGTCGTTCGGCTCACCGAGCGTGCCGTCGTCGTTGACCCAGATCTTCGGGACGATGAAGAGAGAGATCCCCGCGGTGCCGGCGGGCGCGCCCTCGATGCGCGCCAGGACCGGATGGATGATGTTCTCGGCGAGATCGTGCTCCCCGCCGGAGATGAAGATCTTGTTGCCGACGATGCTGTACGTGCCGTCCTCGTTGGGCGTGGCGGTGGTCGTCAGCGCACCGACGTCCGATCCCGCCCCCGGCTCGGTCAGCAGCATCGTGCCGGTCCATTCACCGGAGTAGAGCTTCTTCAGAAACAGCTTCTTCTGCTTGTCGGTGCCGAAGGTCTGGATCAGCTTTCCGGCGCCGTGCGAGAGGTTCGCGTACATGAGGAACGCGAAATTCGCCGCCTGGAGGAAATCGGCGGCGGCGACCGCCACGGTCCGCGGCATTCCCTGCCCTCCCCACTCGGGGTCCTCCGTCGTGGCCACCCATTCCCCTTCGAGAAGTGCCTTCCACGCCTTGTGGAACGACTCGGGGACGGTCACCTTTCCGTTGTCGAAACGGACGCCGATCCGGTCGCCGTCCTTCTGCGTCGGCAGGATCTCCCTGAGGGCGAGGTTGCGAGCCTCCGAGATCAACATGTCGATCGCCTTCCGGTTGAAGTCGGCGAACGCCTCGTGCTTCGCGAGCTGGTCGGCGTTCAACTGTTCGTAAAGGACGAATTCGACGTCTCTGCGGTCTGCGAGGGTCTGGGCCATGTTGCCTCCGATGTCGATTCGGGTCGTGCGGACCCGTTCAATGGACGCGTTCGAAAACCGTGGCGATCCCCTGGCCGAGACCGATGCACATGGTGGCCACTCCGGTCTCGCAGCCGTTCGCCTTCATCTGATGGAGAAGAGTGGTGACGATGCGCGCGCCCGAGCAGCCGAGCGGATGGCCGAGGGCGATCGCGCCGCCGTTGAGGTTCACCTTCCTGTCGATCTGATCGCGGAGCTGCAGGTCCTTGAGCACCGGGAGGGCCTGAGCGGCGAAGGCCTCGTTCAGTTCCCAGAGCTGAATGTCGGAGACCTTCATCTTCGCGCGTGCCAGAGCTTTCTTCACGGCGGGGACGGGGCCGTAGCCCATGATCGACGGATCGACGCCGGCGGTGGCCATGGCGCGGATCTTCGCCATCGGCTCGAGTCCAAGGGCCTTCGCGCGGTCGAGGGACATGACCAGCAGCGCCGAGGCGCCGTCGGAGATGGCCGAGGAGTTGCCGGCCGTGACCGTCCCGTTCTTCGGGTCGAACACCGGCTCGAGCGCCGAGAGCGCCTCGAGGCTCGTGTCCTCGCGAACGACTTCGTCGTAGTCGAAGATCCGCGAGAAGCCGTTCTCATCGTGACCTTCCATCGGCACGATCTCGTTCCGGAAGCGCCCCTGGACGCGGGCCTCGTGCGCCCTTCTGTGCGAGCGAAGGGCGAACTCGTCCTGCGCCTTCCGCGTGATGCCGTGCATCCGGGCCAGCACCTCGGCGGTCACGCCCATCATTCCGGCGGCCTTCGCGGCGTACTTGCTCAGGGCCGGATTCGGATCGACGCCGTGCGTCATCGGCAGATGGCCCATGTGCTCCACGCCGCCGACGATGAAGATCTCGCCGTTGCCGGTCATGATCGACATCGCGGCGCTGTGCAGCGCGCTCATCGACGACCCGCAGAGGCGATTGATGGTCTGCGCGGTGACGCTGTGCGGAAGCTCCGTCATCAGCGCGGCGAAACGGGCGATGTTGAATCCCTGCTCGAGGGTCTGCTGCACGCACCCCCAGATCACGTCCTCGACTTCGGCCGGATTGACCTTCGGGTTGCGCCGCAACAGGGCGGTGATCATCGCGGCGGAGAGGTTCTCGGCGCGGACGTTCCGGAACATGCCGCCCTTCGAGCGGCCCATCGGCGTGCGGACGGCATCGACGACGACGACGTCTTTCATCATTCACCTCGTTTCATGGAAGCAGCCGCCGGCCTCGGCGAGACGACGCATCGCGGCGGTCGGTTCGTACAGCTTTCCGAGCGCTGCGAACCTCTCCGCCTTCGCGCAGAGGGCCTTCAGTCCGATGGCATCGGCGTAGCGGAAAGGCCCTCCCCGGAACGGCGGGAAGCCCAGCCCGTAGACGAGGGCGATGTCCGCTTCCACCGGCGTGCCGACGATTCCTTCCTCCAGCGCGCGCGAGCACTCGATGAGCAGGGGGAGCATCATCCGGTCAACGATCTCCTCGTCGCTGATCGCGGCACTCCGATCCTCCCGCACCAGCGGCCGGATGAGTTCGTACACGGCGGGATCGGGGGTCTTCTTCGGCGATCCTTTCCGGTCGGGGAGATACGCGTAGAAACCCCTGCCGTTCTTCTGGCCGAAGCGGCCCGCTTCGAACAGCGCGTCGGTGGGGGTCTTCCCGGAAGCCGCCATCCGGTCGGGATAGCCGGCCGCCATCACTGCGGCGGCGTGATGAGCCGTGTCGATGCCGACCACGTCGAGCAGATGAGCGGGGCCCATCGGCCAGCCGAATTTCTCCATCACCTTGTCGATGCGCTGGAAGTCGACGCCGTCGAAGAGGAGTCCGGTAAAGCCTGCGAAGTAGGGGAAGAGGACGCGGTTGACGAGAAAACCGGGGCAGTCGTTGACGACGACCGGCGTCTTCCCCAGCGCCAGCGCCCAGGCGACGGTGGTGGCGATGGCGCGCTCGCCCGACTTCGCTCCGCGGATCACTTCCACCAGCGGCATCCGGTGGACGGGGTTGAAGAAGTGCATCCCGCAGAAGTTCTCCGGGCGCTCGAGCGCTTCGGCGAGCCGGGTGATCGAGATGGTCGAGGTGTTGCTGGCGAGAATGGCGTCCTCTTTCACCTTCTTTTCGACTTCGGCGAGGACGCTCTTTTTGATCGTCTCGTTCTCGACGATCGCCTCGACGACGATGTCGACGCCGGCGAAGTCCCCGTAGGAGAGCGTCGGCCGGATGCGGGTGAGGACTTCCGCCATCTCCGGAGGCGTCATCTTTCCGCGCTCGACGCGCTTGACGAGAAGTCTGGCCGCTTCGGACAGACCGAGGGCGATCGCCTTCTCGTTGATGTCCTTCATCACGATCGGGACGCCCTTCCACGCCGACTGGTAGGCGATGCCGCCGCCCATGATGCCGGCGCCGAGGACGGCGGCCGATTCGACCTTCGCAGCGCTCCCGGCCAGCTTCTTCGCCAGCTTTCCGACGAATTGATCGCCGAGAAAAATGGTGACGAGATGAAACGCCGTGGGGGTCTTCGCAATGCGTGCGAAGGCCTCGGCCTCGATTCTGAGAGCGTCGTCGCGCGAGCGTCCCGCACCCTGCTGCATGGCGGTGATCGCCGCGAGAGGAGCCGGGTAGTGCGGCCCCGCCTTGGCGCCGACGAATCCCTTCGCCGTCTCGAAGACCATCATCGTCTCGGTGGGATTGAGCTTGAGG
>DATLYG010000035.1:0-12512 GCA_035574985.1 Thermoanaerobaculia bacterium | reverse complement strand
GGAATCGTGGCAACCGGGCCGCTCGATCAGACCGACAGCGAGATCGTCACGACCGAGGAATTCCACTACGTGTTCTGGACCGAACACTCCGGCGGCGACGACCGCTCGCGCCTCCGCCTGGCGCGGATCCAGCGGCTCTCCGGATTGCTCGTCGACCGCGACAGCGTTCTGGTTCGCGACCAGCATGCCATCGGCGGCCTGACGGCCGTCCCCTTCGGGTTCGATGTCGTCATCGCATGGCGCGAGGTGCCGGCACCTCCCTCTCCGCTCGAGCCGCCGTCGTGGGAGACGCAGGTGGCCGTGGTGAAAAACGACGCCACGTTCACCATCGTGAAGATCCCCGACATGGACGGGGCGTCGCAGCCGGCGATCTCGACGGCGGCGAACAGCCTCCTCGTCACCGGCACGGACGCCTCAGGAAAACTCCTGATGGCGAAGTTCACGGCCGCAGGCGCTCTGAGCGGCCCGCCGGTCCTGCTCGAAAAGGACGTCGCCTTCTCGGATGTCGCCGCAGCTTCCGACGGCGAGCGTCACCTGATCGCAGCGTCGTCCGTGTCAATCGGGTTCGACAACTCGGTCTTTCTGATCGTCGTCGACTCGAGCGGCGACGTCTCGCGGCGCGAGATCTTTCCCCGTTCGAACGCGGTCGACGTCGCGTGGAACGGCGTGGAACACCTCGTCGCCGCCATCGATGCGGCCGGGAATCTCCGCTTCACCCGCGTCGACCGCTTCGGCGGTCCGACGGGGTCCGCCGTGACGATGAAGGCATTCGGTTCCGGGCTGGAGGTCGATGCGGTCGGCGGCATGTGGCTGATCCGCTCGACGACACCTTCGGGCGAGACGGTCGGAGTCCGCGTCAGCGCAACCGGTCAACTTCTTGACGACCGGCCGCGCTCCTTCGGGACGCTCGCCGCCCTCTCCCCGACCGGCGTGGGAATCACCGGCCAGCAGATGCCTGCCTCCCCCTTCGCACCGGCCGACGCGCTCTTCCTGCACAACCTGCTGCCGAAACGCCGCGCGGCGCGCTAATGTAGTGTTCGACCGCACCTGCAGGGCTCGAAGTTTGAAATCGAGCCGTCGAATCGCGTGCAGGTCGCTGGAAGCTCGCGACGCCTCGCCGCCGCCCCCATCCCGCCGTTTAGAATGCGCGCGCGATGCACACCGACCTCTCGCTCCGCTACGTCCTGAAGGTCCCGACCGCGAAGCCCGACTCGGCCGAAATGCCGCTCGTCCTCTGCATGCACGGACGCGGGGCCGACGCGAACGATCTCGCCGACCTGGCGCCGATGCTCGACGGCGGCGACGGCTACCGCTTCATCTTCCCCAACGCGCCGCGGCCGTTCGAACCCTACCCCGGCATGACCTTCGGCTGGACGTGGTTCGACGGACTCCCTCCCGACCCGGAGTCGATCGCCGCGGCGCGCGCCACGCTCCTCCGTTTCATCGACGAGGTCCTCGCCCGCTATCCCACGCCCGAGGGAAAAGTCGTCGTCTCCGGCTTCTCGCAGGGTGGCGTGATGGCGCTCGAGGCCGGCTTCCGGATGCCCGTCCCTCCGGCCGGGATCGTCGTCATGAGCGGCGCGCTGCACGAACGCGACCTTCCCGATCTCCGCGCACGCGCCAACCAGCGCGTCCTGATCGTTCACGGGACCTTCGACGACATGATCCCCGTCGCCGCAGCCCGCCGCGCCCGTCACGTCCTCGAGGAACACGGACTCCGGCCCGAATACCATGAGTTCGCCATGGGCCACCAGGTCACGCAGGAATCGCTGAGCGTCGTGGCCGACTTCATCCGGCGCTGCCTCGGCTGACGCGAACGGCGGCGCGGCCCTTGCTTGAGTGGATCCTGACATGTCCCGGATCGCTCTTGCCTTCGTCCTCGCTCTCGCCTCCGCCTCCGCGGGGGCCACCGTCACCCGCGCCGTGCCGTTCGACGAGAAGGTGAACCGCGCCGACGCCATCATTCTCGGCGAGTGCGTGGAGACCCGCTCCGAGTGGGACCCGTCGAAGCGCTTCATTCTCACCCGGTCGGTTTTCCGCGTCGCCGAGTCGCTCAAGGGAGCGGCCGCCGCGGAACTGACCATCGTCACCCCCGGCGGCAGCGTGGAAGGCATCCACCAGGACTCGATCGGCATTCCGGCGTTCCGCGAGGGGGACGAGCGCGTGCTCTTCGTCAGGTCGACGCGCGCGGGACAGACCCTCCTCTACTTCGACCAGGGGACGTACGACGTGACGACGGACGAGCGCGGCGAGAAGATCGTGCACCCCGTGGCGTCGGAAGCGGTGCTCGTCGACACGCAGCGCGGCATGGCCGTCCGGCCCGAGGGTGCGATGTCGCTGCGCGAATTCCGTCAGTCGGTCCGCGACTCGGTTCGCCGCGCGCACGTGCAGAAGATGCGGGTCCTCGAGGAGGAGCGCCGGCGCGCCGAAGAGAGTTCCCTCCGCTCGATCCTGGCCCGCAACAAGGCGCTCGTCGCCCTGGCACTGATCGGCATCGCTCTGGCGACGTGGCAGCTTCTGAAGCGTTCGTAGCGGCCGCCTGAACGCCAGGGCTGCGCCCGACCGGCGGAACTTCGCGTCGTTGCCTCAGGGAGCGGGAAACGAGGAACGTCTCGCATTCCTCGTCGAACGCCATCCTGCTCGGCCGGCCGGTACCGGCGGAGGAAGTCGCTCAGGCAATCTTGCGCTCCGCCGCATCGCCCGGACAGTAGATGTCCCGCCGCCGCTCGAGATCTTCGCGCACGCTCTTCTTGAACTGCGCTTCCCCTCCCCGTGCGTTCATCGCGGCAATGTACGAGGCGATGTCGACGATCTCCGCACGCATCCGCACGGTCTGAAAGATCCGGACCGTTTTTCTTCCCGGGATCTGGACGTGATGGAGGCCGCCGCTGTAGGCGATCAGCATCCGCCCCTCCTTCACCGAGTGAAGGATGTCGGCGATTCCGCCGCGGACGGTCATCGGGTTCCCCTGCAGGTCGAGTCCCGTCTCGCGCTTCATCCGCCCTTCGGGCGCGATGACGACCATCGACCTCGGGTCGATCCTGCTCAGGACCTCGAACCACGTCTCGTCCCGCTGGCGCGTGATCGAGACGACGTGATGGGCGACGAACTTGAAGATCAGCCCGACGAGCGGCCGCTCGGTGGTCTTGTCGGCGGCGGGAACGACGCCGTGGGCGGCGAGCCGCCAGATGAAGTGATTCGGCACCATGCCGAGAAACAGCGGCTCGAAGAGACTGGTGTGATTGAGGAATGCCACGAGGCGGATGTTGCGCCACGGATCGGGCGGCACCTCGCCAACCCACTGAAAGTCGTGTCGATAGAAGATTCTGCTGAGGTATTTGAGCGCGATCAGAAGCAGAAAAACGATCGTACTGCGGACGAACGACATTCACTTGTTCCACGCCGCGAGGAAGCGCCCCGCGAACTCCGGCCCCTTTCCTTCTTCTTCATGTTTGAAAAAAACGTACGCAGTTTGCCACGGCTGGCGGCCGATTCGCATGACCCACCCGGCGAGATCGGCATCGGTGTAGCCGGTACTGCGGAGACGGACGTAGCCCCATCCCGCCGTCGGCACGACGATCGCGTCCGGATCGCGGGTCTCGTCGGTCTGCGCCGCGCAGAGCGCGGCGTCGCGCGATCGCAGAATCTCGTAGACGTCCTCCGACATCCAGGAGTGGTGGCGAAACTCGAATGCCACCTCGCGGCCTTCGGGAAGTTCGTCGAGGAACGAGGCGAGGCGCGCGGTGTCTTTTCTGAGGAATGGCGGAAGCTGGAAGAGCACCGGCCCGAGCTTCTCCCCGAGTGACGAGGCGGCGTCGAACAGACGGCGGACGTCGTCCCCGGCGCCGGCCAGCCTCTTCTGATGGGTGATCCGCTGAGGCGCCTTCAGGACGAAGGTGAAGCCGTCGGGGACTTCCCCCGCCCACTTCGCGAGCGTCTTCGCGTCGGGCATCCGGTAGAACGTATTGTTGATTTCGACCGTGTCGAAGCGGCTGGCGTAAAAAGGGAGCATGTTCGCCGGCGGGAGATCGTCCGGATAAAAGCTCCCCTTCCACTCCTTGTAACTGTAGCCGCTCGTCCCGACCCGCAGACGCATTCAGGCGCAGTGTACCCGACCGTGTCATCGGGAGCCCTTCGGCCGGCCCCGCCACGAGTGCGGTTACACTCCCTCCATGCGCGGCATCGTGTCACTCCTCCTTTTCCTCTCCTCCGTGTCGCTGTCCGCGGACGAGAAGCTCGGGACGATCTCGTTTCCGAACTCCGGACGCCCCGAGGCGCAGGCGGCGTTCGTGCGCGGCGTGGCCGCGCTTCACAGCTTCTGGTACGAGGAGGCCGCGGAGGCCTTCCGCGAGGCGCAGAGAATCGATCCCGGTTTCGCCCTCGCCTGCTGGGGAGAGGCGATGACGTACAACCACCCGATCTGGCTCGAAGTCGATCCCGGAGCAGGGCGGGCGGCCCTGGCGAAAGCCTCTGCGGCAAGGACGCCGACACCGCGCGAGCAGGCGTATCTCGACGCCGTCGCGGCGCTCTACGACGAGAAAGGCGACAAAGACTCGCGCGACGCCGAATACGAGAAGCGGATGGCGCGCCTTGCCGCCGCATATCCGGACGATGCGGAGGCGCAGGCCTTTCACGCGCTGGCGATCCTGGGACTGATGCGGCCCGGCGAACCCGACGCGCGCAAGCAGATCCGCGCCGCGGCAATCCTCGAGCCGCTCCTCGTCACGCACCCGAGCCATCCCGGCGTGCTGCACTACATGATCCATGCGTACGACGACCCGGTGCACGCGCCACTCGGCCTTCGCGCGGCGCGCCGCTACGCCCGCGTCGCCCCTGCCGCCCATCACGCCCTGCACATGCCGTCGCACATCTTCCTGCAGCTCGGCATGTGGGAAGAGGCGGCAGCGTCGAACGAAATGGCCTTCGCGGCTTCGAAGGCGTGGGTCGCACGCCGCAACCTGACGCGCGACAAGCACGATCTCCACAGCCTCTCCTGGCTCCAGTACGTCTACCTGCAGCAGGGGCGCTTCGCCGACGCGAAGAAGCTTCTCGACGAGACGGCCGGCGACACATCGCGGGAGCGCTCCACGCGACGCCGAATGGGAGCGCGTTACGCCCTCGAGACGGGCGACGCATCGGTCCTCGGCGATGAGGGGCCGTCCGGCGACGGCGAGGGACACGCGTGCGGCGCGATGCAGCACCGTGGAGGGAGCGGAACGGAAGAGGTTCTCTTCGCGCGCGGAGTCATCGCCGCCAGACGAGGCAACATCGTCGAGGCGAAGCGAGCGCTGGCGAGGCTCTCGGCCGCGGCGCCGTCATCCTCCGCATACGAACCGGAGATCGGAAAGGTCATGGCGCGCAGCCTCGAGGCGCTCATCGCCTTCGCGGAGACCCGCCGCGACGAGGCGCTCCGCCTCGCAGCCGAAGCGGTGCGGATGGAGGAGGCGCTCGGCGCGCCGTCGGGACCTCCCGACACGCTCCAGCCGGCACACGAGATCTACGGCGAGCTTCTCCTCGAGAGCGGCAGACCGAAGGAGGCGCTCGAGCAGTTCCGCCGCTCCCTCCTGCGAACGCCGAACCGCGCCCGCTCGCTCGAGGGTGCCGTCGCTGCCGCCGCCGCGTGCGATGACGCCGGGGCGGAGGCCGTCCATCGAGCCGCGCTCGCGGCGGTACGGAAGGACCGCCCGCGGAGCGAACGCCCCTGAAGTCACCGCGCGCGTGACGGGCGTGGCGAAGCCAAGGGCGGCACGGCCTGGTGCCGCGAGCAGGAGTACGTCGTCCGCCCACCTACGACGCTCCGGCCGATGACACCTCCGCACCTCGGACAGCGCGCGCCGCGCTCCCGGTGCCACAGCAGCCATTGCGCCGGCTGCTCCTCTCCTCGTGCCAGACGCTCGATCGCCGTCCGCAGGACGTTCCGCATCGCGGTCTGGAGCGCCCGCACCTCCCGCGCGCTCAGGTCGTCGACGGGACGCCGCGGATCGATCGCGCTCCGGAAGAGGACCTCGTCCGCGTAGAGGTTCCCGATTCCCGCCACGACCTCCTGCGACAACAGCAGCGCCTTGACCGCTCCACGACGCCCTTCGAGCAGCCTCTGAAAGGCCGCGAACGTGACGCACCGATCGAGCGCGTCGGGGCCCAGGCCGCGCTCCGCGATGAACGCTTCCGGCGAAACGACGGTGTCGGCCACACCGAACAGGCGCACGTCCTCGAACGCGAGGTGATCTCCACCCTCGAAATCGAAGACGACTCGCGCGAACCGCGGCGTGCGGCGGGAATCGCGGTAGAACGACAGATCGCCCGTCATGCCGAAGTGGAGGCGCAGCCAGACACTCCCTGCATCGGCAAAAAGGTGCTTCCCGTGACGCCGCACCCGTCCGAACGAGCGGCGGGTGAATGCGCGGCGGAATGCCGCCTCGCGGACCGCGAGGATCCTCGGGTCGAGAACGCGGACCCGGAGGATTCTCCGGTTCAGCGCATGCGCGGCGAACGTGCGCGCGTAGATCTCGACTTCGGGGAGCTCCGGCACGGGGCCATCATGTCAGATCCGCGCGAGCGGGCGCGGGACGGCGGCGAGGGCGGCACGGACCGGCTCGACCTTCACCTGCAGTTCGTCCGTGCGGATGCGGACCCCGGTCACCACGCGGGCCTGCCCGGAGGAAAGACGCGGCTCGACGAGGTGCGGCAGGAGGCCGTCCGCCGTCTTCGCGTCATTCGCATTCATCGCGACGCGGATCTCGCACGTTTTCCCGGCGCGCGGCGCGGCCGCATTCGTTTTGGCAGGCGGAGCGGCCGCCACAGCGGCAGCGTTCGTCGTGGCCGGTTCTGCGGGCAGCGGAGAGACCGTCGCATCGTCGTACGTAACCCCGAGAATCGCCGCGGTGACGGCACGGAGGGCGGCGGCCTTCCGGCTCTCGGTGATTCTGCAGGCCGCCAGCGGAATCAGCGCGGCGAGGAGTACGAATCGGAGCGCCAGCGACTTCGCCATGTTCCCCTCCTTCGGATCGTCACATCGTAGGACGTCCGGAGAGGAGAAAGGTTGGCGGAGGAGCCGATGTTGACCGCCGCGTCACAGAAAATCGACGCGCCGGCCAACGGGGTTCACTTCACCGCGATCGCGCGGGCCTGCTTGATGTCGCAGTGTCCCTTGAAACACTTCTCGATCGCGTCCTGGAGAAGCGTCCGCATCCCCTGCTGGAGCGCTAGGTGCCGCAGCTCGTCGATCGGTGCACGGCGCTGGATCGCCTTCTTCAGCTCGTCCGTCCCGACGAGCAGCTCATGCACTCCCATGCGGCCCTTGAATCCGCTGTTGTTGCAGTTCGAGCACCCTTTCGGTTTGTAGAGTGTGAGCTGCGGCGAATAGGTGATGCCGGTCGAGGGCCACCAGTCGTAGCCATAGACCTCGATGATCTCCTCGAACTCCTCCGGCGTCGGGTTGTACGGTTCCTTGCACTTCGGGCAGAGCGTGCGGATGAGGCGCTGCGCGAGGATTCCCAGCAGCGCATCGGCGAAGTTGAAGGGATCGATCTCCATATCGAGCAGACGGGTGATCGTCTCCGGCGCCGAGTTCGTGTGTAGCGTCGAGAAGACCAGGTGTCCGGTGAGCGAGGCCTCGATGCCGATCGCCGCCGTCTCGTGATCGCGCATTTCGCCGACCATGATCACGTCGGGGTCGGCGCGGAGGAACGCGCGCATGGCGGCCGCGAAGGTGAAGTCGATCTTCGGCTGCACCTGCACCTGGCGCAGCCCCTTCTGCGTGATTTCGACCGGGTCCTCGGCGGTCCAGATCTTCATGTCCTCGGTGTTGATGAATCCGAGGGCCGAGTGGAGGGTGGTCGTCTTGCCGGAACCGGTCGGACCGACCACGAGGCAGATCCCGTATGGCTTCTGGAGGATCTGCTTGAACCGCGTCAGGTTGTGCTCGGCGAAGCCCATCTTGTCGAGCGGCAGCGGTTTCGATGCCGCAAGGATGCGCATGACGACGTCTTCGTTCTGGTTCGCCGTCGGAATGGTGGCGACGCGGAGTTCGATGGTCCCTTTCGAGTACTTGAAGCGGATCTTTCCGTCCTGCGGCTTGCGACGCTCCGAGATGTCGAGCCTCGCCATGATCTTCAGGCGCTGCACCAGAGCGTTGCGGTGGGCCCCCGGGATTTCCATGAACTTCATGCAGTCGCCGTCGATGCGGAGCCGCACCAAACAGGGGTTCTTCGGGCCGTCCGGTTCGATGTGGATGTCCGACGCGCCGCGGTTGTAGGCCTCGATGATGAGCTGGTTCGCCAGGCGGACGATGCCGGAGTCGGTCTCATCGATCTCCGGTCCTTCCTTCACTTCCTCGTCCTCGACGATCGCCTCTCCTTCGCCGAGCATGTCGATGATCTTCGCGAGATCGGCCTCCCCCGCCGAGCCGGCCGTCTCGACCTTCTCTCCGTAGGAGTTTGCGACGTACTGGAGGATCTCGTGCTTCATCCCGACCCAGAAGTCATACCGGGGCGAGAGGTTCATGGCGCGGATTCCGTCCAGACGGGTCAGGTCCTGGGGATCGTCGACGGCGATGACGAGGACGCCCGGACGGCGCTCGACAGGGGCGCAGACATACTTCTTCCACATGTCCGATGCCACACGATCCTTCAGATCGGCCGGGATCGTCTGGATGCCGTCGTAGCTGAAGAACTGCGTCCCGTAGAAGGCGGCGAGCGACTTCCCCAGTTCGTCCTTCGGAACGTTGAAGTCCTCGATGAGGACTTTTTCGACCGTCGTGTTGTTCACGCGCGCGCTGGTGACCGCCTGCTCGATGTCTTTCTCCGAAATGATTCCCTTGTCGATCAGCGTGCCGAACTTCGACGGCTTGCTCTGCCTCGCCGCCCGGTGCTGGTTGTAGAACGCGATTCCGAGGATGCGCGCGATCTCCTCGGCGGCGTCCTCGTCCTGTGCGGTGAACTGCGGCCCGTGCCGCTTGTTGATGAGCTGCAGAACGCCCAGAAGATACTTCTCGAACATCACCGGCACGGCGAGCACCGACTTGGTGCGGAAGCCCGACTGCTTGTCCCAGCGGATGTCGAACTTCAGGTTGGGATGGAACTTCGTCAGTTCCGCTGCGTCATAGGCATCCCTGATGTTGATCGTCTTCCGCGCCAGGGCCGTGAAACCGGCGATCGATCCGAACGACTTCGGGACGCGGATCTCCTTCGGAACATCGCCGACCTTCTGGAGGGAGTAGAGCTCCTGGTTCTTGGTGTCGATGGCGTAGATCGTCAGGCGCTCGGCGTCGAGGAGCTCGAGGATCTTGTCCTTGAGCGTCATCAGGATATGCGGGATCGACTCCGCTGCGTTGATCTGATTGGTGATGTGCGTGAGCTTCTTCCGATACTCCAGCTCGCGCTCGAGAGACGAAGGCGATGCCTGCACGGTCATGTTGCTCTCCCGATCACTTGGACAGCGATTGTTTCGGGGAAGGATAGCACTCGGGGATGCGATTCGCCCGCTATCCGGCTCGCGATGGCGCGACCAGTTCGATGCCGCGGGCGGCGATCGCCTCGCGCAGGCGGGGATCGCAGAGCGCGCGCGTCTCCTCATCCCACTGGTAGCGCCACTGCCGGTAGCCCGACACGGCGACCCCGGGATGCGTCACGAGTTCCGTCAGGCCCTCGACTTCGTCGAGCAGCTCGAGGATCCGCCCGGCCGTGAGGTGTCCCGCCTCCGCCACGCCGATCGTGCAGTCGTTCGTTCCTCCCGCACGGCGGCCGATCGCATGGAGCGCCGCGAGCGACACGCGCCGCGCCACTCCCGCCCGACCTCCGCGATCGGCGACACGCCGGACATAGGGGATTCCGAATTCCACGGCGAGCTTCCGCACGACCGGCCGCACCGACGGCAGCACGTGCAAATGCTGGTGACCGTTCAGATGCGTCACGCGAAGCCCCGCGGCGAGCACTTTCTCGATCTGCGCGCGCAGCTCCGATTCGATCCCGCGCGCGGGCCGCGCCAGGAACGCAAGGTAGTTCCGCGGCATCGGGCGTCCGATCGTCAGCGCGGTCTCCTCGACGAGCGTCAGGTGCACGCCGGCCTCGAGTCCGGGGGCATCGCGCAGCCGCGCCACCGCGTCGTCGAAAGCCGCACCGTTCGCCACGACGCTGCACGCCGTGACGATTCCCTCCCGGTGCGCACGCAGCGCCCCCTCGTTCATCCCCCTGTCGAGGCCGACGTCGTCGGCGGTGACGATCAGACGCTTCACGGGACGGCGATCGAGCGGACCTGCGAGGAGTCGCCGCCGGACTCCCCTCGCTTCGGTCGCGGCACCCTCCGCCGCATCTCGGGAAAGAGCGCGATCAGTTCGCGGACGATCTTGAAAATGACCGCCGGCGAGGAGAGCGTCGACTCGCCGTGGATCCGCGGGAAGTAATCGAGACCGATCTGCTGGATCGCGAAGCCGTGGTTCTTCGCCTTCACGATCAGTTCCGCGTCGATGAGTGATCCGTCGGATTTCAGCTCGATCGCCTCGAGCACCTCCCGTTTCATCAGCTTGAAGGAGAAGTTGACGTCCCGCACGCGCGAGCCGAAAAGAATGCGGATGAGGAGGTTGTAGGCCATCGAGTAGAGGGTCCGCTTGAACCCCTCGATCGTGCGATCGAAGCGATAGCCGGAGATCATGTCCGCGCGCGTGACGTTCATCGCCCGGATCGCGCGACCGAGGACGTCGGGGTCGAACGGGAGATCGGCGTCCATGTAGAGAATCAGCTCGTACCGCGCCGCGGCGAAGCCGGTCCGGAGCGAGGCACCCAGCTTCCGGTTGAATTCGTGCCGGATCAGGCGGATCCTGGGATTGCCGGCGATGGCCCGGCGGACCAGCTCCGGCGACTGGTCGGTCGAAGCATCATCGACGATCACGATCTCGTACTCGCGCGCGTGCTGCGCGAGCGCGTCGACCGCATATGCGATCGCGTGTTCGATGTTCGCCTCCTCGTTGAACATCGGAATGACGAGCGAGATCGCCGGCTTCACGCGCCAGATGATATCCGGAGTACGACGCCCGGCCGCGCCATGGCCGCTATGATTGTCCGGCGCGAATGCCGGCCATTCTCTACTTCGCGACCGCAGCGGCGATCCTCCGGATCGTGCACGGAACCACGACGACTCTCTCGCGCCGGGCAGCCATCGTCCTGCTGCTTCTCCCGCTCCTCCTCACCGGCCGCGCGCTCGTAACAGGAGGCGTCTACGGCCCGATCGATCTTGCCTACGACGAGGAGCCACTCGCCTCCTTGGCACGCGACCACGGCATCACCTCGGTCGGGAACCCGATGCTCACCGACGTGCAACGGCTGATGATTCCATGGCGCGCGGCCGTCCGTTACGCGTTCGCTCACGGCGAGTGGCCCCTCTGGAATCCCTTCACGTTTTCGGGCGACATTCTCGCCGCTGCTTCAGAGCCGTCGCCGTGGCATCCCTTCCATCTCCTCGGCCAACTGCTCCCTCTGGCACAGAGCATCACCTTCGAAGCCACGCTGGTGTTCTTCGCCGCGGCCCTCGCCGCGTTTCTCTTCGCCCGCGATCTCGGCGCGTCGGAGGACGCATCCTTCGTCGCCGCGGCCGGCTGGATGCTGAGCCAGTTCATTCTCTTCTTCGGCCAGGTGCCGTTGGGCGCGGCGGTCCTCATGCAGCCTCTCGTCTTCGTCTCCGTGCGGCGCATCGCCGAGCGTCCGGACTGGCGGTCGATTGCCCGCCTCGCCATCGTTCTGGCTCTCGTCGTCGTGGCCGGACACCCCGAAAGTACGCTGCACGTGGTCACTCTCGGCATCGCCTGGGGTGTGTTCGAGATGGTCCGGCTTCGCTCGTGGAGCAGGGCCGCCCGCGTCGCCGGTGCGGCGACGCTCGCGGGCATCCTCGCTCTGCTGCTGTCCTCGATTCACCTTCTCCCCTTCCTCGAGGCGCTCCCGCAGACCGCCGACTACGAGCTGCGCGTCACGAAGTTCGCCAACGAGCGGCGCTGGGTCGACGCGCTCGAGGCCGCGGTCCGTCTGCTGCGGGCCATCGTGCCGTTCGTCTTCGGCTCGCCGGCGACCGAGACCGCGGCGGTCCCGGCGCGCTACTACGACCCGGCCTTCCCCTACGCCGGCAGCATCGTCATCGCCGCCGCTGCCGCCGGCTGGCTCGGATGGAGAGATCGGGCGCGCTGGTTTCTCGCCGGACTCGCAGTGTTCGGGTTCCTCGCCGGAGTCTCCGCTCCGGGGATTTCGCATCTTCTCGCCCGCCTGCCACTGTTCGAGATCGCACTCAACGAACGTTTCATCTTTTCAGCCGTCCTTGCCGTGGTCACGCTCGCTGCCTTCGGCGTCGACCGGATGGCCTCCGGCCGATGGAGCGCCGTTCCGCTCGCGGTGACCGTCGCCATCGCGGGAACCGTGGCCGCGCTCTGGCCGTGGATGCTCTCGCGCGGCCTGACCACGACTCATCTGCACCAGAACGCCGTGCGCGAGATCGTCCCGCTCGCCCTCGCCTCGGCGGTGTTTCTCATCGGT
>DATLYG010000034.1:0-3238 GCA_035574985.1 Thermoanaerobaculia bacterium | reverse complement strand
GCGCCCGCCCGCCGCGACCGCATGTAGTCGCGCATGTACTCCCGCTTGCACGCACGGCACTCCGGCCCCTTCGCCGGATGCTCGTACGTGTTCGTTTTCGTCATCTTGTGCAGACCCTTCTTGCAGAGTTTTCCGCGTTTCGTACTCACGTCTAACAGCATACCTCAACGCGGGGCGGAGTTGTTAGACTGTGCCCCGTGAGAACGATCATCACCGCCACCGGCAGCTACATCCCCGACCGCCGCATCCCGAACGACTTCTTCCTGGGGCACGAGTTTCTCGACGCCTCCGGAAAGAAGATCGACAAACCGAACCGGCAGATCCTCGACCAGTTCGAGGCCATCACCGGCATCCGCGAGCGGCGCTGGGTCAGCGACGATCTGATGACCTCCGACATCGCCTGGCGCGCCGCCGAGGACGCCCTCGCCTCCTCCGGCATCGACCGCGAGTCGCTCGACTGCATCATCGTCGCCCACAACTTCGGCGACGTCCGCCCGGGCAGCCGCCGCTCCGACCTCGTCCCGGCGCTCGCCGCGCGCGTGAAGGCGAAACTCCGGATCGAGAACCCGTTCACCTCCGCCTGGGACCTCGTCTTCGGATGTCCCGGATGGCTCCAGGGCGTCATTCAGGCCGACGCCATGATCCGCGCGGGCGACATCCGACGGGCGATGGTCATCGGCGCGGAGACGCTTTCGCGCATCTCCGACCCCCACGACCGCGACAGCCTCATTTACGCCGACGGCGCCGGCGCGACCATCCTCGAGACCTCCCCCGACGACTCCGCCGGAATCCTCTCGCACGCCGTCCGCTCCGACACGATCGAGCACTCGAAAATGCTCTTCATGGGACCGTCGTACAACCAGGAGGTCTTCCTCGAGGCGCTCTTCCTGAAGATGGAGGGCCGGAAACTCTACAAGTACGCGCTCCAGAACGTCGCCGGAGCGATCCGGCTCTCGCTCGAACGCGCCGGCGCCGGAATCGCCGACGTCAGGAAGATCTTCCTTCACCAGGCCAACGGAAAGATGGATGAGGCGATCCTCGCCGCTCTCTATCAGCTCTACGGCATCGAACAGCCGCCGCCCGGCGTGATGCCGATGACCATCTCGTGGCTCGGCAACAGTTCCGTCGCCACCGTGCCGACGCTCCTCGATCTCGTCGTGAAGGGGAGGCTCGAAGGTCATTCCATCTCCCCGGGCGACCTCATCGTCTTCGCCTCCGTCGGAGCGGGGATGCACATCAATGCAGCGGTCTACCGCATGCCGGCCTGAGGAAAAGGGGCCGCCTCAGGCCCCCTTCCGCATCTGCCACATCAGGTGACTCAGGTAATCGCGCCTCGACTCGCCCGTGGTGACGATCAGCAGTTTCGTGATCTTCAGCTCGAGCGGATCGGTGTAGAGGAGGATCAGCATCTCCCGCAGGAAGCTGGTGCCGAGGGTGATGTCGTTGTCGGTGCCGACGCCGAGACGCAGCCCCTTTTTCTCCCACCACGAGAAGGGATGATCGGCGTAGTCCCTGAGCGCGCCGGTCAGCTTCTGGTTCGATGAAGGAAGCGAGACCAGCGTGAGGCGCTTGTCGATCATCCGGTTCAGGACGTCGTGCTGGTAGTGCTCGACCTCGCGCGCGTGATGGAATTTCGTCTTCGTCGCCTTCGTCGCCTCGGCGGCGGTGATTCGCTCGCCGCGCAGAAGCTTGTCGCGGATCTCCTCGCGTCCCGACCAGTCCATGTCGAGGATTTCCGCCTCCTCGCGCGAATGCGGCGCGATCCTCTCCCCCGCCTCGTTCGCCTGCAGGACACGCTGAAGGAGGCTGTGAAAGTAGAAGTTCGGATTGATGCCGAGGCTGAGTCCGTGCTCGATGGCATCGACGTGCCAGATGTTCATGGCGTTGTCGACCGCCTGGATTCCCTGCCGCAGCGTGTTCCACGTCTCGCCGTGGTGGCTGCGCATCCGGAACCCGTACGCCTGCAGCTTGCGGATGCCGACGCGCATCTCCTGGAAGTGCGTCTTGCGGTAGAAGCCCTTCTCGTTGCCGACCGTGTCGATCTCGGTCATGACGCCTGCGAGTTCGGGGAAGCGCTCGATGAGATCGATGATCTGCGCGACCTGATGATCGAAGCTCTCTCTCTTCGACGGATAGCGCCTCGCGTCGTAGAACGACGCTTCCTTCCGGAAGCTGGGAGCGAGGATGAAGCGGAACGACGGGACCTCGCGCTGAAACGCCCGGAAGCCCTCGTACAGGCCGAGGACGACGTCCTCGGGCGTCAGCGACTCGATCCCGGGGACCTGCTCGGACGACTCGCTCGTTTCGCGGAAGAGCGTGAACTTGAGACGCAGCGAGCCGACATTCGACGTGCGGTAGAGACGGCTGGCAATGTGCCACGCCGCGTCGCGGTGCGCCTCGCGGCTGGTGAGGATCAGCTTGGGGAGGTAGAGGATGCGGAGGTATTGCGCGAACTGTTCTCCCTCGCGCAGACGGATCAGGCGGTCGACGTCGGCCTCGCTCGCGATCGGGAGGGCCTCCCGTCCATACACCTCGGCGATCTTCGCCTCGTAGAGCGCGCGGTGCTCCCCGTTCAGCAGTGCCTGCAGCCGCGGAAAGATGAATGCCGCGTCGAGCGAGCCGCTCAGATGAATGTGCTCGTCGCGAAAAGGAATGGGAAAGGCGCGGAAGAAGCCCTCGAGGGCCTGCGAAACCGGATGACGAAGCAGCGTCTCGATGGGGACCTGCCGGAGCCGGAACCGCCCGAGGAGATCGTGAAACTCGCGAACCACTCCCGCCAGACCTTCGTTCCGCTGCAACTGCGGCGACCCTTCGGCCAGAGTGAGGGTGTCGTCGAGCGAGAGACCGTTCGTCTCGCTGATCAGCGCGGTGAGAAAGCGCGTGAGATCCACGTCGCGCATGGTATCGCGCGCAGGCGTCATCCGCTTTCGGTGGTGGAACCGCGGGCAGATAGGCAATCTCGCGATGCCCGAGCCCGGGCCCGAGCCCGCGCCCGGGTGGCTCACTCGGTCGGGCGCCGCGATTTCGGCGATTGCACGGGCATCTGAGCGATGCGTTCAAGAATCGCCTTCTTGCCGTCGGCGTGATCCGGTGCCTTTCCCGGGCCCGAGCCCGAGCCCGCGCCCGGGTGGTTCACTCGGTCGGGCGCCTCCGGGAGCGTCGGGCGCGGCGTGGTCGCGCATGATCGCGTCGAGCTTCGCCACCCGTGCCGGCGGGGCGGGAGGCCGATCGGCGAACG